>NZ_DASSRA010000134.1:0-17237 GCF_035702065.1 Rhizobacter sp.
GGCCACCGACAACGTGGGCGTGACGTCCATGGTGTTCCAGGTCGATGGCGTGCAGGTGGGTGCCACCGGCACCGCGTCGCCCCACAGCGTGACGCTCGACACCACCGCCTATGCCTCGGGCCAGCACATCGTGCGCATGCGGGCCGGGGACCAGGCGGGCAACCTCTCCAACTGGGCTTCGGCCACGGTGTCGTTTGGCGGCAGCCGCAACCAGCCCGCGGGCATCACGCGCAACGACGCCTGGGTCACCGGCCTGAGCAACGCCACCGCCTTTGCGCAGGCGCCGGATGGGCGCTTGTTCGTGGCCCAGCAAGGTGGGCTGTTGCGGGTGGTGCAGGCCAACGGCACGCTGCTACCGACGCCCTTCATCACCCTGAACGTCGACCCTGCTGGTGAGCGCGGCCTGCTCGGCGTGGCCTTGCACCCGAACTTCGCCACCAACGGCTACGTGTACCTCTACTACACGACGCCCGAGAACGGCACGCACAACCGCATCAGCCGGTTCACGGCCAACCCGAGCAACCCCAACATCGTCTCGGTGGGCAGCGAAGTGTGGATCGCCAATCTGCCCGCCCTGTCGACCGCCACCAACCACAACGGCGGCGCGATGCACTTCGGCAACGACGGCAAGCTCTACGTGGCCGTGGGCGACAACGCCAACAGCGCGAAGTCGCCCGACCTGAACGACCCCTTCGGCAAGATGCTGCGCTTCAACGACGATGGCAGCATCCCGAGCGACAACCCGTTCTGCACCACCGCGGCCACGCTACGCTGCGCGATCTGGGCCAAGGGCCTGCGCAACCCCTTCACCTTTGCCGTGCGCGCGAGCGACGGGCGCATGCACATCAACGACGTGGGACAAGGCACCTGGGAGGAGGTCAACCTCGGCGTGGCTGGTGCCGACTACGGCTGGCCGGCGACCGAAGGGCCGACGACCGCCACGGGCGTGACAGCCCCCCTCTTCGCTTACGACCATGACAGCAGCTCAGCGGCTGGCGTGGGCGGCTTCTTCAGTGGGTGCTCGATCATCGGCGGCGCTTTCTACCCGGCCAGCGGCCCCTTCCCGGCGGCCTACCGCGGGAGCTACTTCTTCACCGACTACTGCGACCGGGTGGTCGGGCGGATCGACCTCGCCAACGGCAACGCGGCCTATGCCTTCGGCCGCGTCACCGGCTCACCGGTGGGCATGCTGGTGGGGCTCGACGGCGCGCTGTACGTGCTGACGCAGACCGGCATCACGCGCTTCAGCGCGCCTTAGTCGAGCACCGGCTCGCCCTTCATCGCACCTTCGACCACGTCACGCTTGAGCGGCGAGGCGAAGGTCTCGATGAAGTCGTAGACGTAGCTGCGCAGGAAGCTGCCGCGCCGCACCGCCAACTTGGTGAGGTTGACGGCGAACAGCTCGCGCGCATCGATTGCACGCAGGTTGCGGTCGCGGTCTTCGTCGAAGGCGATGGCCGCGACGATGCCCACGCCCAGGCCCAGCTCGACGTAGGTCTTGATCACGTCGGCGTCCATCGCGGTGAGCACGAGGTTGAAGGCCAGACCAGCGGCCTCGAACGCTTCGTCGATGTGCACGCGGCCGGTGTACCCGGAGCCGTAGGTGATGATGGGGAACTGCGACACGCGCTGCAGCGTGAGCGGCTGGCCATCGAGCAGGGGGTGGCCGGGCGGCACGATCACGCTGTGCGTCCAGCGGTAGCAGGGCAGGGTGACGAGCGCGTCGTAGTGCGTCAGCGCTTCGGTGGCGATGCCAATGTCGGCCTCGCCCGAGATCAGCATCTCGGCCACCTGCTGGGGCGAGCCCTGGTGCAGGTTGAGCGTGACCTGCGGGTAGCGCTGGCGGAAGTCGCGCACCGCGCTTGGCAGCGCATAGCGCGCCTGCGAGTGGGTGGCGGCGATCGACAGGCGGCCGTGGGCGGCTTGGGTGAACTCCTCGCCGGCGCGCCTGAGGTTCTCGGCGTCATTGAGCATGCGCTCGACGATGGGCACGATCAGCGTGCCGACCTCGGTGAGCGAAGTCAGGCGCTTGCCCGCGCGCACGAACAGGTCGATACCGAGCTCCTCTTCCAGCTCGCGGATCTGGCGGCTGACACCGGGCTGCGAGGTGTGCAGCACCTTGGACACCTCGGTGAGGTTGAACCCGCAGCGCACGGCTTCGCGCACGGAGCGCAACTGTTGAAAGTTCATGGTGGCGATGAAGTGGAGCGGGGAGTATGGTGAGCGCCGGCTAGTCGCGGAACGACTGATTGCTTCCGTCCTTATTCACAAAACGATTAAGGGTGTGATGCCGGGAACCTACTGGGGTCTGCCCGGGTCAGGGGCGGTGCTGCGGCTTCGCAAAGAGGTGGCGGCATACAATTCCAAGCTTTCACTCCGGCCCTGCGCCGACCGGCCCCACGGGCCCTAACGAGGACTTTCACGTGTTCATTTCTGAAGCATTTGCGCAGACCGCGCCTGCCGCGGCCGCGGCCGAATCGCCGCTGGGTGGCATCGGCGGCATGCTGCCCATCATCCTGATGTTCGTGGTGTTGTACTTCGTGATGATCCGGCCGCAGATGAAGCGCCAGAAGGAGCAGAAGGCCATGATCGACGCGTTGGCCAAGGGCGACGAGGTGGTCGTGGCGGGGGGCGTGATCGGCCGCATCTCCAAGCTCGGCGAGTCCTTCCTGCACGTCGAGGTGTCCGACAACGTCGAGATCCAGGTGCAGCGCGGTGCTGTGATCCAGGTGCTGCCCAAGGGCACCTACAACAGCAAATAACAGAGACAAGCCGGCGCCCGCCGGCCTCGCGAAAGAAGCTCCATGAACCGCTATCCGTGGTGGAAGTACACGATCCTGGGCATTGCCCTGCTGGTCGGCCTGATCTTCACCCTGCCCAACTTCTTCGGCGAAGCGCCGGCGGTGCAGGTGAGCAGTGGCAAGGCCACGCTGAAGCTCGACAACTCGACGACGCAACGCGTCGAGCAGGTGCTCAAGGAGGCTGGGCTGAAGCCCGACTTCGTGCAGTTCGAGGGCAACTCGGTGAAGGCGCGCTTCGCGGACGGCGAGTCGCAACTCAAGGCGAAAGACGCGCTCAGCAAGGCGCTCAACCCCGACGAGAGCAACCCGAGCTACATCGTGGCGCTGAACCTGCTGTCGCGTTCGCCGCACTGGCTGACGGCGATCCGTGCCTTGCCCATGTACCTGGGCCTGGATCTGCGGGGCGGCGTGCACTTCCTGATGCAGGTCGACATGAAGGCCGCGCTGGCCAAGAAGAGCGAGGCGCTGGCCGGCGACATCCGGACCCAGTTGCGTGACAAGAACCTGCGCCACGCCGGGATCTCGCGCGACGGCAACACCATCGACATCCGCTTCCGCGACAGCGAAACGCTGAATGCCGCAGCCAAGCTGCTGGGCGACCAGATGGCCGACCTGGTGTGGACGCAGACGCCCGACGGCACCGACTTCAAGCTCAGCGGCACGCTCAAGCCGGAAGCCGCGCGCGCCGTGCAGGAAGCGGCCCTCAAGCAGAACATCACCACGCTGCACAACCGCGTCAACGAGCTGGGCGTGGCCGAGCCGGTGATCCAGCAGCAAGGCCTCGACCGTGTCGTGATCGAACTGCCCGGCGTGCAGGACACCGCCAAGGCCAAGGACATCATCGGCCGCACCGCGAACCTTGAGTTCCGCCTGGCCGACATGTCGGCCGAGGCACGTGCCGCTGCGGAAGGCACCGGCCCCGTGCCCTTCGGCCGCGAGCGCTTCACCATCGGCCGCGGTGCGCCGGTCGTCACCTACCGGGAGGCGGTGGCCACCGGTGAGATGCTGACCAATGCGCAACCGCGTCCCGACCAGAACAGCCAGCCGGCGGTGTCGGTCAGCCTCGACGCCAAGGGTGGCCGCCTGATGCGCGACATGACGCGCACGAACGTGGGCAACTACATGGCCGCCATCCTGTTCGAGAAGGGCAAGGGCGAGGTGCTGACGGTCGCGCGCATCCAGGGTGAGTTCGGCAACGAGTTCCAGATCACCGGCATGGGCACCACCGAGAACGCCAATGACCTGGCCCTGCTGCTGCGCTCGGGCTCGCTGGCTGCGCCCATGGAGTTCATCCAGGAAAGCACCGTCGGCCCGACGCTCGGCGCCGACAACATCGCCAAGGGCTTCAACAGCGTGATCTACGGCTTTGCCGCGATCGCGGTCTTCATGTGCATTTACTACCGGCTGTTCGGTGTGTTCTCCACCACCGCGCTGGCGTTC
The DNA here is from genome assembly GCF_035702065.1 of Rhizobacter sp. Lineage (GTDB taxonomy): Bacteria > Pseudomonadota > Gammaproteobacteria > Burkholderiales > Burkholderiaceae_C > Rhizobacter. Next base: position 4,242 of record NZ_DASSRA010000134.1, read on the forward strand.
AACCTGCTGCTGCTGGTGGCGGTGCTGTCGATGCTGCAGGCCACGCTGTCGCTGCCGGGCATCGCTGCCATTGCGCTGACGCTGGGCATGGCCATCGACTCCAATGTGCTGATCAACGAGCGTGTCCGCGAAGAGCTGCGTGCGGGCGCCTCGCCGCAGGCGGCGATCAATGTCGGCTACGAGCGTGCCTTCGCCACGATTCTCGATTCGAACGTCACCACGCTGATCGCCGGCGTTGCCTTGTTTGCTTTCGGCTCCGGGCCGGTCAAAGGCTTCGCGGTGGTGCACTGCCTGGGCATCCTGACCTCGATGTTCTCCTCGGTCGTGTTCTCGCGCGGCCTGGTGAATCTCTGGTACGGGCGCCAGAAGAAGCTCAAGAGCGTGTCGATCGGCCAGGTGTGGAAGCCCGCTTCCCCTGCGGCTGACGCCTCCGCCAAGGGCTGATCCCCAAGAACTCAAACAGGATCCTCACATGGAGTTCTTCAGAATCCAACGCGACATTCCGTTCATGCGGCATGCGCTGGTGTTCAACATCATCTCGGCCGCGACCTTCCTGATCGCCGTCTTCTTCTTGGTCACGCGTGGACTTCACCTGTCCATCGAGTTCAAGGGCGGCACCTTGATCGAAGCCACCTACGCGCAGGCCGCCGACATTGGCAAGGTCCGCAGCACCGTCGAAGCGATGAAGATCGGCGAGGTGCAGGTGCAGTCCTTCGGCACCACCCGCAACGTGCTGATCCGCCTGCCGGTGGGCAGCGACGGCAAGCTGGGCGACGTGGTCGACCGCGTGTTCGGCGAGCTGTGCAAGGCCGAGTCCGGCACGGTGAGCAAGAAGCAGGTCAAAACCGACAAGGGCGAGGTGGTCGAGAAACCGGTTTGCGAGGCCGGTGGCGCCGAGCCCATCACCCTGCAGCGCAGCGAGTTCGTCGGCCCACAAGTCGGCAAGGAGCTGGCCGAAGACGGCGCGAAGGCGCTGGCCTTCGTGGTCATCGGCATCATGATTTACCTGGCGTTTCGTTTCGAGTGGAAGTTCTCGGTCGCCGCCATCGTGGCCAACCTGCACGACGTGGTGATCATCCTGGGCTTCTTCGCCTTCTTCCAGTGGGAGTTCTCGCTCTCGGTGCTGGCGGCGGTGTTGGCGGTGCTGGGCTACTCGGTGAACGAATCGGTGGTGATCTTCGACCGGATTCGTGAAGCATTCCGCAAGTACCGCAAGATGAACACCCACGAGGTGATCGACCACGCGATCACCAGCACCATGAGCCGAACCATCATCACCCACGGCAGTACGCAGATGATGGTGCTGTCGATGCTGATCTTTGGCGGGCCGACGCTGCACTACTTCGCCATCGCGCTGACCATCGGCATCTGCTTCGGCATTTATTCGTCGGTGTTCGTGGCGGCGGCCATTGCCATGTGGCTGGGCGTCAAGCGGGAGGATCTGATGAAGTCCGGCCCATCCAAGGACGTCGATCCGAACGACCCCAACGCCGGGGCGGTGGTGTAGAGTAAGGGCATCCCTTACCGAGAAGCATCGACCAACCGTCCCATGGCGACCGCCGCCGATTCGTTGGCCCTGGCCGCCCAGGCGCGCCGCTCCTACGTGGAGCGGCTGTTGAGCGGCATCCCGAGCGTCGTTCATGCGGTTGAAGACGGTGCCCGCCTCCTGGCGGCGCAAACCGCCGAGCACAGCATCCAGTACAAGCGGCGCGATGTTGCGCTCGACCTGCGCAAGGCCGCGCCGACCTGGATCAACGGCATCATCTCCGCCCTGCGGGGCGCTTTGGTCAGCGGCATGGTGTCCGCGTCGCGGCCGGGTGACCTGCCTCCGCCGGGGCGCACCACGCCGGGCATGTCGCTGGTCGACGACGACACCATCGAAACCGAGATCCTGAGTTCGCGCTTGGCGCTGGCCATGATGGACCGCGCTTCATGGGAATTCACCGACATGCGCTCGCGCATGTCGGCGCTCGAGAAGCGCGACGAACTCGACACCAACGATGTGTTGCGACCCCACGTGCTGGCGCGCATCCTGACCAGCACCTGGCGAGGGGCCTCGCTGTCACAAGATGCCTGGCGCACCGTCCAGCCAGTGCTGCACGAGGAGTTCGCGCACTTTGCCGAAGAGGCGTACCACGAGACCAACCGCTGGCTGATCCAGCAGCGCGTGTTGCCCGAGATCGATCTGCGGCCTTTCATCCGGCGCACGCGCAATTCCTATGCGTTGCCGGGTGCCACCGGAAGCGGTGGGCCGCCGAGCGGGCCGGCTCCGGTGAGTGCCCCGAACAGCAGTTTCGGCCGCCTGGGCACGGTGGGTGAAGAGACGCGCATGATGACCCGCGCCGGGGGCTTTGCCCGCGGCTCGGATCACGCCGAAGCGGTACTGGGACGGCTCAACCGCCTGATCGGCCGCCAGGTGGCTGACTTCGCCGGCACGGCGCCCATGCCCGCCGCCTCGGTCGGACTGAAGGCCGCCATCAACGAGGCGCAGCAGGGCATTCAGCGCCGGTTGAGCACCACCACGAGTGGCGCGGCCGTCGTGCCGGGTCGTCCAGCCGAAGCTGTGGTCAGCACCCCAGCGTTGCTGGAAGAGTTGCATCAGCGCAAGCAGGAGCTGAAGAAGGCGGCTGCCACGCCGGTCGAGCGCGCGACGATCGAGATCGTGGCCCTGTTGTTCCAGAGCATCCTGATGGAGGAGCGCATACCGGCGGTCGTGCGGGTGTGGTTTGCTCGCCTGCAGATGCCGGTGTTGCGGGTCGCGGTGAGCGAACCTGATTTCTTTGCCACCGTGGATCATCCGGCGCGTCGCCTGATCGATCGCATGGGCGCCTGTGTGATGGGGTTCGATGCCACCAGCCAGGCCGTGGCCGACACGCTCGAGAAAGAGATCAAGCGCGTGGTTCAGGTGGTCGAGGCCTACCCCGACACTGGCCGACGGGTGTTCCAGACGGTGTTGACCGAGTTTGAGAAATTCCTCGAGCACTACTTCAAGAACGAAAACGAAATGACGCGCAAGGGTGTCTCCCTGGCGCAGCAGGTCGAGCAGCGCGAGACGCTGGCGATTCAGTACACCATCGAGCTGCGCAAGATGCTCAACGAGGTGCCAGTTCAAGAAGGTGTGCGCGACTTCCTGTTCCATGTCTGGGCCGACGTGATGGCCATGACGGCAGTCAAGCATGGCGCACAAGGCGCAGAAACCAAGGCGATGAAGCGGGTGGCTGCGGATCTCATCTGGTCCGCCAGCGCCAAGGTGTCGCGCGAGGAGCGCGCCGAGGTCATCCGCCGCTTGCCGCCTCTGCTCAAGACGCTGCGCGAGGGCATGGACCACGCCAACATCGCTGCCGACAAACAGGACGAGCACATCCAGAAGCTCAACAATTCGTTGGCTGCAGCCTTCACGGCCAAGACGGCGGCCATCGCCCCGGAGCGGCTGGAAGAGTTGATGGGCCGGCTCGAAACCCTGGAAGAGCTTCTGCCCGACAACACCGACGACATGGAGATCGACGAGTCCATGGTGCTGGACCTGTCCGGCCATGAAAGCTCCGAACTGGAGGTGGTGGGCGAGGGTGGCTCCATGCCCACGCCGGCCATGCTCGCCTGGGCGCGAGAGCTTCAGGTCGGTGGCTGGTACATGCTGGACTACCGCAACCGCAACGAGGCGGTGCAGCTTGTGTGGCAAGGCATGCGGCGCCAGCTCACGCTGTTCGTGTCACCTCATGGAAGGGGCATCTTGTTCCAGCAGCATCGCTTGGCGGCCTTCCTTCAGGCGGGTTTGCTGGTACCGGCGCAAGACGAGTCCTTGACGGTCCGTGCCACCCGCAGCGCCCTGGCCAAGTTGGACGTGGATCCGGGTCGCTTGCTCAACTGAGAACTCCGTACCCAACAATAAGCCGCCCGGAGGCGGCTTTTTTGTTGACGAGGTGGGCCTCAGTGGATCAGCCGGTCTTCTTCGTCGACGAACAACTCATCAAGGATCAGGGCGTCGGGTTCCTCGCCGAGGCTCCAGAACACCATCAGGACGATGATCTTCAAGTCCTCCAGATTGACCGGCCCACCCGGAATGGCGGTTGCGCGGTCAATGACCATTTCGCGCATTGGCGGCGGCAGCACACCTGCCGACTCGAGAAAACTCACGAAGCCGATGGAATGCTCGCCGAGGTGCTCTTGCTCTGCGGGGGAATAGACCCGCAGGCTGTCGGGGGCCTGTTCACCGGAATAGGACTGAGCTGCGGTGGCCAAGCCGTCAAGCCAGGACAGGGCCTCTTCGATCTCGTCTGATTCGAACCCCATCGCCGAGAGCTTGCGGGTCAGCTGGGCGTGGTCTGGGCAGGCATCGGGCCGCCAGTAGTTTTCGTACAGGTAGACGAGCACGTCAAACATGGATTCACTATACCCCAGGGGCATCCGAGCCAACCCGGAATAAATGCACTTCGGCCGTCAGCCGGCGCCTACCCGCTGGAAGAGCTGTCCCGGAAGCCGGGCCACTTTACCTGCCAACTCCAGCTCGAGGAGGTGAGCGCTCAGTTCTGGTGCGGGCCAGCCGGTTCGACCGACCAGCGCGTCGAGGTTCGTGGGGTCATAGCCCAAGGCGTCCAGGACCGGGTCGTCCTGGGTCGCCACGGGGTCTGCCGGCGATTGCTGGTTAAGCGGAGCGCCCCATGCCAGTTCATCCAGAACGTCCTGGGCGCAGTCGACCAGCTTGGCGCCTTGCTTGATCAATGCGTGACAGCCGCGCGAATGTGGGGAATGGATGGAACCCGGGATGGCGAAAACGTCGCGGCCGGCTTCGCTGGCGAGGCGGGCCGTGATAAGCGAGCCGGACTGCAGTGCGGCTTCGACCACCAAAGTACCGCGTGTCAGCGCAGCAATGATGCGATTGCGTTGCGGAAAATTGGGCGGCAAAGGTGGTGTTCCGAGCGAGTACTCGCTGACGATGAGGCCCCGGGCGCTGATGCGGTGAGCCAACTCCAGATGGCGTCGTGGATAGACGCGGTCCAGGCCCGTTCCGACGACGGCGATGGTGCTGCCCGCGCCGGACAAACCACCTTCGTGGGCGGCACCGTCAACGCCCATGGCCAAACCCGACACGATGGTCAAGCCGGCCTGGCTCAGATGGGTCGAGAAGGCCTTGGCGTTCTCGGTGCCCTGGGCGGTTGGATTGCGGCTGCCGACGACTGCCAAGCCGGGCCGTGCCAGCAGCACGGCCTGCCCTTGCAGGTAAAGCAGCAAGGGCGGATCGGCCGTTTCAAGCAGCCCCTGGGGGTAATCAGGGTCGCCCAGCGTCAGCACTTGGCGCGGCGCTTCGTCGGTGCTCCCGGCGAGCCACTGAACTGTGGCCTCGATCCGGGCCGCCACCTCGTCTGGCACCTTGTCGAGGGCTGACGCGGTTGTGCTGGAGACGACTTCCTTGCGTGCGGCTGTTGGAGCCGCCAGCACCGCCTCGGCGGATCCGAAGGCCGCGAGCAGCTTGCGGGCGGACTCGCGGCCGACTTGCGGCGTTTCGATGAGCCGCAGCCATGCGGCAAGTTCGTCGCGATCCATGGGACATCGCGCCGCAATGGGCGCTCGGTGCGGCCGGGTCAGGGCTGGGTGAACCGGTCGCCAGCCGTGACCGGCTCCTTGACTCGCAGAATCAGGGCATACGACACGCGGTCGAAGACGCGGAACACGAACAGATTGCCATGGCGCTCATCTGGCAGCTTGATGGCGGAGCCACCATCGGTGCGATCAGCGATGCGGGCACCATCGCGCCACAGGGCGAGCACGTGCCCACTCTCCATCCCGTCTCGCTTGCCACGGTTCAATGCCACGATCTGGTTTTGGCCGGCGTTGACCGCGTCGCCATAGACAGAGACGATCTGACCGGAGATGGGGTTGCTCGGTGCATGCGGAACGTAGTTGGTGAACTCCCGCGGCGGCACGGGCGACAGGCGATCTCCGACGTAGGCTTCCTGGCGAATGCTGGTGACAGTGAAGGTTTCGGGCACGATCTCACCGTTGATGACGCCGCCTTTGCGGGTGTATTCGGCGGTGCCCAGGTAGAACGCTTCGTAACCCAGCACCTGTCCCGTGCTGGGATCGACCAGCGGACGAGGTTGGCGGAACATGCGGAAGTTGCGGGCTTCGCCTAGATCTCCGCGAACATAGGCCAGATCGCCGCGCGTCATGAAGGCCCTGCCCTCCTGAGAAGCGACGATGCGCGGCGCGGCAGCGAGTTCGTTGGCGTTGTCGAATACCACCGCTTCGTTCAAGAAGGGTTCGATCAGGTTCAGTACCACCGAAGAGATGGCGTCTCGATCCAGGTCGACGGTGCGCACGCGCGGCGACAGGCGCCCGGACCCCCCTGTGTCACCTTCTCCCACGCGCAGGGTGGCGCGGCCGTTGGTCTTGACCAGGTACAGGGTCTGGCCCGGGTAGATCAGGTGGGGGTTGCGGATCTGCTCGAGGTTCATGCCCCAGAGTTCCGGCCAGCGCCAGGGGCTCTTGAGGTACATGCCGGAGATGCCCCACAGCGTGTCGCCCGACTTGACGGTGTAGCTGTCGGGCGCATTTTCTGCCAGTTCGGAGAGCGGTACCCCTGCTTCAGCCACCTGGTTGGCCGTGCCGCGCTGCTTTTGCGTGATCGGGAAGTTGGGTTCTGCCGCCACGGCACCGAGGCACATGATGCCGAGCGCCAGGGTGATCGCAGAGGCCCGGAAAAAGGACTGGGCAGAACGGGTGCTTCGGGTCATGAAGGTGAGTCTCCGGGCGCACAGACAGCACAATACTGGGCTGTGCGGTTACTGAGCCGGCTGCGGCAAGGGGCCCGCAGATCGGCGAAAATCTTCATTCAGTTTCGCAGATTCTGCCTCTAAACCCTTGATATCGCAACGAAAGTCACCCGTCGATACCTTTGTTGTGCTGCCTGTCACACCGACTGGCGTTGCGTGCCGTCCACAAGGCCTCAGATCCTGATTTGTATGTCCAAGCTCGCCATCCTCCGCTACCCGGATCCCCGCCTCCACACCGTTGCCAAGCCGGTGGCGCAGGTCGATGACCGCATTCGCCAGTTGGTGGATGACATGCTCGAAACCATGTACGCCGCCGACGGCGTGGGCCTGGCAGCGACCCAGGTCGACGTCCACGAGCGGGTGATCGTGATCGACACCTCCGAGGGGCGTGATGATCCGCGCGTGCTCATCAACCCCGAATTGACCGCCAAAAGTGTCGAAATGAGCCTGGGCGACGAAGGCTGCCTCTCCGTTCCGACCATCTACGACAAGGTCCCGCGGCACGCCAAGGTGACGGTGCAGGCCCTCAACCGCGCCGGCGAAAGCTACGAATTCGAAGCCGAAGGACTGCTGTCGGTGTGCGTTCAGCACGAGATGGACCACCTGATGGGCAAGGTGTTCGTCGAGTACCTGAGCAGCCTCAAGCGCGATCGCATCAAGACCAAGATGCTGAAGAAGACACGCGACGAGCAGCGCCCATGAGGGTTGCCTTTGCCGGCACGCCCGAATTCGCCGCGGTGGCGCTGGCGCACTTGCACGCCGCGGGCTTCCAGGTTCCGCTTGTGCTGACGCAGCCCGACCGGCCGGCGGGCCGGGGGCTCAAGCTGGCGCCGTCGCCAGTGAAGGCTTTCGCCCAGTCCCATGGCATCGAAGTTGCCCAGCCCCGTAGCCTGCGGCTGGATGGCAAGTACCCCGACGACGCTGCGCGGGCGCGCGAGGCTTTGCAGGCCGCTCGGGTCGACGTGATGGTGGTGGCCGCCTACGGCCTGATCCTTCCGCAATGGGTGCTGGATCTTCCGCCGCGGGGTTGCCTCAACATCCATGCCTCGCTGCTGCCGCGCTGGCGTGGTGCAGCGCCGATCCACCGCGCCATCGAGGCCGGCGATGCGCGCACCGGCATCACCATCATGCAGATGGATGCAGGGTTGGACACTGGCGGCATGTTGCTCGTAGAAGCGAGCGAAATCGCTGCCAATGACACCACGAGCAGCCTGCAGGACCGGTTGGCGGCGCTTGGCGGGCGGCTGATCGTCGAGGCGCTGGAGTTGGCGGCCTGCGGCGGTTTGAAGTCCACGCCACAGCCGGCAGAGGGCGTCACTTACGCCCACAAGATCGACAAGGCCGAGGCGGCCATCGACTGGTCACAGCCCGCCGCCGCGCTGGAGCGGCGCATGCGCGCCTTCGACCCCTTCCCCGGTGTTGTCGCCGAGTTCGGCGGGGAGACCGTCAAGCTGTGGCGCGCCCACGTAGCGACCGCCACCGGCGCACCCGGCACAGTGTTGGCGGTCACTGACGCGGGGATCACCGTGGCCTGTGGCAGTGGCGCCTTGGTTCTGACTGAATTGCAGCGTCCGGGTGGCAAGCGCCTCAGCGCCCGCCAGTTCCTCCAAGGCCAGCCCGTACAGCCGGGCCAGGCGTTCCACGCTGTGGCCGATTGAACTCCTGCGGCCTGGCCGCATCTGATGCGGCTCACGCACTCAAGGAGTCAGTTTCCATGTTCAATCTGTTGAAGACCGCCGTTCTGATGGCAGCCATCACGGCGCTGTTCATGGCCATCGGCGCCTTCATCGGCGGGCGCACCGGCATGATGGTCGCGCTGCTCATCGCCTTGGGCATGAATTTCTTCAGCTACTGGTTCTCCGACAAGCTGGTGCTGAAGATGTACAACGCGCAGGAGGTCGACGAGACCAGCGCGCCCCAGTTCTACCGCATGGTGCAGGATCTGGCGCAACGCGCCCAGCTGCCCATGCCGCGCGTCTACCTGATCAACGAAGACGCTCCCAACGCTTTCGCCACCGGCCGCAACCCGGACAACGCGGCGGTGGCCGCCACCACCGGCATCCTGCGCGTGCTGAGCGAGCGCGAACTGCGCGGCGTGATGGCGCACGAGCTGGCGCACGTGAAGCACCGCGACATCCTGATCAGCACCGTCAGCGCCACCATGGCCGGTGCGATCTCCATGCTGGCCAACTTCGCCATGTTCTTTGGTGGGCGCGACAGCGAAGGCCGCTCGCACAACCCCATCGTCGGCCTGCTGGTGATGATCCTGGCGCCGCTGGCGGCCAGCCTGATCCAGATGGCGATCAGCCGCGCGCGCGAGTTCGAGGCCGACCGTGGCGGTGCCGAGATCTCCGGCGACCCGCAGGCCCTGGCCAGCGCGTTGCAGAAGATCCAGCGCTACGCGCAAGGCCTGCCGATGGAAGCCGCCGAGCGCCACCCGGAGACGGCGCAGATGATGATCATGAACCCGCTGTCGGGTGGCGGGCTGCGTGGCCTGTTCTCCACCCACCCCTCCACCGAGGAACGCGTCGCCCGCCTGCTGGCGATGGCCTGAAGGCTCAGAGAACGAAAAGCGGGGCAATCGCCCCGCTTTTGCCAGGCTCGGTGAGCCGGGGCTTGCGCAGAATGGGCCCAGAGAACTCTGCCCTGCCTGTCATGCGACGCTTCCTCTTCATTTCATTCTTGTTGGCCGTTGCCGCGCTGTCGGGCTGCGACATGCTGGGGGACTCCGCCGAGAAGCTGGCCGCCGTCAAGGAGGCTGAAGGCAAGGCCATCGGCGGCGCCTGCCGCCACGCCGGCCGCGCCATCGAAGACTGCTACGCCATGAACAAGAAGGCCGACAAGGCCGCCGTGTTCGCCGGTTGGCGCGACATGAACGACTACATGCGCGAGAACAAGATCGAGTCGGTTCCGCCCACGAGCATGGCCGCGAAGGCCGCCCCCAAGTCGGTCGAACCCCAGTTCGACAAGGCCGAGGGCAAGCCGGTGGGCGAGTCGGTCGCCGAGGTGGCCGACAAGCGCGCCGCCAAGACCGGCGCGGGCGGCAAGGCCCGCGAGCCGAAGGATCACTGATCCGGCGCAGCGCGCCCCGAATCTCCCCTGATCTGCGGGGAAACCCGCAAGGCACGAGAATCGGCCCCATGCTTTCGCTCCAAGACACCCTGCGGCACACGCAGTTCCGCGCAGGGGTGCGCGACATGAGTTCGGTCAGTCTGGGCATTGCCGCCTGGGGCCTGGTGACCGGGGTGGCGATGGTCAAGGGCGGCTTGTCGATCCCGCTGTCGCTGCTGATGACGTTCTTCGTCTACGCGGGCAGTGCACAGCTCGCAGCGCTCCCGCTGATGATGGTCGGGACGCCGGTCTGGGTGATCTGGGCCACGGCCCTGTGCATCAACCTGCGCTTCGTGATCTTCAGCGCGCAGTGGCGGCCGTACTTCATGCGCTATTCGCTGCGCGACCGGCTCCTTCTGGGCTACGTGAGCGGCGATCTCACGTATGTGCTTTTCATGAAGCGCTTCCCCGAGGCGCGCGATGACGAAGGCCAGGTCGAGTATTTCGTCGGCGCATCCACAGCCAACTGGTTGAGCTGGCAGGTGCCCACGGTGGCCGGCATCCTGCTGGCCGACGTCATCCCCACGCACTGGGGCCTGGGCTTCGCCGGCGTGCTCGCACTCATCGGACTTACCTACTCTTTGATCAACGACCGCGCCACCGCGTTGGCCGCCGTGGTGGCGGGCTTCGCGGCAGTGGCGGCTTTTGCACTGCCGTTCCGCCTGCACATCGTGGTGGCGATCGCCGCGGCGGTCTGCATCGGCTTGATGCTCGACGGTGGGGGCGATGCCGGCCGCCGGGTGCGCAATGCCCTGGCCCGTCCCAAGCGAGGGGATGGCGCGGCGGCGAACACCGCGAGGGCCGCCGCGTGAACACCTCCTACGCGTTGATCACCATCGCCGGCCTGACCGTCATCACCTTCATCACCCGCGCGTTCTTCCTCATCCCCGAGAAAGAACTGGCGATGCCAGGCTGGGTCAAGCGTGGCCTGCGCTATGCACCGCTCGCCGCCCTGGCCGCCGTGGTGGTGCCCGAGGTGGTGATGAGCCACGGCGAGCTGATCGACACCTGGAAAGACGCACGCCTGTATGCGGCCGCTGCCGCGTCGGCCTACTTCTTCTGGCGCCGCGGCATCCTCGGCACCATCGTCACCGGCATGGCGGTGCTGATTCCCTTGAAACTCGGCTTGGGGTGGTGAGTTACGGGCAGGTTCCTGGTGTCCAATAGCGGGCTGCAATCCCGTCATCACGATCCCGCCCCACCATGAAAGTCCTCCGTTTCGAAGACATCGCCGCGCAAGGCAAGGCCACCGGTCAACGCGTGTTCATCCGCGCCGACCTCAACGTGCCGCTCGACGACACCGGCCGCATCACCGAAGACACGCGCATCCGCGCCTCCATCCCCTGCATCGAGCTGGCCCTGAAGGCGGGCGCCGCGGTGATGGTCACCTCGCACCTGGGCCGCCCGACCGAGGGCGAATTCAAGCCTGAGGACTCGCTGGCCCCCGTGGCCAAGCGCATGGGCGAGCTGATGGGCCGCGAGATCCCCGTGGTGGCCAACTGGGTCGACGGCGTGCAGGTCGCGCCGGGCTCGCTCGTGATGCTGGAGAACTGCCGCGTCAACAAGGGCGAGAAGAAGAACAGCGAAGAACTGAGCAAGAAGATGGCCGCGCTGTGCGACATCTTCGTGCACGACGCCTTCGGCACCGCTCACCGCGCCGAGGCCTCCACCTACGGCATTGCGCAGTTCGCCAAGGTGGCCTGTGCCGGCCCGCTGCTGGCGGCCGAGATCGACGCCATTTCCAAGGCGCTGGCCAACCCGAAGCGCCCGCTGGTGGCCATCGTGGCCGGCAGCAAGGTCAGCACCAAGCTCACCATCCTGCAAGCGCTGGCCAAGAACGTCGACCAGCTCATCGTGGGCGGCGGCATCGCCAACACCTTCCTGCTCGCCGCCGGCCTGCCCATTGGCAAGTCACTGGCCGAACCCGACCTGCTGGGCGAGGCCAAGGCCGTGATCGAGGCCATGAAGGCACGCGGCGCGGCTGTGCCCATTCCGGTCGACGTGGTCACCGCCAAAAAGTTCGCGGCGGATGCACCGGCCACCGTGAAGGCTGCGGCCGACGTGGCCGAGGACGACCTGATCCTCGACATCGGCCCCAAGACCGCCGCCCAGCTCGCTGAGATGCTGAAGAAGGCCGGCACCATCGTCTGGAACGGCCCGGTCGGCGTGTTCGAGTTCGACGCCTTTGCCAAGGGCACCGAGACGCTGGCGCGCGCCATCGCAGAGTCGAGCGCTTTCAGCATCGCCGGCGGTGGCGACACGCTGGCCGCGATCGCCAAGTACGGCATCGAGAAGGACGTGGGCTACATCTCCACCGGTGGCGGCGCCTTCCTCGAGGTGCTGGAAGGCAAGACGCTGCCGGCCTTCGAGATCCTGCAAAAGCGTGCCGCCTGATACCTGACCGATTCCCAGACCGAAGACGCCACGAGAAGAACGGAGACCCCCACATGCCCCGCGCCACCAAGATCGTCGCCACCCTCGGCCCTGCCTCCAGCTCACCCGAGGTGCTCGCGAAGATGATCCGCGCCGGGGTCGACGTGGTGCGGCTCAACTTCTCGCACGGCAAGGCGCAGGACCACATCGACCGCGCCATGCTCGTGCGCGAGGCGGCCAAGGCGGTGGGCAAGGAGGTCGCCATCATGGCCGACCTGCAGGGTCCGAAGATCCGCGTCGGCAAGTTCGAGGGCGGCAAGACCATCATCGAGGCGGGGCAGAAGTTCATCCTCGATGGCGCCACCACCGAGCTTGGCACCAACGAGCGCGTGGGCCTCGACTACAAGGAGCTGCCGCGCGACGTGCGCCCTGGCGACACGCTGCTGCTCAACGACGGCTTGCTCAAGCTCACGGTGGACGCGGTCAAGGGCGAAGAGGTGCACACCACGGTGGTGATCGGTGGCGAGCTGTCCAACAACAAGGGCATCAACAAGGCCGGCGGCGGCCTCACCGCGCCGGCGCTGACCGCCAAGGACATGGAAGACATCAAGACCGCGATGAGCTTCCAGTGCGAGTACCTGGCGGTGAGCTTTCCCAAGAACGCGACCGACATGGAGATGGCGCGCCAGCTCGCCAACGTCGCCGGCGAGCAGTGGCGGCACAAGCCGCAGCTGATCGCCAA
>NZ_DASSRA010000135.1:0-4613 GCF_035702065.1 Rhizobacter sp.
GCTGGAGTTCGACTTCGGCGAAGACGCCAAGAAGGAAGGCGAGTCCGGTGAGCCGGTCGACTTCTCGGGCCAGGAGTCCTTGGGTGCCTGCCCCAAGTGCCAGGGCCACGTGTACGAGCACGGCACCAGCTACGTGTGCGAGCACGCCGTCGGCGCGCACGTTACCTGCGACTTCAAGACCGGCAAGATCATCCTGCAGCAGCCGGTGGGCCGCGAGCAGATCACCAAGTTGCTCAGCACCGGCAAGACGGACCTCTTGGAGAACTTCGTCTCCAACAAGACGCGGCGCAAGTTCAAGGCCTTCCTCGCCTTCGACAAGAAGGAAGGCAAGGTGAGTTTCGAGTTCCAGCCGCGTGCGAGCAAGGCGCCGCCGGCCAAGACCGCCGCAGCCAAGGCACCTGCCACGGAGACGGCGGCCGCCAAGGCCCCTGCCAAGAAGGCCGCTGCCAAGAAAGCGGCTGCCAAGAAAGCCGCATAAGGCCGCACCAGGCCGCAGGCGGTGGCGCGAGACGCTGCGGCACAATCCCCGGGGGGCCTCTGCGCGAGGCCCCTTTCCATACATCTACAGGGGATTTGCATGAAGAAGAGCATTGCCAGCGCCGCCGTGGCGCTCGCCATGGCAGGGGGTGCGGCGCACGCAGTGGAAGTGCGTGGCGTGGTGGGCGGCGGCTTCACCTTCGGCGGCGACACGCTGGCCACCGTGCGCTATGAAAACAACGACTACGGCGCCGACGAGGCCAAGGTGCATGCCGGCGGCCTGATCGCCTTCAATGCCGGCATCGAGCTGCGCTTCACCGACCTGGTGTCGGGCCAGGTGCTGGTCGGCTACCACTTCGATCGTGCGAACGGCGACAACGGCAACGTGCGCTTCGAGCGCTTTCCCATCGAGTTCCTGGGGCACTTCAAGCTGACCGAGTGGTTCCGCGTCGGCGGCGGTCTGCGCTACACCAACAAGGCCACGCTGCGCGCCAGCGGCGCGGGCAACTACTTCGCCACCGACGAAGACTTCAAGCCCAGCTACGGCGGTGTGGTCGAAGGCGAGTTCTTCCCCTTGCAGAGCTTCGGCATCAAGGTGCGCTACGTGTCGGAGAAGTTCAAGTCCAAGACCTTCCCGCAACTGCCCGAGGCCGACGGCAGCCACGGCGGCGTGTACTTCAACTACTACTTCTGACACCCCTGGCCCCATCCCGCGACTTTCACTCCCACGGGCCGAGCCGCCCGCGCCGCGCCTGATGTTCTCCGTCATCCTGTTCAAGCTCCTTGCCATCATGGGGGTGGTGGTGATCGGCTACGTGGTCGGCCGCAAGGGCTGGCTGGGCGGGGGCGATCCGGCGCGGGTGCTCAGCTACGCCGCGTTCTACATCTTCGTGCCGGCACTGCTCTTTCGCACCACCTCGCGCATCGAGTTCGGCACCATGCCATGGGGCACGCTGGCGGCCTTCTTCGTGCCGGTGGTGGTGATGATGGTGATGGTCTATGTTTGGCAGCGCCATCTCTTGCGTCATCACCGCGAGCTGCCCACCGCCGCGCCCAGCGTGCGCGCCATCACCGCCTCGTTCGGCAACACCGTGCAGCTGGGCATCCCCATGGCCGCAGCCATGTTCGGCGAGGCCGGCCTGTCCATCCACGTCACCATCGTGAGCCTGCACGCGCTGGTGCTGCTGAGCGTGCTCACCGCACTGGTCGAGATGGACCTCGCCCGCGAGCGTGCGCGCCAGGGCCTGGCCGATGCGCACGTGGGCCGCATGCTGTTTGACACCGCGCGCAAGACCATCATCCACCCGGTGGTGCTGCCCATCCTCGCCGGCCTGGTGTGGAACGCGGCCGGCGCGCCCACGCCGGCCGTGGTTGACGAGATGCTGCTGCAGCTGGGCCAGGCGGTGGTGCCGATGTGCCTGGTGCTGATCGGCCTGTCGCTCGCGCAGTACGGGCTCAAGTCTGCGGCGCAGGGCGCGGTGACGCTGTCGCTCTACAAGCTGGTGCTGCTGCCGGCCGTGGTGCTGGTGGTGGGCCACTGGGGCTTTGGCCTGTCGGGCCTGCCACTCTCGGTGGTGGTGATGGCCGCGGCGCTGCCGGTGGGCAACAACGCGCTGATCTTTGCCCAGCGCTACGAAGCGCAAGAGGCCGAAACGACTGCGGCCATCGCGCTGTCGACCTTCGCCTTCGCGCTCACTGCGCCGCTGTGGCTGTGGGCCGTGACGCATCTGCCTGCCTGACCATGGAGATACGCCACAGCCTGCCCGCCGCAGACGGCCATTCCATCGAGCTCTTCAGCTGGCAGCCGGCCGCACCGGCGCGCGCGGTGGTGCAGATCGCGCACGGCATGGGCGAGCATGCGCGGCGCTATGCGCGCCTGGCCAATGCGCTGGCCGCGCAAGGCATCGCGGTCTATGCCAACGAGCATCGCGGCCATGGCGAGGCGGCGCTGCGTGCCCACCACAAGGGCGAGCTCGGGCCGCGCGGCTTTCCGGGCCTGGTGGCCGACATGGTGAGCGTGAGCGACTTCGCGCAGGCCCGCCACCCCGGCGTGCCGCTGCTGCTGCTCGGCCACAGCATGGGCTCGTTCGCGGTCAAGGTGTACCTGCTCGACCATGCCGCGCGCGTGGCCGGCGCAGCCCTCACCGGCACGGTGGCACTCGACCTGGCCGAGGCCGGCAACGCCTCGGCCTGGAAGCTGGCCGACAAGGCCGCTGCTGCACCGGCCGTGGTGCGGCGAACGCCCTTCGATTGGCTGAGCCGCGACGAAGCCGAGGTCGACGCCTACATCGCCGACCCGCTGTGCGGCTTTCGCCTCACCGTGAAGTCGCGCCAGTCGATGTATGCCGCCTACGCGCGCACCACCGACCCGGCGGCGCTGCGGCGCATCCCCTCGACGCTGCCGATGCTCTTCTTCGTCGGCGAGGACGACGCGATGAACCGGCGGCTGGCCTACTTCGACCCGCTGGTGCAGCGCTTCCGCGATGCCGGCCTCACCGACATCAGCGTGCGCCTGTACCCCGGTGCGCGGCACGAGGTGCTCAACGAGACCAACCGTGACGAGGTCGTGGCCGACTTCGTGGCCTGGGTCGAGCGCGTGCTGGGTCAGACGCCCAGCAGCTGACTCAGCGCGGCTTCGTCCGCCGCGAGCGCAGACGATTCACCGGCCATCACCACGCGCCCCTTCTCCAGCACCACCGCGCGGTCGGTGTGGGCCAGCACGGCGCGGTAGTTGCGGTCCACGAGCAAGGTGCTGATGCCGCTCGAACGCACCGCGCCGATCACGCGCCAGATCTCGGCCACGATCAGCGGGGCCAGGCCTTCGGTGGCTTCGTCGAGGATGAGCAGCTGCGGCTGCGTCATCAGCGCGCGGCCGATGGCCAGCATCTGCTGCTCGCCGCCCGAGAGCTGCTGCCCGCCGTGCGACAGCCGCTCGGCCAGGCGCGGGAAGGTGGCGAGCACGCGATCGAGCGTCCAGGGGCCGGGGCGGGCGGCCATCACGAGGTTCTCGCGCACGTTCAGGTTGGGGAAGATGCCGCGCCCCTCCGGCACGTAGCCGAGACCGGCGCGGGCCATGCGTTCGGGCGCGGCGCCGGTCATGTCGCGGCCGGCCCACTGCACGCTGCCCTGCGTGGCCTTCACGTAACCCATCAGGGTGCGGATCAGCGTGGTCTTGCCCATGCCATTGCGGCCCAAGAGGCCCAGCGCGGTGCCGGGCGGCAACGCGAGGTCGACGCCGCGCAGCACGTGGCTGTCGCCGTAGTGGGCGTTCAGGTTGGTGATCGTCAGCCCCCCGCCCGATGGGTACATCGGGCGACCCCCCGGGGGGGTGCGGGCCGGCTTGGGAGCGGCCCGGCGCTCGTCCCGCTCGGCATCTTCTGTCATGGCAGCACCATCTCGCCAAGGTAGGCACGCTGCACCTCCGCGTGGGCGCGGATGCGCTCGGGCACGTCGCTCGCGATCACCTGGCCGTTGACCATCACCGTGATGCGGTCGGCCACGCGGAAGACGGCGTCCATGTCGTGCTCGACCAGCAGCACCGCATGCTCCAGCTTGAGCTGATCGAGCAGCGACAGCATGCGCTCGGTTTCCTCGGCGCCCATGCCGGCCAGCGGCTCGTCAAGCAGCAGCACCTGGGCGCGCGTGGCCAGGCACATTGCCACCTCGAGCTGCCGCTTCTGGCCGTGGCTCAGCGTGCCGGCGATGCGCTGCGCGTGCTCGGCCAGGCCGGTGGTGGCCAGCACCTCGTGCGCGATCGAAAGGCTCTGCGCGCAATGTGCAGCCGCCTGCCACACGCGCCATGGCCGTTGCCGCATCGCCTGGGCGCTCAGGCGGCAGTTCTCCAGCACGCTGAACTCGCCGAAGATGGTGTTGCGCTGGTAGCTGCGCGCCATGCCGGCGCGAGCGCGCTTCGGCTGCGGCCAGTGCGTGATGTCCTGCTCTGCGAGCAGCACGCGGCCTGCGTCGCTTGCCACCTCGCCCGAGAGCAGGTTGACGAGCGTGGACTTGCCCGCACCATTGGTGCCGATCACGGCATGCACCTCGCCCACGTGCAGGCTCAGCGACACCTCGCCGACGGCGGTGAGGCCACCGAAGCGGCGCGTGAGCTGCGTGGCCTGCAAGGCGGGCGTCGTGTC
>NZ_DASSRA010000136.1:0-8901 GCF_035702065.1 Rhizobacter sp.
CTGCAGACGCTGTACGACCACGCGCGCAAGCCGATCCCGCCCGAAGCCTTTCAGCTCGCACTGGTCGAGGCCCAGGCCGACGTCAAGCGCGGCGGCACGCGCGCGGCCCTGCGCGAGGTGCAAGGCGATGCAGTCGAAGCCGAAGAGTTCGTCCTGCGCACGCGCCGCGCCGACCTCTCGGGCCGCACCGAGAACCAGCGCACCTACCTCAACAACATCCAGACGCACGACATCACCTTCGGCATCGGCCCGGCCGGCACCGGCAAGACCTTTCTCGCCGTGGCCAGCGCGGTCGACGCGCTGGAGCGCAGTGCGGTGCAGCGCATCATCCTCACCCGCCCGGCGGTGGAGGCCGGCGAGCGCCTGGGCTTCCTGCCCGGCGACCTGGCGCAGAAAGTCGACCCCTACCTGCGCCCGCTCTACGACGCGCTCTACGACCTGATGGGTTTCGACAAGGTTGCCAAGGCCTTCGAGAAGGGCAGCATCGAGATCGCACCGCTGGCCTTCATGCGCGGGCGCACGCTCAACCACGCCTTCGTGATCCTCGACGAGGCGCAGAACACCACGCGCGAGCAGATGAAGATGTTCCTCACCCGCATCGGCTTCGGCAGCAAGTGCGTGGTGACCGGCGACGTGAGCCAGATCGACCTGCCGCGCGGCACCGACAGCGGCCTGATCGACGCCGAGCGCGTGCTGCGCCGCGTGAAGGGCATCGCCATGACGCGCTTCACCGCCGCCGATGTGGTGCGCCACCCGCTGGTGGCACGCATCGTCGAGGCCTACGACGCTGCGCCGCAGGATCGCAGCTGATGGCGCAGCCCGAACTGACCCTGTCGCTGCAGTTCGCCGATGCCTCGCACCGCGCTCAGCTGCCGCGGCACAAGGTCGCGCGCTGGGTGCGCGCGGCGCTGGAGCTGCCCGGCGAGATCACCGTGCGCATCGTCGATGCCGAGGAAGGCCAGGCCCTGAACCGCGACTTCCGCGGCAAGGACTACGCCACCAACGTGCTCACCTTCGACTACACCCATGAACCGGTGGTGAGCGCCGACCTGATCCTGTGCGCGCCGGTGGTCGAGGCCGAGGCGAAGGCACAGGGGATCAGCCTCGAGGCCCACTACGCCCACCTGCTGGTGCACGGCACACTGCACGCCCAAGGGCACGACCACGAGGACGAGGCCGAGGCGCAGATGATGGAAGCGCAGGAGGCGGCGATCCTCGCCCGCCTGGGTTTCGACGACCCCTACGCCCGCTGAAGCCTCAGCGGTGCGAGGTGCTCAGGTAGCGCTTGCGCCAGAAGAACCAGCCCAGGCCCACGCCGACGATCACCATCACGATGCTGGCGATCCACACGCCGGTGGCGGCGTGGATCAGCGGCATGCCGTCGAAGTTCATGCCGAAGAAGCCGGTGATCAGGTTCAGCGGCATGAAGATGGCGGTCAGCACGGTGAGCGTGCGCATGATGTCGTTGGTGCGGTTGCTCTGGGCCGAGAAGTGCATCTGCACCGCGGTCTCGGCCGAACTCTCGAGCCGCCGCACATGGCTCAGCACGCGTTCGATGTGTTCCAGCACGTCGCGCGAGCGCAGGCGCAGCAGCTCGCGCTCGCGCATCACGGTCGCGTCTTGCGCGGTCGGCCACTCTTCCAGCGAATCAAGCCATTCGACGATGGCGCTGCGCTGGTCTTCGCAGGTGTCCTCCAGCAGGTGCAAGGCGTTGCGCGAATCGAGCAGCACCTGCCAGCTGTCGAAGCGGCTGTGCGGCTTGAACAGCTCCTGCTGCAGGTAGCCGAGCTGCTTGGTGAGCAGGCGCCGCAACTCCAGGTAGCTGTCGACCATGTGGTTGACCATGCGCAGCATCAGGTCGGGCGGGCTGGCCGGCATGCGCGAGACGCCCGGCCGCTGTTCGGAGCGTTGCTCCGAGCCCTGCGCCGTCTGCAGCAGGCGCGAGGCGAAGAACTCGCGCACCTGGCAGTCGGTGGGGTGCACGGTGAGCAGCACGCGGTCGAACACGGCAAAGCCCACCGGGCTGGTGTCGATGGCTTCGAGCGCGCGCTTGGCGGTGGCGAGCGTGCCCTGCGCATCGTCGAGGAACATGGCGCTGCTGCCGCTGCCGGCGGCCAGACGCCGGAACACCAGCATGTCGTAGGCCGAGGTGTAGTCGAAGTGCGAGGGCAACTGGTTGTTGAGCAGGTCGGAGACGTGCAGATCCACGATCTGAGATCCGGTCCAGCGCTGCAGCGCCGCTTGCACGGTGCCAGTGTGGACCTCGAACTCGCGCCGCGCGCTGCCGATCCACAGGTAGCCACTCGCCGGCAGCTGCTCGGGCAGCTCGGCCAGCTCGGTGAACTGGTCCGGGAGGATGTGGAAGATCCGCATCAGCGAGCGCGAAGCAGGCGTGCCGCGTCGAGCGCGAAGTAGGTCAGCACGCCATCGGCGCCGGCGCGCTTGAAGGCGAGCAGGCTTTCCATCATCACGGCGTCGTGGTCCAGCCAGCCGTTCTGGGCCGCGGCCTTGAGCATCGCGTACTCGCCGCTGACCTGGTAGGCGAAGGTGGGCACGCGGAATTCGTCCTTCACGCGGCGCACGATGTCCAGGTAAGGCATGCCGGGCTTGACCATCACCATGTCGGCGCCTTCGGCGATGTCGAGCGCCACTTCCCGCAAGGCTTCGTCGGTGTTGGCCGGGTCCATCTGGTAGACCTTCTTGTTGCTCTTGCCGAGGTTCGCGGCCGAGCCCACGGCGTCGCGGAAGGGGCCGTAGAAGGCGCTCGCGTACTTGGCGCTGTAGGCCATGATGCGGGTGTGGATGCGGCCGCGCGCCTCCAGGGCGTTGCGGATGGCTCCGATCCTGCCGTCCATCATGTCGCTTGGCGCCACGATGTCCACGCCCGCCTCGGCCTGCACAAGCGCCTGCTGGGTGAGCACGGCGACGGTCTCGTCGTTCAGGATGTAGCCGGTGGGGTCGAGCAGGCCATCCTGGCCGTGCGAGGTGAAGGGGTCGAGCGCCACATCGGTCAACAAGCCCAGTTCAGGAAAGCGCTTCTTCAGCTCGCGCACCACGGTGGGTACCAGGCCCTCGGGGTTGGTGGCTTCGCGGCCGTCCTCGGTCTTGAGCGCGCTGTCGATGACCGGGAACAGCGCCATCACCGGGATGCCGAGCTTCACGCACTCCTCGGCCACTGGCAGCAGGCGATCCAGGCTCAGGCGCTGCACGCCGGGCATGGAGTCGACGTTGTGCGCCTTGTCCTTCCCGGCCTGCACGAACACCGGCAGGATCAGGTCGCTGGGCAGCACATGGTTCTCGCGCACCAGGGCGCGGGTGAATTCATCGCGGCGCAGGCGGCGCGGCCGGCTGGCGGGGTAGGGCGGTGGGGTGTGCACGGCGCGGTTCCTGGCTCGTTTTGGGGCTCAGATGACCGGCGCGTCAGAGTTGGCAACTGCGTGTTTTTCCGGTGTCAAGAGGCTTGCTCTCGGCCTGGGGTCATCTGCTAAAGTTGACAACGGATGATAGCCGCAAGGCCGTTGTCCCCTGCTTTTCCTCCCTGAGCAGGAGCCTTGCCGTGATGACAGCGATAAGGCTTTCCAGCCCCGGCCGCATGGCCGGGGCTTTTTTCATGGGCGTGCAGCGCACACCCATAATCCAGCCGCATGAGCAGCTTGTATTTGTGGGTCAAGGCCTTTCACATCGTCTTCGTGGCCAGCTGGTTTGCCGGCCTCTTCTATCTGCCCCGGTTGTTCGTCAACCTGGCCTCGGTGCCCGCCGACAGCCACGCCGAGCGCGAGCGCCTGTTGCTGATGGCGCGCAAGCTGTACCGCTTCGCCAGCCTGCTGATGGTGCCGGCGTTGTTGCTGGGGCTGTGGCTCTGGCTGGGCTTCGGCGTCAAGGGTGGCTGGCTGCACGCCAAGCTCTTCCTGGTGCTGCTGGTGCTCGGCTACCACCACGCCTGCCGATCGCTGCTGCGCACGTTCGAGAGCTTCAGCAACCAGCGCAGCGAGCGCTGGTTCCGTGTCTTCAATGAATCGTCAGTGCTGCTGTTTGCGGCGATCGTGATCCTGGTGGTGGTCAAGCCCTTCTGATCGCGGCGATGGAACGGCACCGCAGCTCCGCCGCGCCCCTGGCGCTGCTGTATGCCGCGCTGATCGTCTACGCCAGCCTGTCGCCCTTCACGGGCTGGAAGTTGCCGGCCGGCGTGCCTCTTCTCGGCCTGGGCCACATGCCCTGGCGCCCGTGGTGGACGGGCTTCGATCTCGTCTCCAACCTGCTGGGCTACATGCCATTCGGTGCCTTGCTGTACGGCGCGCAGGTGCGCAGCGGCCGCGCCGCCACGGTGTCGGCGCTGACCTCGGTGCTGGCCGGCGCGTCGCTCTCGCTTGCGATGGAAAGCCTGCAGAACTGGCTGCCGCAGCGCGTGCCGTCGCTGGCCGACTGGCTGCTCAACACCGCCGGCACCTTGCTGGGCCTGCTGGTCGCGCTGGCCGTGCAGGCGCTGGGCGGCGTGGCGCGCTGGCAGGTGCTGCGCGACCGCTGGTTCATCGCGCACAGTGCCGGTGGCATCGCCTTGCTGCTGCTGTGGCCGGTGGGGCTGCTGTTCCCGGCGCCGGTGCCGTTCGGCCTGGGGCAGGTGCTGGTGCCCCTGCAGGAGGCAGCGGCGGCGGCGCTCGACGGCACGCCGTGGGCCAGCTGGGTGGAAGGCTGGGTCAACGCCCGTGAGGCGCTGACGCCGCTGTCGCGCGGGACGGAATGGGTGGCCATCGTGCTGGGCTTGCTCGCGCCCTCGTTCGTGGCCTTTGCGATCCTGCGTCGCGACAAGTGGCGCGTGGTGCAGGTACCCGCCGCGCTGAGCGTGGGCCTGGCCGCCACCACCTTGTCGACAGCGCTGAACTTCGGGCCGCAGCACGCCCTGGCCTGGCTCAGCCCGGCCGTGCTGCCGGCGCTTGTGGTGGGCTGCGCGCTGGCCATCGGCCTGGCCTTCCTGCCGCGGCGCGGCGTGGCCGGCCTCGGGCTGGTGGGGCTGACCTTGCTGGTGGCGCTGGTCGCCCAGGCGCCCACCGACCCCTACTACGCCGAGAGCCTGCAGGCCTGGGAACAGGGGCGCTTCATCCGCTTCCATGGTGCGGCGCAGTGGGTTGGCTGGCTGTGGCCTTACGCAGCGCTCATGTACCTGCTCTTGCGCGTGACCGCGCGCGACCCGACTTCGTAAAATCCGGCATGAGCTATTTCCAGCGACACATCTTTTTCTGCCTCAACCAGCGCGACAACGGCGAAGCCAGTTGCGCCGACCACAACGCGCAGGCCGGCTTCGAGCATTGCAAGGCACGCGCCAAAGCCGAGAAGCTCAATGGCCCCGGCGGTGTCCGCGTCAACAAGGCCGGCTGCATGGACCGTTGCGCCGGCGGGCCGGTGGCGGTGGTCTACCCCGAAGCCGTCTGGTACACCTACGTGGACAAGGCCGACATCGACGAGATCGTCGAGTCGCACCTGAAGAACGGCGTGGTCGTCGAGCGTTTGCTCTTGCCCGACAGCGTCGGCCGATGAACTCGCAGACCCAGCGCGTGCGCATCGCCGGCCCGGCGGGTGCGATCGAATGTGCCATCGACGAGCCGGCCGAGGCGCCGCGCGGTGTGGCGGTGGTCTGTCACCCGCACCCGCTGCACGGCGGCACCATGGACAACAAGGTCGCGCAGACGCTCGCCCGCGCCTTCGTGCAGCTGGGCTTTCGCGCGGTGCGTTTCAACTTCCGCGGCGTGGGTGGTTCCGAGGGCCGCTTCGACGAAGGCCGCGGCGAGACCGACGACGCGCTGGCCGTGATCGCCGCCCACCGAGACCCCGCCCTGCCGCTGCGCCTGGCCGGCTTTTCCTTCGGCGGCTTCGTCGCCGCCCAGGCGGCGCAGCGCCTGGCCGACGATGCCAAGGCCGAGGCGCTCGTGCTGGTCGGCCCGTCGACGCAGAAGCAGCAGGTGCCCAACGTCCCGGCCGACACGCTCGTCATCCACGGCGAATCCGACGACGTGGTGCCCCTGTCGGCCACGCTCGACTGGGCCCGTCCCCAGGCCCTGCCGGTGGTCGTGATCCCCGGCGCTGGACATTTCTTTCATGGGCAACTCACCTTGCTCAAGAACCTTGTGGTGTGCCACGGGTCCACTCACTCCCAATGAGCCCCTGGCGTGGCCTCACGCCCCCTCACCTTTGAAGACCAGACCAATGAAAAGACTCCTCGCTCTTGCCGTCCTGACGCTGGCCTCGGCCACGTCGGCCTTCGCCCAGATGCCCACGCCGCCCGAAGTGGCCGCGCGCAGCTACCTGCTGATCGACCTCAGCACCGGCCAGACGCTGGCCGAGCGCGAGGCCGACGCTCCGGCCGACCCGGCCTCGCTCACCAAGCTGATGACGGCCTACATCGCCTTCACCGCGCTGAAGGAAAAGAAGCTCACGCTCGACCAGACGCTGCCCGTCTCGCTGCGCGCCTGGGAAGAACGCAAGGGTGGCGGCTCGCTGATGTTCATCGAGCCGCGCATGACGCCCAAGGTCTCCGACCTGCTGCGTGGCGTGATCGTCAACTCGGGCAACGACGCCTCGGTGGTGATCGCCGAAGGCGTGGGCGGCACGCTCGACAACTTCGTCGCCATGATGAACCGCCAGGCGCAGGCCTGGGGCCTGAAGAACACCACGTTCAAGAACGCGACCGGCCTCACCGAAGCCGGCCACAAGAGCACGGCGCGCGACGTGGCGGTGATCGCCAGCCACATCATTGCCGACTTCCCCGAGTACTACCCGCTGTACTCCATCAAGAAGTACCACTACGAAGGCTCGCCCACCACCAACGAGAACAACCGCAACGTGCTGCTGCTGCGCGACCCGAGCGTGGACGGCATGAAGACCGGCTACACCGAGGCCGCCGGCTACTGCATGGTGGTGTCGGCGCAGCGCGACTTCCCCAACCTGGCCGCCAACGGCGCCGGCGGCGGCAAGCGCCGCCTTCTGAGCGTGGTGCTGGGCGCGGCCTCGATGGACGCACGTGCCAACGAGAGCCAGAAGCTGCTCAACTGGGGTTTCCAGGCCTTCGACACCGTGCGCCTGTTCGAGGCCGACAAGGCCATCGCCACCGTGCCGGTGTGGAAGGGCCAGGCCAACGAGGCCCAGCTTGGCACGGGCGCGCCGGTGTTCCTGAGCGTCCCCAAGGGCGACGGCGCCAAGCTGCAGACCAAGATCGAGCGCACCGACCCGCTGGTGGCGCCGCTCGCCAAGGGCCAGCGCGTGGGCACGCTGAAGGTGACCACCCCCTCGGGCACGCTGGTTGCCGAGCGGCCGCTGGTGGTGCTCAATGCGGTCGACCAGGCCGGCATTTTTGGCCGCGCATGGGATGCCATTCGGCTGTGGATCAAGTAACCTGCCTCTCTTGACGAGAAGTTGATGCCAGTAGGAGGCGCCTTGAAGATTTCTGACAGCGCGATTCCTGACAGCCTGTGTTACCTGAACGGCGAGTACCTCGCCCTGCGTGACGCCAGGGTCTCGGTGCTCGACCGCGGCTTCATGTTCGGGGACGGACTCTACGAAGCCTTCCCTGCCTACGGCCGTCGCGTGTTCCGCTTCGACGACCACATGGCGCGCCTGAGCCGCGGGCTGTCCAAACTGCGCATCGCCAACACGTTCACCGAGTCGCAGTGGCTCGCGCACTGCCGCAAGCTCATCGCCGCGCAGGCGGCCGACGATCAGTCGGTCTACATCCAGGTGACGCGCGGCGTGGCACCGCGCAACCACGTGATGCCCAACGACATCGAGCCCACCGTGTTCATCATGACCAGCCCGCTGGTGGGGCCGACCGCGGAGCAGCGCCACAAGGGCGTGGCCTGCGTCACCGCGCGCGACTTCCGCTGGGAGCGCGGCGACATCAAGTCGACCTCGCTGCTGGGCAACGTGCTGGCGCGCCAGATCTCGGCCGACCATGGCGCGGTCGAGACCATCCTGCTGCGTGACGGCTACCTCACCGAAGGCTCGGCCAGCAACGTGTGGGTGGTGCACGAAGGCGCGCTGCTTGGGCCCCCCAAGAGCGAGCACCTGCTCGAAGGCGTGCGCTACGAGCTCCTGCGCGAGTTGTGCGAGGAAGAAGGCATCGCCTACAACCTGCGCCCCGTGCCCGAGGCCGATGTGCTGGCCGCCGACGAGATCCTGCTCAGTTCCGCCTCGAAAGAGGTGCTGCCGGTGACGCTGCTCGACGGCGAGGCCGTCGGCCACGGCGCCCTGCGCGGCAAGCCGGGGCCGGTCTACGCGCGGCTGTACGAGGCCTACCAGCGCGCCAAGCGCACCCAATCCATCTGACAAGCACACCATGCCCGAGATCCCGTCCGACCAGTCGCTGATCGAATACCCCTCCAAGTTCCCCATCAAGGTGATGGGCGAGAACGTCGATGGCTTCGTGCACGCCATCACGCTGGTGGCCGAGAAGTTCGACCCGGCCTTCGACGCCGCCACCGTGGAGCTGCGGCCCAGCAGTGGTGGCAAGTACATGGGCGTGACGGTCACCGTCACCGCCACCAGCCGCGAGCAGCTCGACGAGCTGTACCGAACGCTGTCCACCCACCCGATGGTCAAGGTGGTGCTCTGACGCTCAGCCGAGCACCGGCCACCTGAAGTCCAGCGCACGCTCCAGCAGCCAGGCGAAGGCCAGCACCGCGATCGCCGCAGAGCCCGCGCGCAGGCCGACGCCGCGGTAGAGGCGTGTGTCGCGCACGGCCCAGACGACGGCCAGGAAGGCCGCCACGATGGCGAGCTGCCCCAGTTCCACGCCGAGGTTGAAGCCGAACAGCGGCAGGGCGAGTGCGCCCTGCGCGAGTCCCAGGTCCTTGAGCGCACCGGCGAAACCGAAGCCATGCACCAGGCCGAAGGCGAAGGTGAGCTTCCAGCGGC
>NZ_DASSRA010000137.1:0-3055 GCF_035702065.1 Rhizobacter sp.
GGCACGCCACGGTCGACACGCCACAGCGCAGCGTCCTTGTTGCTGGCGACGCGTTCGGCGCTCTGTAGGAAGGGATAGCGGCTCTCGACCGCGTGCGTGACCACCAGCCAAGCGCGCGGCGAGCCGCTGCACAGGCGCGCATTGAGCGTGCCGGCGTCGATGAGCTGCCGCGCGGCCACCGCGGGTGAGAACGCCGCGGCATCGGCCACTTCATGGCGCCAGTTGTCGGCCTGGCGCAGCTCGGGCTTGCCCCAGTCGTCGGCCACCAGCGCCGGCGTGCGGGTGCCGGCGTAGAACGCCAGGTCGTAGTAGTAGTCGTCGACGAACACGATGGGCTCGGCGGGTTGGCGCTGTGCGGCCAGCGCCTGGCCCAGCTCGCGGTTGGACAGCGGCGGGTGGATGGTCAGCGCTGTGACCGCCCCCAGGCACACCAGCGCCGACACCGCCGCCGAGCCGAACAGGCGGCTGCGCCGCAACGGCAATGCGGCATCGACCATCAGGAACGCGAGCGGCGGCACCGCCGGCAGCACGTAGCCCACCAGCTTCGATTGCGGCAGCGAGAAGAACACCACCACCGTCGCCAGCCACACCCACATCAGCAGGAGCAGCGGCTCGCGCGCCACGCGCTGCCAGTAGGCGCGCCACACGGCGCGGCCCAGCCACACGATCCAGGGCAGCGAGAGCAGCACCAGCACCGCCGGGTAGAACCACACCGGCTGGGCGTTGTTGAAGCCGCTCTGCGCAAAGCGCTGCACGTGCTGCACCACGATGAAGTAGTGCAGGAAGCCCGGGAACTCCGACTGCATGCGCACGAACCAGGGCGCGGCCACGAGGGCGAACGCCGCCATGCCCGGCAGCCACAGCAGGGCCACGATCGTGCGCCAGCGCTTCTGCGCCCCCAGCCAGGCCAGCATCACCAGCGCCGGGATGACCGCACCGATCAGCCCCTTGGCCAGCACGCCCAGCGCGGCGCACACATAGGCGGCCAGCAGGGTGCGGCGCCAGGGCAGGCCGTCTTGCCACTGCCAGGCCGCATGCGCCAGCAGGGCGATGGTGGCGCTGATGCAGCCGGCGACCAGCATGTCCATGTTGGCGAACTGCGCGCCGAGGAACCACAGCGGCTGGGTCAACAGACCGAGCAGCACCAGGCGCGCCACGCGCTCGCTGGCGCGGCGGCGCACCAGCAGGTAGAGCGCGAGCGCACCCAGGGTCGCGCCCAGCACGGAGGCCAGGCGTGCGGCCCACTGCGTGACACCGAAGACGCGCAGCGATGCCTCGGTGATCCAGTAGAACAAGGGCGGCTTGTGGAAGAAGGGCAGGCCCGCGAGCGTGGGCACGGCGCTGTGGTCGGCGTGCAGCATCTCCAGCGCCACGCCCACGTAGCGGCCTTCGTCGGGCAGGGTCAACGGGCGCAGGCCGGCCGTGGCCCCCAGCCACACGAAGACGACGGCCAGCACCGCCAGCAGGCGCCACCAGGCGATGCGGCGCGGCGGCGCCGCTGTGGCGGCCGGTAGCGGCAAGGTCAGGGAATGGGTCTTCACGGCTCCGCGCGGATGTCGCGCCAGACAAACGAGGGCGCCAGTGTTGGCGTCGGGTGCTTAAACCTCGCTTAAGTCCGAATGGCGGGCTGGGGAGCCTGGGCAGTATTCTTGGCTCCCCGCCGCCTCGATGGCCCGCCCATGACCTTGTCCAAAGCCCCCACCCCCCGTTTCGACACCTTCTACAAGTACGACGCACTCACCCGGCTGCTGTTCGATTACGCCGACGCCTACCCCACACTCGTGCAGGTGGCCTCCATCGGCAAGAGCCACGAGGGGCGCGACATCTGGGTCGCCACCGTCACCAACACGCAGACCGGCCTGGCCGAAGACAAGCCCGCGTTCTGGGCCGACGGCAACATCCACGCCGCCGAGCTCACCGCCAGCACGGCCTGCCTGTACTACCTGAACCTGCTGCTGGGCCGCTACGGCCACGACCGCGAGATCACCCACCTGCTGGACACGCGCACGGTCTACCTCTGCCCGCGCCTCAACCCCGACGGCGCCGAGCTCGCCCTGGCCGAGCGGCCGCGCCACATCCGCTCCTCCACGCGGCGCTACCCCTTCGAAGAGGAGCCGGTCGACGGCCTGACCCAGGAAGACGTGGACGGCGACGGCCGCATGCTCTTCATGCGCATCCCCGACCCGGCCGGCACCTACAAGAAGTGCGCGCAAGACCCGCGGCTGATGGTGGCGCGCGAGCCGGGCGAGTTCGGCGGCGAGTACTACCGCGTGATCCCCGAGGGCACGCTCAAGAACTTCGACGGCCTCACCATCAAGGTCAACAAGGACGCCGAAGGCCTGGACCTCAACCGCAACTTCCCCGCCGGCTGGCGGCAGGAGTTCGAGCAGGTGGGCGCGGGACCGTACCCGGCCTCCGAGCCCGAGGTCCGCGCCGTCGTCGACTTCATCGCGCGCCACCCGAACATCGGCGCCGGGATCAGCTTCCACACGCAGAGCGGCGTGATCCTGCGGCCCTTCTCGTCGGCCGCCGACGAGACCATGCCGGCCGACGACCTGTGGCTCTACAAGCGCTTCGCCCAGCGGCAGGAAGCGATGACCGGCTACCCGGTGCTCTCGATCTTCCACGACTTCAAGTACCACCCGAAGCAGGTGATCACCGGCGGCTTCGACTGGATCTACGAGCACCTCGGCATGCTGTTCTGGACGGTGGAGATCTGGGCGCCGCTGCGCGAGGCGGGACTGAAGGACTTCCACTACATCGACTGGTACCGCGAGCACGCGCCGGAGGACGACCTCGCGATGCTGCGCTGGAGCGATCGCGAGCTGGACGGCGAGGGTTACGTCGACTGGTATCGGTTCGAGCATCCGGAGCTCGGTCCCGTCGAGCTGGGCGGCTGGAACAAGCTCGGCGTCTTCCGCAATCCGCCCGCCAAGTTCCTGGAGCGGGAAGTGCAGCGATTCCCCGCCTGGCTCACGTGGCAGGCGCTCACGCTGCCGCGCCTCGAGGTCCTGCGCGCCGAGGTCCAGGCGCTGGGCCCGGACACCTGGCGCGT
>NZ_DASSRA010000138.1:0-5675 GCF_035702065.1 Rhizobacter sp.
CGTTGAGCTTGTGCGAGATGAGGATGGAGGTCACGCCCTGCGCCTTGAGCTCCAGCAGCAGCTCGAGCAGCGCGTCGCTG
The DNA here is from genome assembly GCF_035702065.1 of Rhizobacter sp. Taxonomy (GTDB): domain Bacteria; phylum Pseudomonadota; class Gammaproteobacteria; order Burkholderiales; family Burkholderiaceae_C; genus Rhizobacter. The sequence goes on from NZ_DASSRA010000138.1 coordinate 81, forward strand.
TCGCTCTCGTTCAGGCTGGCGGTCGGCTCGTCGAGGATCAAGAGCTTGACCTGCTTGGACAGCGCCTTGGCGATCTCCACCATCTGCTGCTTGCCCACGCCCAGGTGGGTGACGAGCGTGGTGGGCGACTCCTTCAGGCCCACCTTGGCCAGGAGCTCGCGCGTCTTGGCATAGGCGGCGAACCAGTCGATCACGCCGCCGTGCGCGATCTCGTTGCCGAGGAAGATGTTCTCCGCGATCGACAGCAGCGGCACCAGCGCCAGCTCCTGGTGGATGATGATGATGCCCAGGGCCTCGCTGTCGGCGATGCCCTTGAAGCGGCGCGGCGTGCCTTCGAAGAGGATCTCGCCCGCGCTCTCGTCGACCGTGTAGACGCCGCTCAGGATCTTCATCAGCGTCGACTTGCCGGCGCCGTTCTCGCCCACCAGCGCGTGGATCTCGCCGGCGTGCACCGTGAGGTCGACGCGGTCCAGCGCCTTCACGCCGTGGAAGGCCTTGCTGATGCTGCGCATCTCCAGGAGGGGCGCGCCGGCCGTGTTGCCGGCGGTACTCTGCTGCGAGGTCATGTACTGCTTTGTCTCTGCCAGGGGAACGCGTGCCGCACGCGGCGGCACGCGAACGCCGTGGGTCACTTGACCTGCGATTCCTTGTAGTAGCCGCCGTCGATCAGCACCTTCTTCCAGTTGCTGATGTCCACGCTGACCGGCTTCAACAGGTACGAAGGAACCACCTTCACGCCGTTGTTGTAGGTCTTGGTGTCGTTGACCTCGGGCTTCTTGCCGGAGAGCAGCGCGTCGACCATGCCCACCGTCACCTTGGCCAGCTCGCGCGTGTCCTTGAAGATGGTGGAGGTCTGCTCGCCGCGCAGCATGGACTTGATCGACGGCACCTCGGCGTCCTGGCCGGTCACCACCGGGAAGGGCTGCTTCGGCGTGCCGTAGCCCACGCCCTTGAGCGAGGACAGGATGCCGATCGACAGGCCGTCGTACGGCGACAGCACGGCGTCGACACGGGCGTTGGTGTAGTTCGCGCTCAGCAGGTTGTCCATGCGGGCCTGGGCGACGGCGCCGTCCCAGCGCAGGGTGCCGACCTTGTCCATGCCCATCTGCTTGCTGCGCACCACCAGCTTGCCGCTCTTGATGTACGGGTTGAGCACCGACATCGCGCCGTCGTAGAAGAAGAAGGCGTTGTTGTCGTCGGGCGAGCCGCCGAACAGCTCGATGTTGTACGGGCCCTTGCCTTCCTTCAGCTTGAGCGAGCTCTCGATCGACTGCGCCTGCAGCACGCCGACCTGGAAGTTGTCGAAGGTGGCGTAGTAGTCGACGTTCTTCGAGCCCTTGATGAGGCGGTCGTAGGCGATGACCTTCACGCCCTTGTCAGCGGCCTTCTGCAGCACGTCGGACAGGGTGGTGCCGTCGATGGCGGCGATGACCAGCACCTTGGCGCCCTTGGTCACCATGTTCTCGATCTGCGCGAGCTGGTTGGGGATGTCGTCGTCGGCGTACTGCAGGTCGGTCTTGTAGCCCTTCTCCTTGAAGTACTTGACCATGTTGGAGCCGTCGTCGATCCAGCGTGCCGACGACTTGGTGGGCATCGAGATCGCGATCAGGCCCTTGTCCTGGGCCTGGGCCCAGGGTGCGGCGCCGGCGAGCGTGACGGCGGCGATGGCGAGCATCGACTTGAGGAAGGTGCGCTTCATGAGGGTGTCTCCGGTTCTTGTGGGTCAGGCCGCAGCCACGGCGCGGGTGAGCGCCAGGGCCACGGCCCAGGGACCAGTGGGCGTTGTGGCCTGCTGGATCAGTACTTGCGCTTCGGGAATTCCTTGGCGGCCACTTCCATCGGGAAGATGCCTTCCTCGGTGACGATGCGCTTGGGCAGCGTCTTGCCGGCCTTGAGGTCCTTCACGGCGCTCATCAGCTGCGGCCCGAGCAGCGGGCTGCATTCGACGCTCACGTTGAGCTTGCCGGCCATCATGGCTTCGAAGGCGCCCTTCACGGCGTCGATCGAGATGATGGTGATGTCCTTCGCGGGCTTCATGCCGGCTTCTTCGATCGCCTGGATGGCGCCGATGGCCATGTCGTCGTTGTGCGCGTAGAGCACGTTGATCTTCTTGCCCTCGGCCTTCAGGAAGGCTTCCATCACTTCCTTGCCCTTGGCGCGGGTGAAGTCACCGGTCTGCGAGCGGATGATCTTGAAGCGCGGGTCGGCCTTGATGATCTCCTCGAAGCCCTTCTTGCGGTCGATGGCGGGCGCCGAGCCGACGGTGCCTTGCAGCTCGACGATGTTCACGTCGCCGCTCGTGCCCTTCATCTTCTCGAGCAGCCAGCGGCCGGCCTTGCGGCCTTCTTCGGTGAAGTCGGAGCCCATGAACGAGACGTACAGCGAGTCGTCCTTCACGTTGACCGAGCGGTCGGTCAGCAGCACCGGGATCTTGGCGGCCTTGGCTTCCTGCAGCACCGTCTCCCAGCCCGACTCGACCACCGGCGAGAAGGCGATCACGTCGACCTTCTGTGCGATGAAGGAGCGGATCGCCTTGATCTGGTTCTCCTGCTTCTGCTGCGCGTCGGAGAACTTGAGCTCGATGCCGGCCTCCTTGGCGGCCGACTTGATCGACTCGGTGTTGGCGGTGCGCCATTCGCTCTCGGCGCCGACCTGGCTGAAGCCAAGGACGATCTTCTTCTGCGCCATGGCGCTCATCGGCAGGACAGCCAGCAGGGCCACGGTGGCCAGCAGGCTACGTTTCGTCAGTCTCATGTGTGTCTCCTCTTTTTGGTGGGATATGCGCGGGTGCGCCAAACGAACAAACAGATGCGGCCACGAGGCCGCGGCGTTTCAGGCCATCGTGTAGGCGGTCTTCACGGTGGTGTAGAACTCGGCGGCATGGCGGCCCTGCTCGCGCGGGCCGTGGCTCGACCCCTTGCGCCCGCCGAAGGGCACGTGGAAGTCGACCCCGGCGGTCGGCAGGTTGACCATCACCATGCCGACCTGGGCATGGCGCTTGAAATGCGTTGCGTGCTTGAGCGAGGTGGTGCAGATGCCCGCGCACAGGCCGAAGGGCGTGTCGTTGGCCAGCGCCAGCGCGTGCTCATAGTTGTCGGCGCGCAGCACACAGGCCACGGGGCCGAAGATCTCTTCGCGCGCCACGCGGTGCTCGGGCTTGGCGAGGAAGAGCGCGGGGCTCATGTAGTAGCCCGGCGCCGCGAGCTCCAGGCGTTCGCCGCCCCAGATGTGCTCGGCGCCTTCCTCGCGCGCGATCTGGACGTAGGAGAGGTCTTGCTCCAGCTGGTTGGCGTCGACCACCGGGCCGATGTCGATGCCGCGCTCCATCGCGTTGCCGACCTTCAGGCCCTGCAGGCGCTGGCGCAGGCGCGACACGAAGGCGTCGTGGATGGAGGCCTCGACGATCAGCCGGCTCGAGGCCGTGCAGCGCTGGCCGGTGGAGAAGTAGGCGCCGTTGACGGCGCACTCGATCGCCTGGTCGAGGTCGGCATCGGCCAGCACCACCAGCGGGTTCTTGCCACCCATCTCCAGCTGCACCTTGGCGCGGCGCGCGGCGGTGGATTGCAGGATGCGCTCGCCGGTGGGCACCGAGCCGGTGAAGCTGATGGCGTCGACCAGCGGGCTGTCGACCAGCGTTTGGCCGACCTCGCGGCCGCTGCCCATGACCAGATTGAAGGCACCTGCCGGCAGGCCGGCGCGGCTGATGATTTCGGCCAGCGCCCAGCCGCAGGCCGGCACCAGCTCCGCCGGCTTGAACACCACGGCGTTGCCGTAGGCCAGGGCGGGTGCGATCTTCCAGGCGGGGATGGCAAGCGGGAAGTTCCACGGCGCGATCAGCCCGACCACGCCCAGCGGCTCGCGGGTGATCTCGACGCCCACGCCAGGGCGCACGGAAGGCAGCAACTCGCCGCCGGTGCGCAGGGCCTCGCCGGCGAAGAACTTGAAGATGTTGCCGGCGCGCGCGGCTTCGCCGATGGCCTCGGGCAGGGTCTTGCCCTCTTCGCGCGCCAGCAGGGTGCCCAGCTCTTCCTTGCGGGCCAGGATCTCGCTGCCGATCTGGTCCAGCGCGTCGGCGCGGCGCTGCGGCGTGCTCTGGCTCCAGGCGCCGAAGGCATCGGCCGCGGCGCGAATGGCCAGCTCGGTCTGGGCGCGGTCGGCGCGGGCGTGGGTGGCGACCACTTCGCGCGTGTCCGACGGGTTCTCGCTGTTGCCGGTGGTGACGCCCGTCTCCCAGCGGCCATTGATGAAATGCCGCGCATTCAAAGGAGTCATGTCTGCCCCTCGTCCACGGAGTACCGTGGCCGATCCCCCGAGGGGATGCGGGCCGGCTTGGGAGCGGCCCGGCGCTCGGCCCTCGCGGAATGGTTCGACGCAGCTGATTTCATTAGGCAACCGGGGGTTGATGAGGCCGCAAGTCTAGGAACAGTTTGGATATCAATCCAATCGAAATTTCGACACAATTGATATCAGTAGCGAATTCCTGGAAAACCCCATGCCCTCGTACAGCCACTGGTTCATCCGCGCCCGTCTCAAGACCCGTCAGCTGCTGCTCTTGGTGGTGCTGGCCGAAGAGGGCAACCTGCACCGGGCGGCCCAGGTGCTGAACATGACGCAGCCGGCCGCGTCCAAGCTGCTCAAGGACCTGGAAGACGTGCTGGAGGTGCCGCTCTTCGAGCGCCTGCCGCGCGGCATGCAGCCCACCTGGTACGGCGAGACCATGATCCGCCACGCCCGCGTGGCCCTGGCCAGCCTGAACGAGGCGAACGAGGAGCTCACCGCGCTCAAGGCCGGCCGCTTCGGCCAGGTGGGGGTGGGGGCGATCACCTCCACCGGCTTGATGCTGCTGCCGCCAGCGGTGGCGCTGGTCAAGCAGGAGCAGCCCACGCTGCGCGTGATGCTGGAGATCGACACCAGCGACGTGCTGATGGAGCGCCTGGCGCAGGGCAAGCTCGACATCCTGGTGGCACGCCTGTTCGAGCGGCACGACAAGTCGCAGATCCGCTACGAGCGCCTGGCGTCCGAGCCGGTGTGCGCGGTGGTGCGGCCCGGCCACCCGCTGCTGGGCATGGCGGGCCTCACCTTGCGCGACGTGGTGGGCGCCGGCTGGATCGTGCCGCCGGCCGGCAGCGTGCTGCGCCACCGCTTCGAGCTGATGTTCCAGGAAGAAGGCCTGGCCCCGCCCATCAACATGGTGGAGACGGCGGCGCTGCTGTTCATGACGCGCATGCTGCAGCAGAGCGACATGCTGGCCGTGATCGGCGCCGACGTGGCGCGCTACTACGCCTCGCACGGCATCGTGGCCGTGCTGCCGCTGGAGATGCCCTGCCACATGGACGACTTCGGCATCATCACCCGCACCGACCGGCTGCTGTCGCCAGCGGCCAAGGTGATGATGAAGGCCCTCAAGACTTCCAGCCTGTCGATCTACGGCAGGAAATTCGACGTTACCGCCGACTGACGAGAGAGAAGCGAGAAGCGCGAGCGGAGCGACGCGCCCATCAAGCAACACCCGCGGAACCGGCTCTGCCGGGCCGCCGGGTGGCGCCCCTTGGGGGCAGGAGCGGGAGCGACTGGGGGGCCAACAGTCATGCCCAG
>NZ_DASSRA010000139.1:0-18625 GCF_035702065.1 Rhizobacter sp.
CCCGCGGCTTCGGCCTTGATGCCGGCGATGCGGGCCGAGTCGAGCCGGCTCATCTGGCCCGCGCCCACGCCCAGCGTCATGCCGCCGGCACAGAAGACGATGGCGTTGCTCTTCACGTACTTGGCCACCGTCCAGGCGAACAGCATGTCCTGCAGCTGCTGCGGGGTGGGCTGGGCCTTGGTGACGACCTTCAGGTCGGAGAGCTTCAGCTCGTGGTTGTCGGCGCTCTGGATCAGGAGGCCCGAGCCGATGCGCTTCACGTCCTGCGCGTTGCGGCCCTGCTCCCAGGCGGTGGCACCGCCCTTGGGCAGCGCGATCTGCAGCACGCGCACGTTCTTCTTGGCCGCGAAGATGGCCAGCGCGTCGGCAGTGAAAGCCGGGGCGATCAGCACCTCCATGAACTGCTTGGCCACGTGCTCGGCGGTGGCGCCATCGACCTCGGTGTTGAAGGCGATGATGCCGCCGAAGGCCGAGGTCGGGTCGGTCTTGAAGGCCTTGGCATAGGCTTCGGCCGCGTTGGCACCGAGTGCCACGCCACAGGGGTTGGCGTGCTTGACGATCACGCAGGCCGGCGTGTCAAAGCTCTTCACGCACTCCCAGGCGGCGTCGGCATCGGCGATGTTGTTGTACGAGAGCTCCTTGCCCTGCAGCTGCTTGCCGGTGACGAGCGAACCCGGAGCCGGGTGCAGGTCGCGGTAATAGGCGGCAGTCTGGTGCGGGTTCTCGCCATAGCGCAGGTCTTGCAGCTTGACGAAGCGGCCATTGCTCTGCGCCGGGTACGCGGCGCGCGTGCCGTCGGCCTGCAGCGACGAGAGGTAGTCGCTGATGGCGGCGTCGTAGTTCGAGATGCGGTTGAAGGCGGCCACCGACAGCGCGAACTTGGTCTCCTTGCCCACTGCCTTGTTCGCCTTCAGCTCGGCGATCACGCCGGCGTACTGCGAGGCGTCGGTCAGCACGGCCACGTCTTTCCAGTTCTTGGCGGCGGAGCGCACCATGGCCGGGCCACCGATGTCGATGTTCTCGATCGCGTCTTCGAGGGTGCAGCCGGGCTTGGCCACCGTCGCTTCGAAGGGGTACAGGTTCACGCACAGGATGTCGATGGTCGAGATCTTGTGCTTCTGGATGGCCGCCATGTGCTCGGGCAGGTCGCGCCGCGCCAGCAGGCCGCCGTGGATGGTGGGGTGCAGCGTCTTCACGCGGCCGTCGAGCATCTCGGGGAAGCCGGTGTGGTCGGCCACCTCGGTGACGGGCAGACCGGCGTCGGCCAGCAGCTTGGCGGTGCCGCCGGTGGAGAGCAGCTTCACGCCGAGCGCGTGCAGCTCGCGCGCGAAGTCGAGCACGCCGGTCTTGTCGGATACGGAAATCAGGGCTTGCATAGGTGAGAGGCTTTCTCTGAAGTGTCATCCCGGCGGACGCCGGGATCCACTGGTGGCAGTTTCTAGATCCCGGCCTTCGCCGGGATGACCTGCGTCGCAGGTCACTTGACGAGCTTGTGGTCGAGCAGCTTGCGCCGCAGCGTGTTGCGGTTGATGCCCAGCCATTCGGCGGCGCGGCTCTGGTTGCCGTCGGCGTGCTTCATCACGACGTCGAGCAGCGGCTTCTCCACAACCTTGAGGATCATGTCGTACATGGCCGTCGGCTCCACGCCGCGCAGGTCCTTGAAGTACGCCTCCAGGCTGTCCCTGACGCATTCTTCGATATGTTTTTTGCTCATGACAGCACCCCGCTCACCGAGTACGGCGAGCGACCCTCCGAGAGGGTCGGGCCTTGCTTGGGGCGGCCCGGCGCGGCGGCCCGTTCTTGACTTGATTCTTGTTGGCTCATGCTTCTTGTTCTATGAGGTTGTCATTGGCTGCCTGGCGTGTGGCTGGCAGCCGGTGATGGGTGTCGGCCAGTTGATCAAACCAGTCGGTCACGGCCCGCACCTGCGTGTCGCAGGTGTCGAGCGTGTTCATGAAGGCGCGAAAGTCTTCGCCGCCGGGCAGGGCGCGAACGGCCCAGCCGATGTGCTTGCGGGCGGTGCGCACGCCGGCATATTCGCCGTACAGACCGTAGTGCTCGTGCAGGTGCTCGAGCAGCCACTGCTTGGCCTGCTGCACCTCGGGCGCGGGCAGGTGCTCGCCGGTCTCCAGGTAGTGCGCGATCTCGCGGAAGATCCATGGCCGGCCTTGCGCGGCGCGGCCGATCATGATCGCGTCGGCACCGGTGCGGGCCAGCACCTCGCGCGCCTTCTCGGGGCTGTCGATGTCGCCGTTGGCCACCACCGGGATGTGCAGCGCGGCCTTCACCGCGGCAATGGTGTCGTACTCGGCTTCGCCCTTGTAGCCTTGTTCGCGCGTGCGGCCGTGCACGGTGACCATGGCCACGCCGGCGCTCTCGGCGGCGCGCGCGATGCGCACCGCGTTGCGTTCGGCATCGCACCAGCCGGTGCGCATCTTGAGCGTGACCGGCACGTTCTTCGGTGCGCAGGCGGCGACCACGGCCTCGACGATGGCGAGCGCCAGCGGCTCGTCCTGCATCAGCGCCGAGCCGGCCCACTTGGTGCACACCTTCTTGGCCGGGCAGCCCATGTTGATGTCGATGATCTGCGCGCCGCGGTCGATGTTGTAGGCCGCGGCCTCGGCCATCATGGCCGGCTCGGTGCCGGCGATCTGCACCGCGATGGGGGCCACTTCGCCCTCGTGGTTGGCGCGGCGCGAGGTCTTGAGGCTCGTCCACAAGTCCTTGCGCGAAGTGACCATTTCACTCACCGCGTAGCCCGCGCCCAGGCGCTTGCACAGCTGGCGGAACGGCCTGTCGGTGACGCCCGCCATCGGGGCGGCGAACAGGCGGTTCGCCAGAGGAATGTGGCCGATGTGCATGGCGCGGGGAGAGTGGGGGGACGCGGGAGGCGCTGCTCAAAAAGGAGGCAGAGTATAGCCCCGGCGAAGTGCGCTCGGCAGCGATGAGCTCCCTCGCATAATCAATCGAAATGAACGACTGGATCGAGTCCCTGCTGGCGCTGCTGGCCCTGCCGCAATATGGCTTGAGCACGGTCTTCCTCGTGGCCTTTCTGTCGGCCACCTTGCTGCCGCTCGGCTCCGAAGTGGCGGTGCTGGGCTTCCTCAAGCTCAACCCCGAGATGTTCTGGCCGGCGATGGTCGTGGCCACCGTGGGCAACACGCTGGGCGGCGCCTTCACCTGGTGGATGGGTTACGGCGCAGAGCGCGCCTACGAGAAGATCGCCGAGCACCAGCCGCACGAGGCGCGCGCGCTCACTTGGTTGCGCCGCTTCGGCCCGCGCGCCTGCCTGCTGTCCTTCCTGCCGTTTGTCGGCGATCCGCTGTGCGCCGTGGCCGGCTGGTTGCGCATGCCCTTCTGGCCCAGCGTGATGTACATGGCGATCGGCAAGTTCGGCCGCTATGTGGTGATGACGGCAGCCGTGTTGTGGCTGTGGCCCGGCAAGCTCTGAACCGGGCGGAATTGCCAGATAGTCGACAGTTCTGGCGCACTCGTGCGCGTGACCGGGTGCAGGCGCCATGGCACGATCCTCGGGTCGATTCCGAACGAGGTTTTCCTCCCCATGAGCCGCGACACCCAGAAGGGCAAACCCGCCCGGCCAGCCAAGCCCGCATCACCCGGCCTGCTGGTTCAGCTCAAGAGCCTGTGGCTTCGCCTGCAGCGCAAGAAGGAAGACCCCCTCTCCCTGCTCGAAGACCCGGTGGAGCACATCGCCGGCATCAAGCGCAAGAACAAGGCCGACACCTCCGAGGCGGCGCGTCTCAAGGCGGCACTGAAGGGTGTGCTCGATCGCCATGCCTCCTCGCGCACGGTGCTGGTGCCCTTGTGGGTGCTGGAGAAGGCGCTGGGCAAGCACGGCCTGAATGCGCTCGACGAGCTGCCGCCCGAGGTGTTGAAGCGCGCGCTGTCGCAGCTCGAAACCGTGGTGTCCGACTGGTCGCAGGGCAGCCTGGCGGCGCTGCGGGCCCGACTCACCGACGCGCTCATCAGGCACGGCCGCGCCCACGACCGGCGCCGCACGGCAGAGTCACGCCTCTCGGTCTTCCAGGACAGCGACCGCCTGCAGATCGAGGAAGGCAGCGTCAGCACCTTCATGGAAGCCAACGCGCGCTGGCAACGGTCCTGACGTGGGTTGAATGAAAAAGGGGCGCCGCGGCGCCCCATTTTTCATGTGGGAGTGAGGCTTCAGGCGGTCTTGCGCGGTGCGCGCTTGGCAGCGGTCTTGGTGGCCGTCTTGGCGGGGGCCTTGGCCGCGGTCTTGGCCGGCGCTTTGCCGCCCAGCTTGGCGACCTGGGCGCTCAGCTCGTCGATGCGCTTGGTGAGCGAGGCCACGTCTTTCGCGCTGGGCACGCCCAGCTTGGCCAGCGCCTTGGCGGTGCGCTCCTCGAAGATGGACTCGAGCTTGTCCCAGTGCTGGCCGGCCTTGGCCGTCACGTCGCCGGCCATGCCGCTCATCTTGCTGGCCACTTCGTTGAGCTTGTCTTCGGCGACGCTCTGGGTCTTCTTCTGCAGCGTCACGCCTTCCTTGACCAGGGCCTCGAACACCTTGCCGCCTTCTTCCTGTGCCTTGGAGAAGGCGCCCAGGCCGGCGAGCCAGATCTGCTGGGCCGAGTCTTTCACGGTGCTGGCGAACTGGCTGTCGAGGAGGTTGGCGGCGGAGGCGGTTTTCTTGTCAGCCATCTGCTTGAGTTTCTTGACCATGGTCTTGTTCCTGTGGGTGGGTTGAAAACCGCTCCGGGAGGTGAGCAGCATGGGCGCACTATAGGAGCGGCACCCGCCGCGCGCATCGGGTTTCTCTAGTGGCGTATCTCTATGGGCCACTCGGGGTAAAGCCCAGCAAGCCCCGCGCAGCCTTGATGAAGAATGCGGACGAAACCACAATCCGCCCACCCCAACAGGAGGAACGCATGCAGTATTTCGTCACCGGCGCCACCGGCTTCATCGGCAAGCGACTCGTCAAGACCCTGCTGCAGCGGCGCGGCACGACGGTGCACTTCCTGATGCGCCCCGAGAGCGAGAGCAAGCTGGCCGGCCTGCGCGAGTACTGGGGCGTGAGCGCGGCGCGCGCGGTGCCCGTGTACGGCGACCTCACGACCAAGAAGCTGGGTGTCTCGGCCGACGCGCTCAAGCAGCTCAAGGGCCACATCGACCACGTGTACCACCTGGCGGCGGTGTACGACCTCAAGGCCGACGAAGAGTCGCAGGTGCAGGTCAACATCGAAGGCACGCGCAACGTGGTCGAGTTCGCCAAGGCGATCGAGGCCGGCCACCTGCACCACGTGAGCAGCATTGCCGCCGCCGGCCTGTACGAAGGCGTGTTCCGCGAAGACATGTTCGACGAGGCCGAGAACCTCGTCCACCCGTACTTCATGACCAAGCACGAGAGCGAGAAGATCGTGCGCAAGGAGAGCAAGGTGCCCTGGACGGTCTACCGCCCCGCGCTGGTGGTGGGCGACTCGCAGACCGGCGAGATGGACAAGATCGACGGCCCGTACTACTTCTTCAAATTGATCCAGCGCATGCGCCAGATCCTGCCGCCGTGGATGCCCAGCGTGGGCCTGGAAGGCGGGCGCATCAACATCGTGCCGGTGGACTTCGTGGTGGCCGCGCTCGACCACATCAGCCACAGCAAGGCCGATCTCAACAAGAAGTGCTTCCACCTCGTCGACCCCGAGGGCTACCGCGTGGGCGACGTGCTCGACGTCTTCAGCAAGGCGGCGCACGCGCCCAAGATGAACCTCTTCATCAACGCCGCGCTGCTCGGCTTCATCCCCAAGAGCGTGAAGAAGGGGCTGATGGCCCTGGCGCCGGTGCGCCGGGTGCGCAAGGCCGTGATGAAGGATCTGGGCCTGCCCGAAGACATCTTGACCTTCATCAACTACCCGACGCGCTTCGATTGCCGCGATTCGCTCGCCGCGCTCAAGGGCAGCGGCATCGAATGTCCCAGGCTGCCGAGCTACGCCTGGCGTCTGTGGGACTACTGGGAGCGCCACCTCGACCCGGCCCTGGGCGTCGACCGCAGCCTGCGTGGCACGGTCGCCGGCAAGGTGGTGCTGGTGACCGGGGGCTCCTCGGGCATCGGTTTGGCGGCGGCCATCAAGTTTGCGCAAGCGGGTGCCATCACCGTGATCTGCGCACGCGACGAAGCCAAGCTGGCCGATGCCAAGAAGGAGATCCTCGCCGCGGCCGGCAAGGACGCGACGGTGGCCACCTTCTCGGCCGACATCGCCGACGAGGCGAGCTGCAAGGACCTGATCGACTGGCTGAACGAAACCTACGGCGGCGTCGACTTCCTCATCAACAACGCCGGCCGCTCGATCCGGCGTGCCATCGAGAGCAGCTACGACCGCTTCCACGACTTCGAGCGCACCATGCAGCTCAACTACTTCGGCTGCCTGCGCGTGACCATGGGCCTGCTGCCGGGCATGGTGGCCAAGAAGCGCGGCCACATCGTCAACATCAGCTCCATCGGCGTGCTGACCAACGCACCGCGCTTCTCCGCCTACGTGGCCAGCAAGGCCGCGCTCGACGCCTGGACGCGCTGCGCGTCGAGCGAATACGCCGACACCGGCATCACCTTCACCACCATCAACATGCCGCTGGTGCGCACGCCCATGATCGCGCCGACGCAGATCTACAAGAACGTGCCCACGCTGGCGCCCGAAGAGGCCGCCGACATGATCGCCGAGGCCTGCGTCGACAAGCCGGTGCGCATCGCCACCCGCCTCGGCATCTCGGGCGAGGTGCTGCATGCGCTGCTCCCGCGCGTGGCGCAGATCGTGATGAACACCAGCTTCCGCATGTTCCCCGACAGCTCGGCGGCCAAGGGCGACAAGAGCGCCAAGCCCACGCTGTCACCCGAGGCCATGGCCTTGCAGCAGATGATGCGGGGCATTCACTTCTGACGATGAACGGAGAGATCCTGTACGACATCAACGGCGGCCCGATCACCGCCGTACTCTTCCTCACCATGCTGGTGGCCGTCGAGCTGGGCTACCGCCTCGGCTTGCGGCGCAAGGATGTGGCCAACGAAGCCTCGCGGTCGCAGATCAGCACCGTGCAGGGCTCGATCCTGGGCATCCTGGCGCTGCTGCTCGCGTTCACCTTTTCGCTGGCGCTGCAGCGCTACGACAGCCGCAGCGACGCCGTCGTGGACGAGGCCAACGCCATCGGCACCACCTTCCTGCGCACACAGCTGTTGCCCATGCCGCTGCGGGGCGAGGTGCAGGCGGTCTTGCGCGACTATGTGGACAACCGGGTGCGCGACAGTGCGCTCAGTGCCAGGCAGCAGGCCGAGAGCAACGCCCTGGCGCGCACGGCCCTCCAGCTGCAGAACACCCTGTGGGACCAGGCGCGGCGTGCGACCGAGGCCGACCCCAAGCCCGCCACCTCGGGCCTCTTCGTGCAGGCGCTCAATGAAATGATCGACAGCTACAGCCGGCGCGAAGCCGGCCTCGACCGGCACGTGCCCGAACTGGTGCTGTTCCTGCTGTTCCTCACGCTGCTGGTGGCCAGCCTCGGCGTGGGCTACAGCTCAGGCGTAAACGGCGAGCGGCCCACGGCGATCAGCTTCGCCATGCTGGTGCTCGTGGCGGCGCTGGTGTTCGTGATCCTCGATCTCGACCGCCCGCGCCGCGGGATCATCGTGGTGAGCAAGCAGAGCCTGATCGAGTTGCAGTCCGGCATGCAAGCGCCCACGGCCGCTCCCCGCTGACCGACAATCCGGGCCATGCGCATCGAAGACATCCGCCAGCGCCTGCGGGCCGCTGGCGCCAAGCCCTCCCACGAGCAGCGGGTGCTGCGCCTGTGGGCGCAGGCCATGCCGCAAGACAGTGGCCGCAGGCGGCAAGAAGACTTCATCCCACAGGGTGTGCGTGCCGCCTTGCCCGAGCTGCTGAACGACCTGCAAGCCCTCGCGCGCCTGCGCGCCGAGCACCCAGGCGAAGACGGCTCGGCCCGCCTGCTGGTCGAGCTGGCCGACGGCCAGACGGTGGAGAGCGTGCTGCTCCCGCGCGATGGCCTGTGCGTCTCCACCCAGGTGGGTTGCGCGGTCGGCTGCGTGTTCTGCATGACCGGTCAGAGCGGCCTGCTGCGCCAGCTCGGCAGCGCCGAGATCGTGGCCCAGGTGGCGCTGGCGCGCACGCGCCGCGCGGTCAAGAAGGTGGTGTTCATGGGCATGGGCGAGCCGGCCCACAACCTCGACAACGTGCTCGAAGCCATCGACCTGCTCGGTGCGGGCGGCTCCATCGGCCACAAGAACCTGGTGTTCTCGACCGTGGGCGATGCGCGTGTCTTCGAGCGCCTGCCGCAGCAGGTGGTGAAGCCGGCGCTGGCGCTCTCGCTGCACTCCACCAAGCCCGCGCTGCGTGCTGAACTGCTGCCGCGCGCGCCGCGCTTCGACCCGGCCGAGCTGGTGGAGGAGGGCGAGCGTTACGCCCGCCTCACGCACTACCCCATCCAGTACCAGTGGACGCTGCTCGAAGGCATCAACGACGGCGAAGACGAGCTCGACGGCATCGTGCGCCTGCTCAAAGGCAAGTACGCGGTGATGAACATGATCCCCTTCAATCACGTCGACGGGCTGCCCTACCAGCGCCCCTCGTGGGAGAAGGCGGCGGCCATCGCGCGCCACCTGCACCGGCGCGGCGTGCTGACCAAGCTGCGCCATTCCGCGGGCCAGGATGTGGACGGCGGCTGCGGCCAGCTGCGCGCGCGTGTGAGTGCCACAGAGCAGCCGGTGGCGCTGGTGCGCCGCACGGTACCCCTGCGCGCTGTGAGCCCTGCGCCTAGGTGACACCGTCGCACGGTCGTGCGATCTACACTGCCGGCTTTCATTCCGGCACCCTGCCTACGAGGAGACAACGCCATGAGCCAGACCATCCCCGCCACCGCCTTGCAACTGCGCTCGCTCGTCAAGAAGAGCGGCGAGCTGGAGCTGTCGCTGCAAAGCGTGCCCGTGCCCGAACCGAAGGACGACGAGGTGCTGGTGCGCGTGGACGCCACGCCCATCAACCCATCCGACCTGGCGCTGCTGTTTGGCCTGGCCGACATGAGCACCGCCAAGGTCTCCGGCACCAAGGCGCTCCCCGTCGTGACCGCCACCGTGCCCGAGAAGATGATGCGCGGCCTGGCCGCGCGCCTCGATGAGTCGATGCCCGTGGGCAACGAAGGCGCGGGCGTGGTCGTCAAGGCGGGTTCTTCCCCCGCTGCGCAGGCGCTGCTGGGCAAGACCGTGGGCATGGTCGGTGGCGCGATGTACGCCCAATACCGCGCCATGAAGGCCGTGCAGTGCATGGTGCTCCCCGAAGGCACCACTGCGGCCGAAGGCGCCTCGTGCTTCGTCAACCCGCTGACCTCGCTGTCGATGACCGAGGTGATGCGCCGCGAAGGCCACAAGGCGCTGGTGCACACGGCAGCGGCCTCCAACCTCGGGCAGATGCTCAACAAGATCTGCATGAAGGACGGCATCGCGCTCGTGAACATCGTGCGCAAGCCCGAGCAGGAAGAGATCCTCAAGAAGCTCGGCGCCAAGTACATCGTGAACTCGAGCAGCCCGAGCTTCATGGAAGACCTGACCAAGGCGCTGATCGAGACCGGCGCCACGCTGGCCTTCGACGCCATCGGCGGCGGCAAGCTGGCCGGCCAGATCCTCACCTGCATGGAAGCTGCGATCAACGCCACGGCGAAGGAATACAGCCGCTACGGCTCGGCGGTGCACAAGCAGGTCTACATCTACGGCGGCCTGGACCGCGGCCCGACGGAGTTCAACCGCTCCTTCGGCATGGCCTGGGGCGTGGGCGGCTGGTTGCTGACGCCCTTCCTGCAGAAGATCGGCTTTGCCGATGCGCAGCGCCTGCGCGAGCGCGTGGCGGCCGAGCTGAAGACCACCTTTGCCAGCCACTACACCCGCGAGGTCTCGTTGGCCGAGGCGCTGTCGCTGGAAGCGATCAACGTCTACGGCAAGCAGGCCACGGGCGAGAAGTACCTCATCAAGCCCAACCAAGGCTTGTGATCAACGCGGCTCGACCCCGGGCGGTGGCGCCGGGGGCTTGAGCCAGTGCGTGAGCGTGGCCTCGACGGGGATGTACAGCCGCGCGGTCACGCCCTGCTTCAGGCGGTCGTCCTGGGCCAGCTCGCCGTCGTCGAAGCCCTGGGGGTTGTAGCCCAGCGCGAGCACGATCTTGTGGTTGAGCTTCACGCTGAGCTGCGCACCAAAGCCGTTCTGTGCGCCCTGGGCGCTGTCGCTGCGGCGTGCGCCGTGAAAGCTGAAGTCCCACCGCTCGGTCAGCTTGTAGGTGGGGCGCAGCGTGATCACGTTGGTGGTGCGCATGCGCCCTTCGTCGAAGGAATCGTCGCGGTCCCAGCGGCGGCCGGCATGCAGGATCCAGCTCCATCGTTCGCTGCTGCGCCAATCGAATTCGGTCTGCAGGATGTTGGCGACGCGGTCGGCCACGCCCGGCTGCACGTTGCCCTCGACGAGCGCGTCGCGGCCCAGTCCGGTGTAGCGCCAGAAGTTGCTGAAGTGGCGCTCGCTCGGTTCCTGCCAGCCCCAGCCCAGCGACACCTCGCCGGCATTGAGCGGGACGTCGGTGGGCCGGTCGTGCGGCCGCGTGGCCGTGGCGGCGACGCGCGAGGTGACGAGGCTGTTGCTGGTGATGCGCTTGGTGTAGTCGAGGCTGGCGTAGCCGCTGTCCAGCACTGGCGTGCGCACTGCCTGCACCTCGGCCAGGAACAGGTGGTCGGGGTAGGCGTTGTTGACCAGGCGCACGTCGACCGTGTTGGACTTGACGGCGCTGTCACCCGCAATCGGGATGCCCGACTCGATGAGCGTCTGCACCCGCCAGGTGGGCGCGAACTCCTCGGTGTGCCGCCAGCCTACGACCAGCAGCGCATCGTGCTCGTCGACCAGGCTCTGGTGGCGCACCTGCGCGTAGACCAGCCCGTCGGGCGAGCCTTCGGGCACCTCGGCGCCGACCACGCGCTTGTAGGTGGTCCGTTCTTCCAGGCCGCCCGATGACAGCAGGCTCAGCTGCGGTGCCTCGCGCCAGTAGAAGCGCGGGCCGCCGAAGCCGTCGGGCCGCCAGTCGGCGCCGAAGTCGGTGCGCGGTCCGGCCAGGCGCTCATCGCCAGGCAGCATGTCGGGTTGGATGGCGCGCTGGTGCTGGGCGGTGAGGCTGAGGCCGGGCAGGGCCTCCCACTGCACCTGCGCCCCGCCGAAGTAGGCGCTGGGTTTGGGGTCGACCCAGTTCTCGCGCCGGTCCTTGTCTTCGAGCTGGGCGTAGCGCGCGAAACCCTCGACCCACAGCTCGGTTGAGCCCACGCGCAAGCCGACCTGGCCATCGGTGCGGTCGACGCCGATCATGTCGTCGTGCAGCTTGAAGCCGTGCGTGTTGAGCAACCAGCCCGGCGCGATGGTGGTGACGACCGAGCCACCGTTCTCGCGCCCGGCGCCGTCGAGCTGGTTGTAGAAGCGCAGGTCGTTGATGTTGCCGTCGTGCAGGATCTCGTAGGTGCGCGAAGGCTGGCCGGCGGCGGGGATGCCGTTGCCCGCGGTGTCGAGCCGGCCCGTGGGGCGCTCGTCCAGTGCGAGCGTCCAGCGCTTGCCCAGGTCCACCGTCTTGCGCTGGCCGAACACGCGGTAGCGGCGCTCCGGGTTGGGGCCCAGGGCCTGGATCACCAGCAGGTCGAGGAACTCCTGCCAGGAGTCGAGCGTGGTCTCGATGCGTCGCGGGATCGAACTCAGCGAGTTGTCGATGGACTCGATCTCGATGTACGTCGGGTCGGGCACTTCGGGTGCGGTGGTGAGTGCGCGCGCGGGGACGGCTTCCGGGGCGGGCGGCGGTGGAGGGGCTTCTTCGTCGGCCGCCAGAGCCGGGCCTGCCGCCATGCACAGCCAGGTGGCTAACAGCAGGCGAGTGCGGAGCGGCGGATGCATACCAACCGAGTGTCGCAGCGGGTTGGGCTGGCTTGTGTAGGAGGACGGCTCGTCCGTTTGACCGACCCCTACAATTTGCCGCATTCAACTCCGCCGGATGCCGCCGCCATGACCAACGAGCCCCCCGCCGTTCCCCACACCCACACCGCCGAGCTGGCCAACATCGCCCCGCGCGACAAGGCCGAGATCCTGGCGCAGGCGCTGCCCTACATCCGCAAGTTCCACGGCAAGACGATCGTGATCAAGTACGGTGGCAACGCCATGACCGACCCGGCCCTGCAGCAGGACTTTGCCGAAGACGTGGTGCTGCTCAAGCTGGTCGGCATGAACCCGGTGGTGGTGCACGGCGGCGGCCCGCAGATCGAAGACGCGCTGGCCAAGATCGGCAAGAAGGGCACCTTCATCCAGGGCATGCGCGTCACTGATGAGGAGACCATGGAAGTGGTCGAGTGGGTGCTGGCCGGCCAGGTGCAGCAAGACATCGTGGGCCTGATCAACGTGGCCGGCGGCAAGGCCGTGGGCCTGACCGGGCGCGACGGCGGGCTGATCCGCGCGCACAAGCTCAAGCTCGTCGACCAGAAGGACCCGAACAAGGTGCACGACGTGGGCCAGGTGGGCGAGATCGAGTCCATCGACCCGAGCGTGGTGAAGGCGCTGCAGGATGACCAGTTCATTCCCGTCATTTCGCCGCTCGGCTTCGGTGCCGAGAACGAGAACTACAACATCAACGCCGACGTGGTGGCCGGCAAGCTGGCCGAGGTGCTGAAGGCCGAGAAGCTGGTGATGCTGACCAACATCCCCGGCGTGCTCGACAAGCAGGGCAAGCTGCTCACCAACCTGTCGGCCCGCGAGATCGACGAGCTGTTTGCCGACGGCACCATCAGCGGCGGCATGCTGCCCAAGATCGCCTCGGCACTCGACGCGGCCAAGAACGGCGTGAACACGGTGCACATCATCGACGGCCGCGTGCCGCACGCGATGCTTCTCGAGATTTTGACCGAGCAAGCCTACGGCACCATGATCCGCTCGCACTGAGATGTCCAGTCGCAACCGGGTCTGGCTGTTCGACCTGGACGACACGCTGCACGACGCATCGCACGCCTCGTTCAAGGAGCTCCATGTCGCGATGACCGACTACGTCGTGCGGCACGTGGGCGTGTCGCTCGACGAGGCCTCGGCGCTGCGTCAGCACTACTGGTTGCGCTACGGTGCCACGTTGCTGGGCCTGGTGCGCCACCACGCGGTGAAGGCCGCGCACTTTCTCGAAGAGACCCACCGCCTGCCAGGCCTGGAAGAGCGCGTGCGCGGCAGCGTGCACGATCGCGCGGCGCTGCGGCGGCTGAAAGGCCGCAAGTTCATCCTCACCAACGCTCCGCGCGCGTATGCACTTCGCGTGCTCACGGCCTTGAACCTGCTCGACTGCTTCGACGGCGTGATGAGCATCGAAGACATGAGCATGTTCGGCCACCATCGGCCCAAGCCCGATGCACGCATGTTTCGCTGCATTGCAGCAAGGTTGAAGGTGCACCCCAGCCAGTGCGTGCTGGTCGAAGACACCTTGCAGCATCAGCGTTCGGCACACGGTGTCGGCATGCGCACGGTCTGGATGCGTCGCTACCTTCATTCAGTGCGCAAGAGTGTGAAGAACACCCCAGAAGTTGGTGTTCACGCTTGTCAAAAGCCCCCCTATGTGTATGCAAGAATTCGTTCGCTAAGGACCTTGCTTCTCTTGTGACAACAACCAGCCACGCCGAGATGAACGACGCTGCACCCCAATCCGACGAAGTGAACGCGCCAGCAAGCGGAGCGTCGGAAACGGCGGGTCGCAAGCGTCCGAAGCCGGGCGAACGCCGTGTGCAGATCCTGCACACACTCGCGTCGATGCTGGAGCAACCGGGTGCCGAGCGCATCACCACCGCAGCACTCGCGGCCAAGCTCGAAGTCTCCGAAGCGGCGCTCTACCGCCACTTCGCCAGCAAGGCACAGATGTTCGAAGGCCTGATCGAGTTCATCGAGCAGAGTGTCTTCACCCTCGTCAACCAGATCGGCGAACGCGAGTCCGACGGTCGCGCGCAGGCGCAGAAGATCCTCACCGTGCTGCTGCAGTTCGGCGAGAAGAACCCGGGCATGACGCGCGTGATGGTGGGCGATGCGCTGGTGTTCGAGAACGAGCGCCTCGTCTCGCGCATGAACCAGTTCTTCGACCGCATCGAATCGCAGCTGCGCCAGAGCCTGCGCCTCGCGGCCGAATCCGGTGGCTCCAGCACGCCAACCGTCGACGCCAATGCACAGGCTTCGGTGCTGACGGGCTTTGCCGTCGGCCGCCTGCAGCGCTATGCCCGCTCGGGCTTCAAGCGCGTGCCGACCGAGCACCTCGACGGCGCCCTGCAGCTGCTGGTCCGCGCCTGATTCCTCTTCCCGCCGCAGCGCCGATCAAGGCGCCTGCAAAGGCGTGACCTTCGCTGACCGGCGCCACTCGGCAAGCTGTGCACGCAAGCGCTCGGTCGTGATCGTGTCCCGCAACCCCGGCTTGAGTTTCTCGTACGGGGGCAGCGGCTGGGTGCGCAACGACGCCAGCCGGATCACGTGCCATCCGAACTCCGTCTGCACGGGGACCGGCGCGACCTGCCCCGGCTTCAAGGCCCGGGCCGCGGCCGCGAAGGCCGGCACCAGCTCTCCTGCCGGCAGCGGGCCGAGCGCGCCCCCGCGTTCGCGCGATTCGGGGTCTTGCGAATGCTTGCGTGCGAGCGCGCTGAACGACGCACCGCGGCCGAGCTGGGCGATGAGATCGCGCGCCGTGGCTTCGTCCTTCACCAGGATGTGGCTGGCATCGATCTGCACGTTGGGCGGGAGCGCGCGGTAGCGGGCCTGCAACTCTGCCTCGTCGATCTGCATCTCGGCTGCCATCTGCTGCAGCAGGCGCTGGCCCAGCAAGGTTTTGTCGGAGAGTTCCAGCTCGGCGCGCGTCTGCGGCCGGGCAGCAACACCGTGGGCCTTGGCGCGCTGGCTCAGCAGCTCCATGTTGACCAGGTCGTCGAGCAGGCGTCCACGCTCCTGCATCTCGGGTGGCGCGCCGCCGGTCTGGCGTGCACGTGCCAGCTCGTCGAGCAGGTGGCGCGACAGCAGCTGGCCATTGACCACCGCCACGGTGCCGGCAGGCAGGGTTGGTTCGGCGCTGCAAGCGACCTGGTGCATGAGCAAGCCGCCGAGGCAGGCGCAGAGGCAACGCAAGGCAAGTGGGCTTCGCATGGAATCAGGGTGTCTGGTTGCGGTCGTAAGCACGGGCAGCGGCCAGCTCTTCTTCCTTGAAGTGCTGGCGCAGTGCGCTGTCGAGCTGGGCGGCCATGTCGGACGGCGCGGCTGCGACGATGGCCTTCTTCTGCTGGGCGTAGGCCTGGTAGCGCGACTCCCAGTGGGCGCGCTGCGCATCGCTTTCGGCGAGCGACCTGGCGGCCTCTTCACCCAGGTACCTGGCGCGCAGCTGCTCGACCTGCGCCGGCGTGCCGCCTTGCTGACGCAGGGCGGCCAGCTGCCGGTCCATCTCCGCGATGGCCGGCGGGATGGGGGTCTGCAAGCTCGGCGTTTCGCGCAAGGCCTTCTCGCGCAGGGCGGCGGTCTGCGCGAGCTTCTCCTGGCTCGACAGGCGCGGGTCGGCCTGGATGGCGTTCATGGCCAGGTCGAGGCGCGTTTGTTCTTCTTCCGCTCCGAAGAGCGCGCGGGCCGTGGC
Source organism: Rhizobacter sp. (assembly GCF_035702065.1). GTDB lineage: Bacteria > Pseudomonadota > Gammaproteobacteria > Burkholderiales > Burkholderiaceae_C > Rhizobacter. The sequence goes on from NZ_DASSRA010000139.1 coordinate 15,663, forward strand.
CGCGTCGAAGTGCTGGCGGCGCAGCGCCATCGACTTTTCCAGCAGCTCTTTCAGCTCTTCTGCGCTGCTGGGCGGCTTCTGCGTGGCGGCCTCTGCGTTGGCCGCGCGGTTGTAGGCGTCGTAGCGGCGCACCAAAGCCATGGCCTGGGTGGCGGCTTCGCCCGGCATGGAGCGGCGCAGCGTGGCGTCGAGACGCTCCAGGTCGGCCGGAGTGGCGTCGGGCCCCAGCGAGGCCAGCAGGATGTCGAGCGCGCTGCGGGTGTACAGGTCCACGCTCAGGTCACCGGCCACGCCGAGTTCGAGCAGGCGGGCGGCTTCTTCGATGTTGGTCGGGGCGCTGGCGGCCAGCCTCACTGCGGCGGCGCGGGGTGCGCTGCTTGCCGACGACATTGGACTTGTCGCTTCGCCCTGCGGTGGGGCGTAGTCGTCGTCGCCGCCGAACAGCATCCATGCGAGGCAGCCCAGGGCCGTGGCCAAAGCGATGGCCCAGGTCAGGCGTTGCGAGGTGATGCTCATGGCGCGTTCGTCACCTGGATCTGCGCTTCGCGTCGCCATTGCTGCTGCTGCGCTTCGACCTTGGCATGAATGAGTTGCGGATGCAGCCAGGCGCGTGCGGTCTGCAGGGTGGGGCGCTCGGGCACGGCCTCCAACGCCTGGAGTTGCACCAGCTCGAAGCCTTGCGGTGTCTGCAAGGCCTGGGGTGCGTGCTGGCCGGGCTTCAGGTGGCGGATGGCGGCGGCGAGGTCGGTGGGCATCTGGTCGATCAGCAGCCAGCCGAGGCTGCCACCGTCCTTGCGGCTGCCGGTGTCGAGGGAATGGCGCCTGGCCAGTTCGGCGAAAGGCTTGCCCTGGTTCAGCTGATCGAGCACCGTCTGCGCCGTGGCGGCATCTTTCACGAGGATGTGTGCCACCTTGAACTGGTTCGGGGGCACGCGCTCTTCATAGGCCGCTGCCAGCTCGGCATCGCTCACCTCCAGGCCGGCGATCTGTTCGCGCACCATGGCCTGGGCCAGGATGGTCTTGGCCTGCAGCTCGCGCTCGGCCTGCAGCGAGGGCTGCCTGTCGAGACCGCGCTCGCGTGCCTTGCGGGCGAGCAGTTCGATGTCCACCAGGTCGTCCAGCATGGCCTGGCGATCAGCGGCTGTTGCGCTGGCCGCGGGCGCGGGCGTGGTGGGCAGGTCGTAGGGGTTCTGGGTGCCACCACGCTGGCGCGCCATCGCGTCGAGCAGGTCGCGGTGGATCGGCTGGCCATCGAGCAGGGCGATGGCTTCGGGCGCCGTGGGTGGGGGTGTCGGCTCGGGCGGTACAGCTGGCTTGCAGGCCGCGAGCAGCAGGCTGCCCAGCACTGCGATGAGAAGGGCCACACGGCGGCTCGATCGGATGGGCGACATGATGTGGATCCGAACAAAGGCGCCGGGGGGCGCAGGCCGCCCGCCCGGCGTGGGTGCTGCCTAGCGCAGCGCAGCGCGGACGCTGTTGTAGACGCTGGAGTTCGTCAGCAGGGACAGGTGGTCCACGCTGGCCACTTGGGTGCTGCTGCCGCAGCGGGCGTTGGTGGCGGGGACAATGATCCCGTCGACCGCCGACCACAGCGAGCGGTCGCAGCCGCGGCCGGCCAGGCTCAGGATGAACACCGAGCCAGGCCACATGTCGTAGCAGGCCGGGCTGAAGCAGGCGTAGGCCGTGGTCGTGCCCAGGTGAGGCGTGCCGAGGGTGACGAAACGGCGCATCTGGGCCGTGCCGCCGTTGAACACGCGGAAGGCGCGCGAGACCAGCCCGCCGTTGGAGTGGGCGACGATGCTGACCTTCTCGCCGCCGTGGCGGGCGCGCACGGTGCTCACGTAGCTGGCGAGTTGCGCGCCACTGGCGGTGTCGGAAATCAGCAGCGAGTTGTAGTTGAAGCCGTACAGCTTGTTGGCCGGGTAGCCGCTGGCGGTGAAGCGGCTGATCATGGTCGACCAGTTGCCCGAGTTGCCGCTGTAGCCGTGGACGAAGACGATGGGTTCGGTCTGGGCGGCCGCTTGGCCGCAGGCGAGTGCTGAGGCCAGGGCAATGCCGGCCAGTGAGGCGATGCGTTTCATGAGAGAGTCTCCTGTAATCCTTCAATGGTTGAATGAACACCGGTGGCGGCGCGTCCGCCACCACCGGGAGTGCCACCCGTTGCTTCGGCCCGCGGTGCGCTGGCCGGGCGCAACCTGAGCTGAAAGCAAACAACCAAGAGGCAAAGTTATTGTGGACGACCGTGCAGCGTTATGGGCTCTCGGTTTCCCTTGTCTGGTAAACCCTAGCCTCCTGAAGGCCCTCGTTAAACTGCATTTCCCTTGCCCGCGGCCCTGCCGGCCGCCCCTTTTCCATGACCTCACTCCAAGACTCCCTGCTGCACCTGATCGGCCGCGCCGAGAACCTCGTCACCCGGCTGGAAGCCGCGCTGCCACACGCTTTGCAGGCGCCTGACTGGTCGGCCTCGGTGGCCTTTCGATACCGCAAGCGGGCCGGGTCCGGCCTGCTCGAACCGGTGCGCCATGTGGCGTCGATCCGCTTGTCGTCGCTGGTGGAGGTCGAACCGCAGAAGGAGCGTTTGCTGCGCAACACGGAACAATTTGTGAATGGTCGTGCAGCAAACAATGTCTTGCTGACCGGCGCCCGCGGCACGGGGAAAAGCTCGCTCATCAAGGCCTGCCTGAACGAGTTCTCGCCCCAGGGCCTGCGGCTGATCGAGGTGGACAAGGCCGATCTCACCGACCTGCCCGACCTCATCGACCTGGTGGCCGCGCGGCCCGAGCGCTTCATCGTGTTCTGCGACGACCTCAGCTTTGACGAGGGCGAGCCCGGCTACAAGGCGCTCAAGGTAATGCTCGATGGCAGCCTCGCGCAACCGTCGCTCAACGTGCTGATCTACGCTACGTCGAACCGGCGCCATCTCATCCCCGAATACTTCAGCGAGAACCTGGAGACGAAACACA
>NZ_DASSRA010000140.1:0-7662 GCF_035702065.1 Rhizobacter sp.
GGCATGACCGACGAGTTCGAGATGGGCTTCTTCATGAAGCGCGCCCGCGTGCTGCAGGAGCTCTACGGCGATGCCAACTTCCACGCCGACCTCCTGGCGCAGCTCAAGAAGTACTGAGGGTCGCCCCAGACCCCAAGGCGCTGCTGGCCAGCAGCAGCGCCACCAGCGCCTCGCCGCCGGCCGAGATGTGTTCGCGCATGGCGGCGGCGGCCTCGTCGGCATCGCCGCGGCAGATGGCCTCGACGATGCGATGGTGCTCGCGGTCGGAGGTCTGCAGCCGGCCCGGCTGCTCGAAGCCGCGCAAGCGAAACGCCGCCAGGCGCTTGCGTGCGCTGCGCGCATGGTCCACGAGCACCGGGTTGCCGCTGGCCGAGTAGATGAGCTCGTGCAGGGCCGTGTTGGCCGCGGCATACCCCTTGCCGTCGGCGGCCGCAGCGCTTCGCGACGCGCTTGCCAGGGCCTGCACCAGCCCATCTCTCGCTTCAGGCGTGACACGCCGGGCCGCCAGTCGCGCGAGCGTCGATTCGATCTCGCACAGCGCTTCCAGCAGCGCCGCCAGTTCGGCTGCGCTCGGGCGCCGCACATAGATGCCCGAGCGCGGCGCGATGTGCACCAACCCCTGCGCCGACAGCAGCATCAGGGCCTCGCGCACCGGGGTGCGCGAGGCGTTGAAGCTGGCCGCCAGCGCCTTCTCGTCGATGGCGCTGCCGGGCGGCCGCACCCCGCTCAGGATCTCGCTCTCGATGCTGGTGCGGATGCGCTCCTGGATGCTGGTCACGGGGGTCTTGGGTCTATCCATGGGCGCGGAACGTAGCACGGCAGGTCATCGGAAAACCCCCTCTTTCGTGGCGTGTCAGCGCCCGCTGAAGCGAGGCGGCCGCTTGGCGGCCCAGGCGGCGGCACCTTCCTTGAGGTCGTCGGACTGGGCGGCCCGGGCGATGTCGCGCTGCAGCTCGCCGGCATCCAGCGTGCCGCGGGCGATGCGGTTGAGGTGCTTCTTCATGCCCAGCAGGGCCAGCGGCGCCATGCCGGCCAGCGTCTCGGTCAGCCGGTCGGCCGTGGGGTGCAGCTCGCCCGACGAGGCCACCAGGTGGGTGAGAAAGCCGCAGCGGTGCATGTCCTCGGCGCCGATCTTCTCGGCGGTGAGGAAGAGGCGCTTGGCCATGTCCACGCCCAGGCGGCTCACGTAGCGCTCCAGGCCGCGCTGGTAGAAGTGCAGGCCCAGGCGTGCGGCGGGCATGAACATGTCGACATCGTGCGAGCCGATGCGGAAGTCGCACGCCAGCGCCATGTCGGTCGCGCCGCCGTACACGCCGCCTTGCAGCACGGCGATGGTGACGGGCCGGGCGTCTTCGAACGCATCCACCATCTGGTCGAAGCGCAGCGTGCGTGGGCCGCCGATGGCGGTGATGTCGTAGCCGCTGCAGAAGTACTTGCCGGTGGCCTGCAGGCGCAGCACCAGCACCTCGTCGCGGGCGTTGACGGTGGCGACGTGCTCCACGAGCGCGGCCACGTCGTCGGGGTCAAGGCGATTGGCCTGGCGCGCGCGGCGCAGGGTGATGGTGGCCACGTGGCCTTCGATGAGGAGTTCAGGCGTCATCCCGGAACTCTAGCGTCCCAGGAACCGCGGCAGGCGCTTCTCGGCGAAGGCGGCCCGGCCCTCGGCGTAGTCGTCGCTGTTGAAGCAGGCATCGACCAGCGCAGCCACCTCGCCAGCTTCAGCCTGCGAGTAGCGCTCGAAGGTGTTGACCGCCGCCTTGGCCGCACGGATCGTGAGCGGCGCATTGCGCGCCAGCGTCTCGGCGTAGCGGCGCACGCGTGTCTCCAGCTCGGCCTCGGGCACGACGGAGTTGACCAGGCGCATGCGCAGCGCCTCGTCGGCATCGAAGAAGCGGGCCGAGAAGAGGATGTCGCGGGCGGTGGACGGCCCCACCAGCCGCGCCAGCGCGGCCACGCCGGCGTAGTCGTAACCCAGGCCCAGCTTGGCGGCGGGGATGCCGAAGGTGGAGCCCTCGGCCGCAATGCGCACGTCGGCCGCCAGCGAGACGGCCAACCCACCGCCGATGCAGTAGCCCTGGATCATCGCGATCAGCGGCTTGTCGAGCTTGGACAGCCACACGCGCCCGGCCTCGGCCACCTCGCCGTATTGCTTGCGCTGCTCGGCATTGGCGCGCTTCTCGCCGAACTCGGAGATGTCGGCGCCGGAGGCGAAGGCCTTGCCACCGGCTCCCTTGAGCACCACCACGCGCACGCTGTCGTCGGCCTGGAAGGCCTGCAGCGCGTCGCCCAGGCCGGCCCACATTGCGAGCGAGATGGCGTTGCGCCGCTCGGGGTTGTTGAAGGTCAGCCAGCCGATGCCGCCTTCGGTGTGGGCCAGCAGCTTGTCGGTCTGGAGGCTGAGGTTCATGCAATCGCTCCCTGTTGCTTCAGTCGCTCGATGGCCGCACTGTCGTAGCCGAACTCCCGCAGCAGCTCGTGCGTCTGCTCGCCGGCATCGGGCGCGGCGTGGTGGAAGGCCTCGGGGTGCGGGAAGGCCGAGAGGTTGATCGGCGAGCGCACCAGGTTCACCTCGCCGAGCGCGGGGTGGGGCGCCGTGCGCGTCATGCGCAGGTGCTGCGTCTGGGTGTCTTCGAAGGCCTGGGCGATGTCGTTGATCGGGCCGCAGGGCACGCCGACGGCGTTGAGCTTGTCGACCAGCTCAGCCACGCTGAAGTCGCGCGTGATGGCGTTCAGGTTGGCATGGAGCCGCTCGCGGTGCTTCACGCGCAGGCGCACGTTGGCGTAGTCGACATCGTTGAACAGCCAGTCGGCGCGCAGCGCCTGGCACAGCGCCACCCACATCTTCTGCGTGCTCGCGGCCAGGTTGACGAGCCCGTCGCGTGCCTCGAACACGCCCATGGGCACGGCGGTCGGGTGGAAGTTGCCCTGCTGGCCGGGCACCTCGCCGCTCATGGTGTAGCGCGCGCCCTGGAAGTCGAGCTTGTTGAGCATGGCCTCGAGCAGCGAGGTGTGCACCCATTGCCCTTGGCCCGTGTGCTCGCGGTGCAGCAGCGCGAGCAGGATGCCCTGGCCGAGGAACATGCCGGCGGAGGTGTCCGAGACCGCGATGCCCGCACGCATCGGCCCGCGGCCCGGCTCGCCGGTGATGGACATCAAGCCGGCCAGGCCCTGCACGATCTGATCGACGCCCGGACGGTCGCGGTAGGGCCCGCTCTGGCCGAAGCCCGAGATGCTGGCGAGGATGATGCGCGGGTTCGCGGCCTTGAGCTGCTCATAGCCGAGGCCCAGCCGCTCCTTCACGTCGGCGCGGAAGTTCTCCACCACCACGTCGGCCTGCCTGACCAGGGTGTGCAGCAGCGCCAGGCCTTGCGGGTGCTTGAGGTCGATGCACAGGCTGCGCTTGTTGCGGTGCAGGTTCTGCTCGTCGGCGCTGCGCCGCATGGCGCCCGTGATGTTGCCGGGCGACCGCTCGGGTGGCGGCTCGATGCGGACCACCCGCGCGCCCCAGTCGGCCAGCAGGCGCACGGCGGTGGGGCCGGCGCGGGCGATGGTGAGGTCGAGAACGGTGTACTTCGACAGCGGCATGAAACCTCTTATCGGTAGTTGAGCGGCCCCCCGGGGCGGAAGGCCGGCAGGCGGCGCATGGCTTCGCGCTCGGCGCCGCGCGGGTCACTCACGATCTGGCATTCGGTGTCGAACACCATCGTCATGCGCGCTTCGGGTGTGAAAGGCGGCCAGGCGGGCAGCTCATGGGTGCCGGGGTGGCCGGTGCGGGCGAAGCTCGCCCAGGCCTTCATCATCCGCTGTGCCAGCGGCGCGAGCTCGGGCCCCTGGCCGGTGAAGGGCGCGGCCGCATCGAGGTTGCCGAAGACGAAGGGCAGCTCGGCCGTGTGCGGCGAATGCAGCCGACCGTTGAAGACCGGGCTCTCCCAGGCGAACTCGTACATGAAGACGGGTGCGCCCCCTTGCACGGCCTTCTGCTCGGCGCCTGCGATGTTCGTGCAGCGGTACATGTGGTCGCTGGCGATGAAGGCCAGCACCTCGCTCGGCGAGGCTTGCGGGTGCTGGGCCTGGTAGACCGAGATCAGCGCGTCGGCCTGCACGTCGTCGATCTTCATGAAGCGCTTGACGCGCTGGTAGGCCTCTTCGGCCGCGAGCGTGAAGTTCGACGGGTCGATGGCCAGGAAGAAGGTGGCTTCGGTGCGGGTGGCGCCGATCAGCAGCGGGATGTGTGCCGAGATTGCCGGGGCCTGCGGATAGAAGGGGTGGCCGGTGAGTGTGCGGCCATCGATCACGGGGCGGAAGTCGTCCTGCCCGCCATTGGCCGCCACCACGTTTTGCATTGCGCGCACCAGGTCGGCGGCCGGCAGCTTCTGCAGGGCCGCGAAGTTGCCCGGCGTGAGGCCGATCTCTTCGAAGAGCTGCTGCGTGGCACGCAGCGATTCGCCGTGCTCCTGCACGTGGAAGCCCGAGGACGAGCTCTGCACGATGGCGCGGTGGAACAGGCCCTGCGCCGCGGGCATCGCCATCAGGATGGCCACCTTGGCGCCACCACCCGACTGGCCGAAGAGCGTGACACAGCCCGGGTCGCCGCCGAAGCCGCCGATGTTGGCGCGCACCCATTGCAGGGCCAGCACCAGGTCGAGCATGCCGGCGTTGCCGGCGTCTGCGAAGCGCGTGTCTGCGCCGGGCGTGGGGCAGAGGTAGCCGAAGAGGTTGAGCCGGTGGTTCACGGTGACCACGACCACGTCTTCCTGCGCGGCGAGCGCGCTGCCGTCGAGCACCGGCGTGTTGCCGGCGCCGAATGAGAAGGCCCCACCGTGCAGGTAGACCATCACCGGGCGCCTGGCGGCATCGGCAGCGGGAGTGAAGACGTTGAGCACCAGGCAGTCTTCGCCTTGCGGGCTGTCGCTCTGCAGCCACTGGAAGAGGCGGGTGCGCGGCGTCTCGGGCTGTGGGGCGCAGGGGCCATAGGCCAGCGCATCGCGCACGCCGGGCCAGTGCGGTGCGGGTTGCGGCGGCAGGAAGCGCCGCGAACCCGAGGTGGGGGCACCGTAGGGGATGCCCTTGAACACGGCCACGCCGCGCTCGAACGCGCCGCGCAGGCGGCCGGAGGTGGTGTCGACCACCGGTGAATCGGTCATGGGTGACGCTCCCTGTTTATAGATATATCTGTTGAAGATATAGATATCTACAGGGCGGGTCAACCGGGTTAGCGCGGTGAATCAGTGTCCCGAAAGAGAACTGCAGGCCGAGAGGCAACGGACGCCGGTTCGAAGGAGAACTCAGCCAGCACGGCTGGGCAGCTCAAGCGTCATGAAGACGCTGTAGGGGTCCAGCTTGTAGTCGCCGAACGGGCCGCAGTGCTGGAACCCGACGCTTTCGTAGAGTTCGTGCGCGGCGCGGAACGTCTGAGCGGGCCCGGTTTCAAGGCTCAGACGCTTGTATCCGCGCCGATGCGCTTCAGCCAGGATGTGGTTCAGCACGGCACGCCCTGCACCTCTGCGACGCAGGGCCGTTGGCGTTCGCATCGATTTGATCTCTCCGTGCTCGGGCCCGAGTTCCTTGAGGGCGCCGCATCCGAGCAGCTGGCCGCCTTCTCGCGCAGACCAGAAGGTGATGTCGGGTCTCTTCAGGCCGCTCACGTCGAGGGCATGAACACTTTCGGGCGGGGAGAGTTCGTGCATGTTGCGCAAGTGTTCGTCGAGCAATGCGTACACGTCGGCGCGGGCCGGGTCGTCGATGTCGATGTTCATGTCAGGCACCTGCGGCCACGTGCTTGTCGCGCAGCTCGCGCTTGAGCACCTTGCCGATGGCGCTGCGCGGCAGCTCGTCGATGAAGTGCACCGCGGAGACACGCTGCGTCTTGCCCACCTGGTCGGCGAACCAGTCCTGCAGCGCCTGTGCGGTGATGGGCTCGCCCGGCTTCTTGACCACGTAGGCCACCGGCGTCTCGCCCCAGGCCTCGGAGGGCACGCCCACCACCGCCACGTCGGCCACGGCGGCGTGCTGGCGCAGGATGGCCTCCAGGTCGCTCGGGTAGATGTTGAAGCCGCCGCTGATGATCATGTCCTTCTTGCGGTCCATCAGCGTGAGGAAACCGTCTTCGTCGAAGCGGCCCACGTCGCCGGTGCGGATGAAGCGCTCGCCTTCCGGGCTGTACCACTCGGCCTCGCGCGTCTTGCCGGGCTGCTGGTGGTAGCCGGTCATCATCGAGACGCTCTTGCCCACCACCTCGCCCATCTCGCCTTGCGGCACGACCTGGCCGTTGTCGTCGATCAGGCGGATGTCGTGGCCTTCGGCCGGCTTGCCCACGGTGTGCAGCTTGGTCGGGTAGGTGTGGGCTTCGAGGATGCAGCTGCCGCCGCCTTCGGTCATGCCGTAGAACTCGACCAGGCCACCCGGCCAGCGCTTCAGGATGTCGGCCTTGAGCGCGGCGCCGAAGGGCGCGCTGGTGCAGAACTTGAACTTGAAGGACGAGAGATCGTAGGTGTCGAACTCCGGCACGGCCATGATGCGCGAGTACTGCACCGGCACCAGCATGGTGTGGGTGGCATGGTGCTTCTGCGCGAGTTCGAGGTAAGCCTTGGCGTCGAACTTGGGCATCAGCACCAGCGTGCCGCCCCAGGCCAGCGTGGGGAAGAACACCACCAGCGTGGTGTTGCTGTAGAGCGGCGTGGCGAGGATGGTGGTGCCGCCGGGGCCGTACTGGTAGGCGCCACCGCCACGGCGCACGTGGGCCCAGCGCATCTTGTGCGGCTGCACGATGCCCTTGGGCGTGCCGGTGGTGCCCGACGAATAGATGATGTTGAAGGCCCAGTCGGGTTCGGGGGTGACGGCCTTGAACTTGGTGCCGGCGGGGGCAACCCAGTCGACCAGTTGTTTCCCGACGGGCGAGCCGTCGAGCGAGACGCGCGGGATGCGCAACGCCTCGGCGGCCTTCACCGCTTCGCCGATGGCGGCTTCGGTGAAGAGGATCTTCGCGTCGGCGTCCTTCAGCATGCCCTGCAGCTGCTCGGGCGTGGACCCGGGAGCCAGCGGGGCCACCACCACGCCGGCGCGCAGCGCGCCGAGGAAGATGGCCGCGTAGTGCACCGACGAGTAGGCGCAGATGGCGATGGCCTGCTGAGGCTTGACGCCATCGCGCTTCAGCGCGGCGGCCACGCGGTCCATCATCGCGTCGAGCTGGGCGTAGGTGACGCTCGCGGTCTTGTCGATGACGGCCAGGTGCGAAGGGTCACGCTTGGCGTGCTTGCGGATCAGGTCGGCGATGACGCCGTAGTCGTTCTCGAAGGGGGCAGCGATCGGGGCCATGGGAAGCGTGAGAAGAAGGGTCAGACAGTGGCCACGGCGGTGACCGGGGAACCCACCGCGCCCGGCAGGCGCAGCGGCGGTGCGGTGAGCAGGCAGCGCGAACGATTGTGGGCGCGCAGCCAGCCCGCCAGCTCGCTCAGGAACCACAGTTCGCCCAGCGGCACGCCCAGCTTGAAGAGGCAGTGCTCGTGCAGCGGCAGCGCGGCGCGCGCGCCATCGCCTTCGGCCTCGCGCGCGGGGTAGGCCTCCACCGCATAGTTGTCGGCGATGAGGGCGGCCACGCCGCTGTCGGTTATCCACTGCAGCAGGCGCTCGTCGCGCCCGTCGAGCGCGGCACAGGCGTTGTTG
>NZ_DASSRA010000141.1:0-7911 GCF_035702065.1 Rhizobacter sp.
CCTGGTGGAGATCGACGGCCGCAAGGGCTACCCCGCCTCATGCACCACCCCGGCCGAGGCCGGCATGAACGTGCGCACGCAATCGCCGAAGCTGCAGGAGCTGCGCAAGGGTGTGATGGAGCTCTACATCTCCGACCACCCACTCGACTGCCTGACCTGCAGCGCCAACGGCAACTGCGAGCTGCAGGACATGGCCGGCGTCACCGGCCTGCGCAACGTGCGCTACGGCTTCGACGGGGCCAACCACCTGAAGGACAAGAAAGACGAGTCCAACCCCTACTTCAGCTACGACCCGAGCAAGTGCATCGTCTGCAACCGCTGCGTGCGGGCCTGTGAAGAGACGCAAGGCACCTTTGCGCTCACCATCAGCGGCCGCGGCTTCGACAGCCGCGTGTCGCCGGGGCAAGACGAGCCCTTCATGGAAAGCGAGTGCGTGAGCTGCGGCGCCTGCGTCGAAGCCTGCCCCACCGCCACGCTGCAGGAGAAGAGCGTGATCTGGCTCGGCCAGCCCGAGCACAGCGTGATCACCACCTGCGCCTACTGCGGCGTGGGCTGCGCCTTCAAGGCCGAGATGAAGGGCAACGAGGTCGTGCGCATGGTGCCGTGGAAGGACGGCAAGGCCAACGAGGGCCACTCGTGCGTGAAGGGTCGCTTCGCCTGGGGCTACGTCTCGCACAAGGATCGCATCACCAAGCCGATGATCCGCGCCAAGATCACCGACCCCTGGCAAGAGGTCAGCTGGGAGGTGGCGATCGGCCACGCCGCCAGCGAGTTCAAGCGCCTGCAGGAGAAGTACGGCCGCGACAGCATCGGTGGCATCACCTCCTCGCGCTGCACCAACGAAGAGACCTACCTCGTGCAGAAGCTGGTGCGCGCCGCCTTCGGCAACAACAACGTCGACACCTGCGCGCGCGTGTGCCACTCGCCCACCGGCTACGGCCTCGGGCAGACCTACGGCACTTCGGCCGGCACGCAGACCTTCAAGTCGGTGGAGAAGGCCGACGTGATCATGGTCATCGGCGCCAACCCGACCGACGGCCACCCGGTCTTCGCCTCGCGCATGAAGAAGCGCCTGCGTGAAGGCGCCAAGCTGATCGTGGTCGACCCGCGCCGCATCGACATCGTGAAGTCGCCGCACATCCGCGCCGAGCACCACCTGGCGCTCAAGCCCGGCACCAACGTGGCCATCATCTCCGCGCTGGCCCACGTGATCGTCACCGAGGGCCTGGTGAACGAAGCCTACGTGGCCGAACGCTGCGACCCCAAGTCGTTCAACGACTGGCGCGAGTTCGTCTCGCGCCCCGAGAACTCGCCCGAGGCCATGCAGGCCGAGACCGGCGTGCCGGCGGCCGAGGTGCGCGCCGCGGCCCGCCTGTATGCGACGGGTGGCAACGCGGCCATCTACTACGGCCTGGGCGTCACCGAGCACAGCCAGGGCTCGACCATGGTGATGGGCATCGCCAACCTCGCCATGGCCACCGGCAACGTGGGCCGCGAAGGCGTGGGCGTGAACCCGCTGCGCGGCCAGAACAACGTGCAGGGCTCGTGCGACATGGGCTCCTTCCCGCACGAGCTGCCGGGCTACCGGCACGTGTCGGACAGCACGACCCGCACCACCTTCGAAGACGCCTGGGGCGTGACGCTGCAACCCGAGCCGGGCCTGCGCATCCCCAACATGTTCGACGCAGCGCTTTCCGGCAGCTTCAAGGGCCTGTACTGCGAGGGCGAGGACATCGTGCAGTCCGACCCCAACACGCAGCACGTGGCCGAGGCGCTGATGGCCATGGAATGCATCGTGGTGCAAGACCTGTTCTTGAACGAGACGGCCAAGTACGCGCACGTGTTCCTGCCGGGTTCCTCGTTCCTGGAGAAGGACGGCACCTTCACCAACGCCGAGCGCCGCATCTCGCGTGTGCGCAAGGTGATGCCGCCGCAGGCCGGCCTGGCCGACTGGGAGGTGACGGTGGCGCTGAGCAACGCGCTCGGCTACCCGATGCACTACACCCACCCCTCGCAGATCATGGACGAGATCGCGGCGCTCACGCCCACCTTCCGCGGCGTGAGCTTCGACAAGATCGAGAAGATGGGCAGCGTGCAGTGGCCCTGCAACGACGACGCGCCCGAAGGCACGCCGGTGATGCACACGGCCGCGTTCGTGCGCGGCAAGGGCCGCTTCATGATCACCCGCTACGTGGCCACCGACGAGAAGGTCACGCGCAAGTTCCCGCTGCTGCTGACCACCGGGCGCATCCTCTCGCAGTACAACGTGGGCGCGCAGACACGGCGCACGCCCAACAACCTGTGGCACAGCGAGGACCGCCTGGAGATCCACCCGCACGACGCCGAGGAGCGCGGCATCAAGGAGAACGACTGGGTCGGCATCCAGAGCCGCGCCGGTGAGACGGTGCTGCGTGCGGTGATCACCGAGCGCATGCAACCAGGGGTGGTCTACACCACCTTCCACTTCCCCGAGTCGGGCGCCAACGTGATCACCACCGACAACTCCGACTGGGCCACCAACTGCCCCGAGTACAAGGTGACCGCCGTGCAGGTGATGCCGGTGATGCAGCCCTCGGCCTGGCAGCAGGAGTACAGCCGCTTCGACCGCGTGCAGCAGGAGCTGCTGCACGCCGCCACGCAGGAAGCAGGGGCCAAATGACAGCAACGCCATGAACATCGACCACCTCGTCAAGATGGCCAACCAGATCGGCGACTTCTTCGAGTCCATGCCCGACCCGGTGGAGGCCGAGGAAGGCATCGCCGTCCACATCAAGAAGTTCTGGGAGCCGCGCATGCGGCGCGAGCTGCTGGAGCACATCGACAGCCAGGGCGGCAGCGGCCTGCACCCGGCGGTGCTGCACGCGATCACCAGCCACCGCAGCGTACTGGCCTGATGGAACCCACGCGCGAAGTCCCGGTTCATCGCAACGGCGAAGCGCGGCTCGACCGCATCGCCGCCGAGGTGCCGGTGGCGCTGGTCTTCAACGGCATCTCGCATGCCGTGATGATGGCCACGCCGGCCGACCTGGAGGCGTTCGCGCTGGGCTTCGCGTTGTCCGAAGGCCTGCTCGCCTCGCGCGACGAATGCCGCGGCATCGACGTGATCGAAGGCGAGTCCGGCATCGAGGTGCAGATCGAAGTCGGCTCGGGTGCCGGTGCGCGCCTGCAGGAGCAGCGGCGCAGCCTGGTCGGGCGCACCGGCTGCGGGCTGTGCGGCATCGACAGCCTGACGCGGCTCGACTTGGTGCCCGAAGCGCTGCCGCCGCAGCCCTGGGTGGCCGGGCTGTCCCCCGCCACCGTGCTGCGCGCCTTCGCCCAATTGCCCGCGCACCAGCCGCTCAATGCCCAGACCGGCGCCCACCACGCTGCCGCCTGGGCCTCGCGTGACGGCGACATCGTCAACGCGATGGAAGACGTGGGCCGCCACAACGCGCTCGACAAGCTGCTCGGGCAACGTGCACTGGCGAAGCTGTCAAACCACGACGGCTTCGTGCTGATGTCCAGCCGCGCCAGCTACGAGCTGGTGCGCAAGTGCGCCCGCCTGGGCGTGCCGCTGCTGGCCACCATCTCCGCCCCCACCACGCTGGCGGTGGACATCGCCGGGCAGGCGGGCATGCATCTCTACGGCTTCTGCCGCGGTGACCAGGCAGTGCGCTACGCCCCCTGAAGCCGCGGGTTGATGCAGAGGTGTCCGCTGCTTCGGCCTGCGCGTCTGCGGAGGTCTTGCACAGCGCGACCGCCGCTGAGTAGAGTACGGCGCACCCTCAACCACCGGGCCTTGCGCATGAACACACTGGACCTGAACGGACGCGTGGCCGTCATCACCGGCGGGGCACAAGGCATCGGGCATGCCGTGGCGCGGCGCATGCTGGGGTCAGGCGCGGCGGTGGTGCTGTGGGACATCAACGAAGCGCAGCTGGCGCAGGCCCGCGCGTCGCTCGCCGCCCTGGGGCCCGTGGCGACGGTCGTGGTCGACGTCAGCGACGAGGCCTCGGTGAACGCCGCCACGCAGACGACGCTGGCGCAGCATGGCCGCGTCGACATCCTGGTCAACAGCGCCGGCATCACCGGCGGCAATGCCAAGACCTGGGAGCTGCGCCCCGAGGTCTGGCGGCAGGTGATCGAGGTCAACCTGACCGGCAGCTACCTCACCTGCCGCAGCCTGCTGCCCCACATGATCGGGGCGGGCTATGGGCGCATCGTCAACATCGCGTCGGTCGCCGGCAAGGAAGGCAACCCGAACGCCGCGCACTACAGCGCGTCGAAGGCCGGTGTGATCGCGCTGACCAAGTCGCTGGGCAAGGAGCTGGCGAAGACGGGTGTGCTGGTCAATGCGGTGACGCCGGCCGCTGCCAAGACGCCGATCTTCGATTCGATGACGCAGGAGCACATCGACTTCATGCTGTCGAAGATCCCCATGGGCCGCTTCCTGGAGGTCGACGAACTCGCTTCCCTGATCGGCTGGCTGGCGAGCGAGGACTGTGGCTTCAGCACCGGCGCGGTATTCGACATCTCGGGCGGCCGTTCAACCTACTGATCCAGGCTCCAAGGCGACGCAGACCGCCCAAAGCGAGGGGCCGCCGTCCGCGAGGGACTTGTTCAGCGTTGCCCTAAAGCGCACAACTCCTGAACCCGCTGAACACGTCGTCACGCTGCGGCATCAGGAAGCGCCTGAACTTCGGGTTGCGCATGCGCTCGCGCGTGGCGAAGGAGGCACCGCGCAGCACCTTGTGCGTGCCGAAGTGCGGCTGCGAATACGTGCGGTCGGGGCCGGGCACGAAGCCCGGGTAGGGGCGGAAGCTCCCGGCCGTCCACTCCCACACCTGGCCGTAGCGGAAGCCGCGGCTCAGGCCCTGGTGCGCGGCCATCTCCCATTCCAGCTCGGTCGGCAGGCGCCGGCCCGCCCAGCGGCACCAGGCGTCGGCCTCGTACCAGCTCACGTGCATGGCGGGCTGCGTCATGGGCGCGCGGGTGAGCTTGCCGAAGCGCTGCAGCAGCACGCTCTGGCGCATCTGGTCCACATGGCGCGGCGTGCGCCGGCCTTCCTGCTGCACCCACGCCCAGCCTTCAGGCGACCACAGGTGCTCTTCGTCATAGCCGCCGTCTTCGACGAACTCGCAGTACTGCGCCCAGGTCACGGGCTGCGCGTCGATCTCGAACTCGGGCACGGTGTGCTCGTTCGCGCCGCGCTCGTTGTCGAAGGCGAAGCCGCCGGGCGGCGTGCCTAGCGTCCAGCGCGAGGCCGGGAAGGCCAGCGCATCGCGCGTGGCCAGCGTGCCCAAGAGCGGCAGCAGGCCGGCGTCGAAGCCGAGCGTTTGCGACATCTCGGCAAAGGCTTCGCACTGCATGTCTTCGCGGAACAGCGCCAGGCGGAAGAAGTACAGCGCGTCGTCGTCGTCCGTCGCGTGCTCCAGCAGTTCGAGCGTGGTCTCCAGCGTGTCGGCCAGGTACTGGCGCGTGGCCTGCGCGTGCGGCAGCGGCAGCTGCCAGCGTGCGCCGTGGGGTGCGAGCGTGGGGTCGTACCACTCGTCGGCAAAGGGGTCGATGGAAGCGAGACGCAGCGCATGGATGTCGGCCTGCTCGCCGCGCTGGCGCTGCACGTTGCGCGAGATCCAGTACTCCTGGAACCAGCCCAGGTGGCCAAGCAACCACAGCGGCGGGTTCAGCTCGGCTTGCATGGGCACGCCCCAGGGCGGGTCGGTAAGCGCCGCCTCCAGCGCGCTCATCCAGCGCAGCGTGTGGTTGCGCGCATCCATCAATGCGAGCGACAGCAAGCCTTTGCCGGCGCGACGCATCTGCGACGACTCGACGGGCGGGGCTTCGAAGTCGAGCATGGCCGGCCTAGCTGTTCTGCTGTGGCGCAAAGGCCTCGGGAAACTGCGGCAGGCCGTCTTCGATCGGCCACCAGTTCGCCTTGCTGGCAGTGCAGAAGTGCGCCACCGGCCGCACGGGCAGCGGCTCGTTGAGCAATCCGGCGCGAATGCGCAGCGTCTCGGGGATCTCGTCGCGGCGGCTGTAGACCGGCGAGCCGCAGCGGCTGCAGAAAGCGCGCTTCTTGCCGGGCGACGACTCGTACTCGGTCAGCAGCTCGGCGCCGCTGTCGAGGTGGAAAGCATCACGGGCCACGGGCAGGTTGGTGGCAAACGGGGTGCCCTGGGCCCGACGGCACTGCGAGCAATGGCAGACCTGGATCGACGCGAGCGTGCCGGTGATGCGGAACTTGATGCCTTCGCACAGGCAGTTGGCGGTGTAGATCATGGGCCGGGCAGCGTCGTCAGTGAGTCGTGACCACGATGGGCTCACCCCGCGTGATGATCATCGTGTGCTCGTACTGGGCCGAGAGGCTGCCGGGCGCACCCACCAGCGTCCAGCCGTCGGCCGCCTCTTCGACGATGCGGCTGCGGGTCGAGAGAAACGGCTCGATGGTGATGACCTGGCCTTCGCGCAGCACCCGCGTGTCTCGCACGTCACGGTAGCCGAGGATCTCCGTCGGCTCTTCATGCAGCGCACGCCCGACGCCGTGGCTGGCGAGGTTCTCGATCACCTTGAAACGGTAAGCCCGCGCGGTGCGCTCGATCGCGCCGCCGATCGCGTTGATGCGGGCACCCGCCCGAGCCTGCTTCATGGCCGCCTTCAGCGCTTCGCGCGTGGCGTGGCACAGGCGCGTCTGCACTGCGGTGGCGGGCGGCACGGCGCGCGTCCCGCCGGTATCGGCAAAGTAGCCGTCGAGTTCGGCCGACACATCGACGTTGACCAGGTCACCCGCGCGGATCACGCGGTCACCCGGGATGCCGTGCGCCGCCTCTTCGTTGATGCTGATGCAGGTGGCGCCCGGGAAGCCATAGCTGAGCTGCGGCGCCGAGCGCGCGCCGTGCCGCGCCAGCAGCTGCGCGCCGATGGCGTCGAGCTCGCGGGTCGTCATGCCGGGTTCCAGGGCGTCGAGCATGTGCTGCAACACCAGGGAAACGATGCGGCCGATGCGCTGCAGTGCTTCGACGTCGTGCTGGGTTTCGATGGTCATGGGAAAGCGGGGCAATCAGGGTCATTCCACTGTAGCGGATCGCCCCCCGCCCCCTCCCGCCAAAGCCCTCAGTACCTCACGAGCACGCGGTACTTGAGCGTGGTGCTGCCACCGGCCGGCACCACCACCTTCCACTCGGCCGTGCCGGCGGCGACCTTGGTGTGCTTCTGCGATTCGTCGAGCATGGTCCAGTCGCCCGGCACCGGCTCGCGCACGGTCACCGTGACGGGCTCGGCCTTGGCGTTGCGCAGCGTGATCTCGTAGGCGCTCTCGCCCACGTAGCTGGCCTTGTTGTTGGGCTCGCGGCGGCGGAAGTCGGTCTGCTTCTTGTCGGCCGTCACGTCGAAGGCCTCGCCCAGCTTCAGGCGCACCTTCTCGTTCTTGGGCGTGTGGTCGATGCGGTCCTCGCCGACGAATTGCGCGTTGCCGGCGCTGTCCCGCTTGTAGACGCGCACCACGCCCTTGGGCATGGGCAGGCCCAGGCGCGAACTCTCGCGGTTGCCGAACTCCACGAACACGCCGGTCTTCATCTTCTGGCCGATGTCGCCCACGCTGGAACGGTAGTAATAGTCGCTGCCCTGCAGCAGCAACTCCTTCACCACCGGCACGCGACTGGCGTTGAGCAGGGCGACCTGCTTGGTCTGGTTGTCGGCCAGTGTGGTGGGGCGGCCCAGGGTGTAGAGGTGGTACTCGAAGAGCGCCTCCTGCTGCATGTCGGCCGCCACCGACGCGGGGGCCGCCATCATCGCCTTCTCTCGGCGTGCGAGCAGGCGCATGTCTTCCTTCACCCGGTTCACGTCGCCCGCCACCAGCTGCAGCCGGGCGTTGGGGTAAGCCGTGCCGCTGCGGTTGGTGAGGGTGACCCAGCCGTTGAGGTCGAGCGTGCCGTC
>NZ_DASSRA010000142.1:0-73018 GCF_035702065.1 Rhizobacter sp.
GGGCGGTTTTGATCGTGATCGTCATAGGTCGGAATTATCTCACCGGCCCCGTAAAATGCCGGGTTTCCACCGCCCAGGCCCTACATCCGGCCGGGCCACCCCTCAAACCGCACCGAGCCCCAGCGTGACTTCCACCCCCAAGCATTTGCTGCATTTCGAGGGCGGCAACGCCTTGTCCGCCTTCCGTGCCCAGGCCTTGCTTCCCCGGCTTCAGGCGGTCAGCCCCCGCATCACCGGCGTCCACGCCCGGCACGTGCACTGGGTGTGGAGCGAATCCCCGCTCGATGCCGCCGGCAACGACAAGCTGGCCGCCCTGCTGCGCTATGGCGACGCCTACACCGGCCCGGCCGATGGCGCGCTGATCGTCGTGGCGCCGCGCCTGGGCACGGTGTCACCGTGGGCCTCCAAGGCCACCGACATCGCCCACAACTGCGGCCTTGCCATCAAGCGGGTGGAGCGGGTCACCGAGTTCCGCCTCACGCTCAAGAGCGGCCTGCTGGGCGGCAGCAAGGCGCTGAGCGCCGACGAGCTGCAAGCCGCCGCCGCGTTGCTGCACGACCGCATGACCGAAAGCGTGCTGCTCGCCCGCGACGATGCCGCCCACCTGTTCGACGAGCAGCCCGGCAAGCCCATGGCGCACGTGGACGTGCTGGGCCGCGGCCGCGCCGCACTGGAATCGGCCAACACCGAGTTTGGCCTGGCGCTGAGCGACGACGAGATCGACTACCTGGTCAACGCCTTCACCGGCCTCAGGCGCAACCCCACCGACGTGGAGCTGATGATGTTCGCGCAGGCCAACAGCGAGCACTGCCGGCACAAGATCTTCAACGCGCAGTTCACCATCGACGGCGTGGCGCAGGAACGCTCCATGTTCCAGATGATTCGCAACACGCACCAGCTCGCGCCGCAGCACACCGTCATCGCGTACAGCGACAACGCCTCGGTGATGGAAGGCGGCCCCACGCAGCGCTGGCTGCCGCAGGGTTACACCAACGCGCCGCAGTACGGCGCGCGCAACGAGACGGTGCACGTGCTGATGAAGGTGGAGACGCACAACCACCCGACGGCGATCTCGCCCTTTCCGGGCGCCTCCACAGGCGCGGGTGGCGAGATCCGCGACGAAGGCGCCACCGGCCGCGGCTCCAAGCCCAAGGCGGGCCTGACCGGCTTCAGCGTGTCCAACCTCTACCTGCCCGGCACAAATGAGCCCTGGGAGCAGCTGCGCTACGGCAAGCCCGAGCACATCGCGAGCCCCTTGCAGATCATGGTCGACGGCCCGCTGGGCGGCGCGGCTTTCAACAACGAGTTCGGCCGGCCCAACCTGGGCGGCTACTTCCGCGTCTACGAGCAGCAGGTCGGCGACCAGGTGCGTGGCTACCACAAGCCCATCATGATCGCGGGCGGCCTGGGCTCCATCTCCGACTCGCAGACGAAGAAGATCGAGTTCCCCGCCGGCACGCTGCTCGTGCAACTGGGCGGCCCCGGCATGCGCATCGGCATGGGCGGCAGCGCGGCGAGTTCGATGGCGGCTGGTGCCAACGCGGCCTCGCTCGACTTCGACTCGGTGCAGCGCGGCAACCCCGAGATCCAGCGCCGTGCGCAGGAGGTCATCAACCACTGCTGGGCGCTGGGCGACATCAACCCCATCCTCGCCATCCATGACGTGGGCGCCGGCGGCATCTCCAACGCCTTCCCCGAGCTGGTGGACGGCGCGGGGCGTGGCGCGCGCTTCGACCTCTCCAAGGTGCCGCTGGAAGAGAGTGGCCTGGCGCCGAAGGAGATCTGGTGCAACGAGAGCCAGGAGCGCTACGTGATGGCCGTGCGCGCCGACGCGCTGCCGCTGTTCCAGGCCATGTGCGAGCGCGAGCGCTGCCCCTTCGCGATCGTGGGCGTTGCGACCGACGAGAAGCAGCTCACGCTGGATCAACCCGGCTCCGACGACCGCCCCATCGACATGCCGATGGAGGTGCTGCTCGGCAAGCCGCCCAAGATGCACCGCCAGGTGCAGCGCGTGACGCGCACGCTGCCGGCGCTCGACCTCAACGACGTGCCGCTGGAGAAGGTGGCCTTCGACGTGCTGCGCCACCCCACCGTGGCCAGCAAGCGCTTCCTGGTGACCATCGGCGACCGCACCGTCGGCGGCCTCAACCACCGCGACCAGATGGTCGGCCCCTGGCAGGTGCCGGTGGCCGACGTGGCCGTCACGCTGGCCGACTACAGCGGCTTCCGCGGCGAGGCCATGAGCATGGGCGAGCGCACACCGTTGGCCGCACTCGATGCGCCGGCTTCGGGCCGCATGGCGGTGGGCGAAGCCATCACCAACCTGCTGGCCGCGCCCATCGAGCTGCCACGCGTCAAGCTCAGCTGCAACTGGATGGCCGCCTGCGGCGAGCCGGGCGAAGACGCGGCGCTGTACGACACCGTGAAGGCGGTGGGCATGGAGCTCTGCCCCGCGCTCGGCATCAGCGTGCCGGTCGGCAAGGACAGCCTGTCGATGCGCACCCGCTGGAGCGACGACGGCCAGGCCAAGCAGGTCACCGCCCCGGTGAGCCTGATCGTCTCGGCCTTCGCCACGCTGGCCGACGTGCGGCCCACGCTCACGCCGCAGCTGCAGGCGGGCGACACCACACTGATCCTCATCGACCTCGGCAACGGCAAGAACCGCATGGGTGGCTCGATGCTGGCCCAGGTGCTGAACCAGTTCGGCAACGAGGTGCCCGACCTCGACGAACCGCAGCAGCTCAAGGCGCTGGTCGATGCCATCAACCAGCTGCGCAGCGAAGGCAAGCTGCTGGCCTACCACGACCGCAGCGATGGCGGCCTGTGGGCATCCGCCTGCGAGATGGCCTTCGCCGGCCACCTGGGCGTCAGCCTCAACATCGACATGCTGGTCACCGAAGGCGACGGCATCAGCGACAGCCGCGCCGAGTACGGCGACTCCAAGAACTGGGCTGGCCAGGTCAGCGCACGTCGCGCCGAGCTGAGCCTGCGCGCGCTCTTCAACGAGGAGCTGGGCGCCGTGATCCAGGTGCCCACCGCGCAGCGCAACGAGGTGATGCAGACGCTGCGCGAGCACGGCCTGAGCAAGCACAGCCACTTCGTCGGCAAGCCCAACGACAAGGGCGTGGTCGAGGTGTGGCGCGATGCCAAGCCCATCTTCAGCGCGCCGCTGCGCGAGCTGCACCAGGCCTGGGACGAGGTGAGCTGGCGCATCGCGACACTGCGCGACAACCCGGTCTGCGCCGATGCCGAGCACGCCGCCGCGGGCCAGGCCGATGACCCCGGCCTGCACGTGCACCTCAGCTTCAAGCCCGAGGCGCCCGCCGTCGTCACGCGCCGGCCCAAGCTGGCCATCCTGCGCGAGCAGGGCGTCAACAGCCACGTCGAGATGAGCTACTCGATGGACCAGGCGGGCTTCGATACCTTCGACGTCCACATGAGCGACCTGCACACCGGCCGCGCGCGACTCGACCAGTTCCAGGGCTTCATCGCCTGTGGCGGCTTCAGCTACGGCGACACCCTGGGTGCCGGCGAAGGCTGGGCCCGCTCGGTGATGTTCAACCCGGTGTTGGCCGAGCAGTTCGCCGCCTTCTTCCAGCGCACCGACACCTTCGCGCTGGGCGTGTGCAACGGCTGCCAGATGATGGCGGCGCTCTCGCCCATCATCCCCGGCGCGCAGGCCTGGCCCAAGTTCACCCGCAACAAGAGCGAGCAGTTCGAGGCCCGCCTGAGCCTCGTCGAGGTGCTGGAGAGCCCGTCGATCTTCTTCACAGGCATGGCCGGCAGCCGCATGCCCATCGCCGTGGCGCATGGCGAGGGCTTCGCCGACTTCTCGCAGCGCGGCGACGCGAAAGCCGTGCACCGCGCGATGCGCTTCGTCGACCACAGCGGTGCGCCCACCGAGGCCTACCCGTTCAACCCCAACGGCAGCCCCGACGGCCTGACCTCGGTGACCACGCCCGACGGCCGCTTCACCGTGCTGATGCCGCACCCCGAGCGCGTGTTCCGCAACGTGCTGATGAGCTGGACCTCGGGCGACAAGAGCGAGCAAAGCCCCTGGATGCAGATGTTCCACAACGCGCGCCGCTGGGCCGACTGACAACTCGAAGCAACGGGAGACAGACGAGATGCACAAGACGCCGGTCAAGTACCTGGTTCTGATCGAATCCGATGGCGCGATGGTCGCCAAGCTCTACGACGGCGCGTTCGCCCACGTGAACGACATCGACGCCGGCTCGGAAGAGGTCGCCGTGATGACCAAGGGCCTCACGCCCACACGCGACGCCAACAGCCCCACCTGGGCCAAGGTGCTGGTGGGCCACGGCGAGGCCGAGCGCCGCGCGGCCTTGCTGTTCAAGCTCGACGTCTGAGAACGGCCATGGAGATTGCAATCGCCGGTGGGGGCATCGGCGGCCTGACCCTGGCCCTGGCGCTGCACCAGCGCGGCATCCCCTGCACCGTGTACGAGGCCGCCTCGCAGCTGCGCCCGTTGGGCGTGGGTGTGAACCTGCTGCCGCATTCGGTGAAGGAACTCGCCGAGCTGGGCCTGCAGGAGGCGCTGGCCGCCACCGCCATCGAGACGGCCTCGCTCACCTACTACAACAAGTTCGGCCAGACGATCTGGAGCGAGCCGCGCGGCGTGGCGGCGGGTTACCCGGTGCCGCAGTACTCCATCCACCGCGGCGAGCTGCACATGATCCTGCTCGATGCGGTGCTGCGCCGCCTGGGGGCGCAGCGCGTGGTGCTGGGCCATCAGCTGACCGGCTTCGAGAACATCGGCAACAAGGTGCAGGCCTCGTTCAACCGCCTCGCCGATGGCCGAGCTGTCGTCATCGAAGCAGATGCCCTGGTCGCGGCCGACGGCATCCACTCCGCTGCCCGCAGGCAGATGTGGCCCAACGAAGGCCCGCCGCGCTACGGCCAGCGCGTGCTGTGGCGTGCCATCACCGAGGGCGAACCCTTCGGGGACGGCCGTTCGATGTTCATGGCCGGTCACCCCGACGTGAAGTTCGTCGCCTACCCGATCTCGCGCAAGCTGGCCGAGCAGGGCCGCTCGCGCATCAACTGGATCGCCGAGCTGTCGGTGCCGGGCGAGACGCCATCGCGCACCGACTGGAACCGCGAGGTCGACATCAGCGTCTTCGCCCAGCCCTTCGACAGCTGGAAGTGGCCGTGGATCGACATCCCGGCGCTGATCCGCGGCGCCTCGGCGGTGTACGAGTTCCCGCTCGTCGACCGCGACCCGCTGCCGCACTGGAAGCAGGGCCGCGTCACGCTGCTGGGCGATGCGGCGCACCCGATGTACCCCATCGGCTCCAACGGCGCCTCGCAGGCCATCCTGGATGCACGCAGCCTGGCCGACGCGCTGGCCGAGCAGCCAGGCATCGACGCCGCCTTCGACGCCTACGAGGCCGAGCGCCTGCCCAAGACGGCCAACATCGTGCTGCTCAACCGCCAGAACGGCCCCGAGCAGGTGATGGCCATCGCCGAGCAGCGCGCGCCGCAGGGCTTTGCGCACATCCACGACGTGATGCCGCGCGAGGAGCTGGAAGGCATCTCCGCCCGCTACAAGCAGGTGGCCGGCTTCGCCAAGGCGCAACTGGCGAAGCAGCCCTGAGGCTGGGCGTCAGCGCACGCCATCGACCACGGCGCGCACGAAGAGCGCCGTGGTGTCGGTGAGCGAGGTGAGTTCGCCGATGCGGTCCTGCTCGATCAGCTCCAGCACCAGCTCGTTGATGCCGCCCACGATGCTCATCGCGAGCGCCGGCGGCAGCGGCTTGCGCTTCTTCTCGCCGGGGCGGTTGATCAGCTCCAGGATCAGGTCGGCCAGCTGCTGGTTGACGCGGCGACGCGCCTGGAGCCCGTCTCTTCCCAGGCCCAGGATGGCGATGAACAGCGTCTTCAGCAGCACCGGGTTGCTGGCCATGGTGGCGAGATACGCGCCCAGCGCACGCTCGGCCTGGGTGAGCGGGTCGTGCTTTGGGTCGATGGCATCGCGCAACACCGACAGCGCCTGCCGGCTGGCCGCTTCGTAGAGCGCGATCAGGCACTCCTCCTTGCTGCCGAAGTGCTCGTAGAAGGTGCGGCGAGACACCCGCGCGCGGGCCGCGAGGTCGGCGATGGTGGTGTCGGCATAGCCCTTGTGCGCCACGGCATCGGCCATGGCGTCGAGCAGGCGGTGGCGGTGGTCGTTGGGCTTGGCGGCAGGGGTGGGCATGCGGTATGACCGGGGCAGGGTCAAAAATGGTACTTGACAGTACCACATGCGGCATGCACATTGGCAGAACCGGTACTGAGCCGTACCAAGTGTTTCCAGGAGCCTTGCCGTGACCGACCTTGTTGTGCGCCGCCTGCTGATCGACCTCGAAACGCCCATCCCGCGCCGCTGGGCCGGTGGCGACGCGTTCCGCACGGCCTTGTTCAACGCCTTGTCCATGAGCTTCCCGGTGGGAGAGCAGTTCTTCATCGACTCGTTGCGCGCCGGCATGAAGCAGTTGCCTGAAGACAAGCGCGAGCAACTGGCCGTCGAGGTGCAGGGCTTCATCGGCCAGGAGGCGACGCACCGGCGCATCCATTCGCTGTTCAACGGCCACCTCGACAAGCTGGGCTACGCCAACACATGGGAGCAGCGCATCGAGAAGCGCACGCCAGTCTTCGACCAGGTCGACGCGCGCCACCTGGTGGCCGCCACGGCCGCCACCGAGCACTTCACCGCCATCCTGGCCGAATGGATGCTGGCCCACCCCGAGGCGCTTGAAGGCGCCGAGCCCCGCCTGCGCACCATGTGGATGTGGCACGCCTCCGAAGAGTCCGAGCACCGCAGCACCGCCTTCGACATGTACCAGGCGTTGGGTGGCAACCACGAGTGGCGGGTCAAGTGGTTCCGCAACGTGACCACGCTTTTCCTCAGCGACGTGCTGCGCCAGACCGTGCGCAACCTCTGGCACGACGGTGACCTGTTCCGCCCCAGCACCTGGGTGAGTGCGGCGCGCTACCTGTTCGGCAAGCACGGCCTGGTGCGCTGCACCTACAAGCCCTGGCGCGCCTACTTCAAGGCCGACTTCCACCCGCGCCAGCAAGACGATGCGCTCTCGCGCGAGTGGCTGCGCAGCAATGCGGCGCAGTATGCGGAGGTGGGCCGCTAAAGAGTCATCCCGGCGAAGGCCGGGATCCACTGAACCACCATCGAACCGCGGCACGAGGCCATGCCGTGCCGGCGGTGGATCCCGGCCTTCGCCGGGATGACAAACAGGCCCTAAGCCGCCGACACCTCCACCGCCACACCACCCAGCACGGCGTTGCCCGAGAGCGGGTCGCGCAGGTCTTCGTCGAGCACCGCGTTGAGGTTGCTGCCCGGCCGCTCGGCGGCCACGCCCAGTTGCGAGCCCGGCAGGTTGTGGCCCCAGCCGTGCGGCAGGCTGATCACGCCTTGCATGATGGTGTCGCTGACCTCCACCTGCGCTTCGATGGCCTTGCCCGCGCCGCGTGCGATGCGCGCGGTGGCGCCGTCGACCAGGCCCAGGCGTTGCGCATCCGCCGGGTGAACCAGCGCCGTGCAGCGGAATGGCCCCTTGGCCAGCAGCGGCAGGTTGTGCATCCAGCTGTTGTTGGAGCGCACGTGGCGGCGGCCGACGATCACCATCGCGGGCGCGGGCTCGGCCAGCGATTGCACGGCGCGCGCCACGTCGGCGATCAATGAGGGCGGTGCGAGTTCGATCTTGCCGCTGGGCGTGCGCAGCACCTCGGGCACGCGCGGCTGCAGCGGGCCGAGGTCGATGCCGCCGACGCTGGCCTTCACCTTGTCGAGCGTGAGCCCGTAGGGCCCGTTCCGCAGCGACAGATCGAGCCGGCGCTCAGGGCCGGTGTGATGCGATATCTCGGCCATCACCGCCCCGGCGCGTTCGCCGAAGCTGCGCTCCAGTTCGGCAGCCAGCATGGCGTCGTCGAGCTGCTGAGCGTCCACGCCCGCGCCCTTGCCCTGCGCGATGCCGATCAGCTTCACCAGCATCTCCCAGTCGCGCAGATGCCCTGGCGGCGCCGGCAGCACCGGCCCGCTGTAGCGCACGTAGTTGCGGTACTGGAAGGCCGGCAGCGCCACGTCGTAGTGGCTGTCTTCCAGCGGCGAGAGGCCGGGCAGGATCACGTCGGCATGGCGCGAGGTCTCGCTCAGGTAGATGTCCAGGCTCAGCATGAAGTCGAGCTGGTCCAGTGCCTTGGCGAGGCGTTCACCATTGGGTGCGGACAGCACCGGGTTGCTGGCGATGGTGATGAGCGCCTTCACCTGGCCCGGGCCGGGTGTTTCGATCTCTTCGGTCAGGCAGCCCATGGGGAACTCGCCGAATACTTCGGGCGCCCCGCTGACGCGAGAGCGGTGGCGGCCGGTGGCCACGCCCTTGCCGGTGCCGGGCTTGCCTTCGGTGTTGGCCGAGAACGCGGCGGCCTTGGGGAACATGGCACAGCCGGGCTCGTCGAGGTGGCCGGTGAGCACGTTCAGCACGTCGATCAGCCAGCTCGCCAGCGAACCGAAGCTCTGCGCGCAGGTGCCCATGCGGCCGTAGACGGCAGCGCGCTCGGCCTGCGCCAGTTCGCGCGCGAGGCTGCGGATGGTGTCGGCGGGGATGCCGCAGCGCGCGGCCACCACGTCGGCAGAGAAGGCTTGCACGGCGGCGCGCAGTTCGCCGACGCCGGCCACGTGCTCGGCCAGCCGGCCCAGCTTGACCAGGCCTTCGTCGAACAGCGTGTGCACCATGCCCAGCATCAGGTAGGCGTCGCCACCGGGGCGGATGGGCAGGTGCCGGTCGGCGATCTCGGCCGTCTCGGTGCGGCGCGGGTCCACCACCACCAGCTTGCCGCCGCGTGCGTGCATCGCCTTGGCCTTGCCGCGGAAGTCGGGCACCGTCCACAGGCTGCCGTTGCTGGCCATCGGGTTGGCACCCAGCATCAGCAGGAAGTCGCAGCGCTCGATGTCGGGCACGGGAATCGTCAACCAGCTGCCGAACATCAGTCCGCTGGAGAGCTGCTTGGGCATCTGGTCGAGCGTGGAGGCCGAGAAGACGTTCTTCGAGCCCAGCGCCTTCAGCATGCGGCCCAGGTAGAGCATGAAGCCGAACTTGTGGCCGGCGGGGTTGCCCACGCTCACGGCCACCGCGTCGTTGCCGTGTGCGGCGCGCAGGGGCAGCAGGCGGCGCTCGATCTCGGCGAAGGCTTCGTCCCACGTCGCTTCGACGAAGGCGCCGTTGCGCTTGATCAGCGGCGTGCGCAGGCGGTCGGGGTCTTCATGCAGGTCTTTGAGGGCCACGCCCTTGGGGCACAGGTAGCCCTTGCTGAAGCCGTCGCTTTCCTGGCCGCGGATGGCGATCACCTTGCCGCTCTCGACGTGGACGTCGAGCCCGCAGCAGGCTTCGCAGACCGGGCAGATGCGTTGCGCGATGGTGGTGGTCATGTGCAGTCTCCCTTTGCAGTGCGGCCGTTATGGCTGCTGGGCCGCCTTCTGTCCGTCACTCAGGTGACGCAGCGCCTGGGTGGTGAACTCGTCGGCGGGGAAGAAGGTCTCCAGCGCCAGCTCGGAGAGCGTGATGTCGATGGGTGTGCCGAAGACAGTGGTCGTGCTCAGGAACGACAGCACGCCCACCGAGGAGCGGATCTTCAAGGGCACTGCCACGGCGTTGCCGGCGATCGGTTCGTGCTGCTCGGCATCGGCAGGCACCGGGTAGCCCTGCAGCTCCTTCAGCAGCGCGGCCAGCACCGGGTCGGCGCTGACCGTGATCTGGTGGCGCAGCCGCTCGAACAGATGGTCGCGCCAGGCCAGCAGGTTGACGATCTTGGGCGCCACGCCTTGCGGGTGCAGGCTCAGGCGCAGCACGTTCACCGGCGGCTGCAGCAACTCGGGCGGGATGCCCTGCATCAGCAGCAGCAGCGATGGGTTGTGCGCGAGCATGTTCCAGTGCCGGTCGACCGCGAGCGCGGGGTGCGGCTCGTGCGCCTTGAGCAGTTGCTCTACCGTGGCGCGTGCGGCCTGCAGCGCGGGATCGTCGAGCTTGCGTTCGGGGTAGAGCGGCGCGTAACCCGCGGCGGCGAGCAGCGTGTTGCGCTCGCGCAGCGGCACCTCCAGCTGCTCCGCCAGGTGCAGCACCATGGCCCGGCTGGGCGTGGCGCGGCCGTTCTCCATGTAGCTCAGGTGGCGTGTGGAGATGTCGGCATCGAGCGCGAGGTCGAGCTGGCTCAGGCGGCGGCGCTGCCGCCATTCGCGCAGCAGGGCACCGACGGGCGGGGGCGAGGAGGCGAGGGCGGTGTGCATGGCGGCAACCATAGCGCAGGCCCGTCAGTCCGCCCATGACCTGCCAGGTCATGGACGCTGCACCGGCGCCTGCCGACCATGCGGCCATGCCGTCGCCTGTTGCGGCGGCTGCCAACTCAGGAGCTCACCATGTCCCAAGTCCTTGTCTCCCGATTCGTTCGCAACGTGCTGCTGGCCGATGCCGGCGTGAG
This sequence comes from Rhizobacter sp., assembly GCF_035702065.1. Taxonomy (GTDB): domain Bacteria; phylum Pseudomonadota; class Gammaproteobacteria; order Burkholderiales; family Burkholderiaceae_C; genus Rhizobacter. Next base: position 10,489 of record NZ_DASSRA010000142.1, read on the forward strand.
TGCCGCCGCCGGGGCGGTGATGGTGCTGGGCGGAGCGGCGCTGCAGGCGCTGCTCGGCCTGCCAGGCTCGCTGCTGCTGCCGGCGGGCCTGTTCCTCTTCGGTTACGCCGCCGCGCTGGCCTGGCTGTCGAGGCGCGAGCGGCTGCCCCGTGCGGTGATGTGGGTGCTGGTGCTGGGCAACGTGGTCTGGGCGGCGGATTGCGGGTTGATCGCCTTCGGTGCTGGCTTCGCGCCCACAACCTGGGGACAGGCCCTCCTCGGTGTGCAGATCGTGGCGGTGCTGGTGTTCGCGGAGCTGCAGTTCGTTTGCCTGCGCCGGGCAGGTCGCCAGCCGGTACTCGCCTGAGCCCTTGGGCGCCATTGCCAGCAGGGGGTCAGGGTTTCTGCCGCCATGTTGTCGATTCGTGGCACCGTCATTCGTCGTGAGACAGAGGCGCCGGAGGAGGGCTCCGGCGCAGCAATCCAGGAGATGGCCCATGAAGACACTGAAGTTCGAGATCGCGATCAAGGCGCCGCGGCCCCGGGTCTGGACGACGATGCTCGCGCCGGACACCTACAAGGCCTGGACCGCCGCGTTCTGCGAAGGCTCCTACTACGAGGGCTCGTGGGACAAGGGGGCGAAGATCCGGTTCCTGGCCCCGTCTGGTGACGGGATGACGGCCGAGATCGCCGAGAACATTCCCAACGAGTACGTCTCGATCCGCCACCTCGGCATGTTCGAGAAGGGCGTCGAAGACACGACGAGCGAGAAGGTCCGTGCCTGGGCGCCGGCCTATGAGAACTACCGCTTCGCCGACATCCCCGGCGGCTGCCAGCTGAGCGTGGCCCTCGACACCGCGCCGGAGTGGGAGCAGTACATGCAGGAGACCTGGCCGAAGGCGCTGGCCGTGCTCAAGGGCCTGTGCGAGCGATAGCGGGCTAAACCACCGTGTCCCACGGCGCCGACAGCCGCACCGCGCCGTTGATCACGCCCACCATCGAATAGGTCTGCGGGAAGTTGCCCCACAGCTCGCCCGTGCTCGTGTGCAGGTCTTCGGACAGCAGGCCCAGGTGGTTGCGGCTGGCCAGCAGCGCTTCGAAGATCTCGCGTGCCTGCGCGGTGCGGCCGATGCGCGCGAGCGCGTCGATGCGCCAGAACGAGCAGACGTTGAAGGCCGTCTCGGGCAGGCCGAAGTCGTCGGGGGCCTCGTAGCGGCGCATGAAGGGGCCGTCGCACAGCGTGTGCTCCAGGGCGTCGACGGTGCTCACGAAACGCGGGTCGCGCGGGTCGATGAAGCCCACCTCGGCCATCAGCAGCACGCTGGCGTCGAGGTCCTTGCCGCCGAAGCTCTCGACGAAGGCCTGGCGCGTGTCACTCCAGGCATGGGCGAGGATGGTGTCGCGGATGACGGTGGCGCGCCCACCCCAGAACGCGGCACGCTCGACCGCACCCAGCGTGCGCGCGATCTTGGCCAGGCGGTCGCAGGCGGCCCAGCACATGAGGGACGACGAGGTGTGGATGCGCGAACGCGTGCGCAGCTCCCACATGCCGGCGTCGGGCTGGTTGTGCAAGCTCCAGGCTTGCTCGCCCATGCGTTCGAGCAGGGTGAAGTCGTTCTCGTCGGCACGACGGAAGAGGCGGTGGTCGTGGAAGGCCTGGGCCGCGCCGAGCACGATGTTGCCGTACACGTCGTGCTGGAAGTGCTCGGCCGCCTGGTTGCCCACGCGCACCGGGCCCATGCCGCGGTAGCCGGCCAGGTGCGTGAGCATGCTCTCGGGCAGGTTCTTCTCGAGGCCGATGCCGTAGAGCGGTTGCACGTGGCCACCGCTCGCGCCGCGCATCACGTCGTTGAGCCAGCGCAGGTACTCCTCCATCGTGCCCACTTCGGAGAGGCTGTTGAGCGCACGCACGACGAAGAAGGCGTCGCGCAGCCAGCAGTAGCGGTAGTCCCAGTTGCGCTGGCTGTGTGGCGCTTCGGGGATGCTGGTGGTCATGGCCGCGATGATGGCGCCGGTGTCCTCGAATTGGCACAGCTTGAGCGTGATGGCGGCGCGGATCACCGCGTCCTGCCATTCGAGCGGCAAGGCGAGGCGGCGCGTCCAGGTGCGCCAGTAGAGCGAGGTCTGCTCCTCGAAGTCGCGCGCGGTCTCCTCGATGCCGCCGGCCAGCGTTTCGTCGGGACCGAACAGCAGGCTGATCGGCACCTGCAGCGCGAACCAGTTCTCGTGGCCGATGTAGGTGAGCGGTGCGTTGGTGGTGAGCCGCAGCGTCTGCTCGGGGCTGACGTAGCGGATGTGGTTGCTGCCATGCGTGAGGACCGGCGAGACAGTGCCCCAGCGGCTGAGCGGCTGCACGGCGATGCGGATGCGCGGGCGGCCCGCCAGCACGCGCACGCGGCGCACGATCTGCGCGGGGCGGAAGACGCGGTCCCGGTGAAAGAAGCGGGGCGCGAAGTCGGTGATCTCGACAGCGCTCCCCTCGCTGTCGAAGAGCCGGGTTCGCAGGATGGCCGTGCCGGCGTCGTAGGCCTGCTCGCTGCGCGCGAGCTTCTCCAGTTCGATGGAAAAACTGCCGGCATCGGCAAGAGCTTCTGTCGAATTGAGCAGGGAATGAAAGATCGGGTCGCCATCGAAGCGCGGCCAGCAGCACCAGCCGATGCGTCCTTGCGTGTCGACGAGCGCGCTGACGGCGCAGTTGCCAATCACACCGAGGTCGAGAGAGGCGTGTCGCTTCATTGGAATGGGATTTGCACTCAAGGCGGGTGGTTCCTCGGTTCTTCTGAAAGGATTCCCCTGCTGCAAGATCTGGTCTCGTTGAAAACACTGCGCCTGCAACTGAGGTTTCTCGTGCCTCTGGTTCTGACCCTGACCGCAGCGGCGTACATCGCTCTCCCCTTGATGGACCGGCTGACGCTGCGCTGGTTTGCGCGTGATCTCAACATGCGCGGGGCGCTCGTCGCCAGTGCGCTGTCCGATTCCATCGAGGACGCCTTGCAGCAAGGCCGGGACGGCCGCGTGCAATCCTTGCTCAACCGGGCTGTGCAAGACGAGCGCCTGGTGGCGGTGGGCCTGTGCGCGGAAGACGGCCGCCTGCTGCAGCACACCGGCAACTACCCCAAGACGCTCGACTGCCGCACCGCACAGCAGACCGCCACCTCGAAGGAGCCGTTGCTGCGCCTCTCGGGCGGGGCGCTGCAAGTGGGCCTGTACCCGGTGGACAACCAGGGCCGCCACATCGGTGACCTGATCCTGTTGCATGACCTGAGCTTCATCGACCGCCGCAGCCAGGACACGCGCCGCTACCTCATCCTGCTGATCGTGGCACTGGGCGTGACGATGGCACTCATCACCATGGTGGTGGCGCAGCTCAGCTGGCACGGCTGGGTGAAGGGCATGCGCTCGATCCTGCGAGGCGAGGGCCTGCTGCGGCCGATGGCCGAAGGCAGTGCGCCGCCCGAACTGGCCCCGCTGGCGGCCGACGTGCGGGCGCGCCTGCGCGATCTGGAAGACCAGTACCGACGCGCGCTGGGCAGCGACGAGGAGTGGAATCCTGACCGACTCCGGTCGTTGTTGCAGACGCAATTACGCGGCGACCAGGTGATCGTCGTGTCGAACCGCGAGCCCTACATCCACATCAAGACACCCGAGGGCGTGGTGGTCGAGCAGCCGGCGAGCGGCCTGGTGACGGCCGTTGAGCCGGTGATGCGTGCCTGCTCCGGCACCTGGATCGCGCACGGCAGCGGCGACGCCGACCGCGGGTCGGTCGACGCACACGACCGCGTGAGAGTCCCCCCTGGCCACCCCGAGTACCTGCTGCGTCGCATCTGGCTCACGCCGGAAGAAGAGCAGGGCTACTACTACGGCTTCGCCAACGAAGGACTGTGGCCGCTGTGCCACGTGGCGCACGTGCGGCCGGTGTTCCGCGAGTCCGACTGGCGCAAGTACCGCGAGGTCAACCAGCGCTTCGCCGACGCGGTGGTGGCCGAGGCCCGCGGCGAAGACCCCATCGTGCTGGTGCAGGACTACCACTTCGCCTTGCTGCCGGCCATGGTGCGCGCCAAGTTGCCGCGCGCCACCATCATCACCTTCTGGCACATCCCCTGGCCCAACCCGGAGTCGTTCAGCATCTGCCCGTGGCGGCAGGAGCTGCTGCAGGGCATGCTGGGCAGCAACATCCTGGGCTTCCACACGCGCTTTCACTGCAAGAACTTCATCGAGACGGTGGACCGCAACCTCGAAGCGCGCATTGAGCACGAGCACTCCACCATCTCGTACCAGGCCGACGAGACGCTGATCGAGAGCTACCCGATCTCCATCGCCTGGCCGAGCCTGGAAGAGACCCTGAGCGTGCCGCCGGCTGCGGTGTGCCGGGCCCGGGTCTATGCGCGCATGGGCTTTCATCCCAAGCTCAAGCTGGCCATCGGCGTGGACCGCTTCGACTACACCAAGGGCATCTTGGAGCGGCTGCATGCGGTGGAGAACCTGCTCATCAAGCACCCCGAGTGCATCGGCGAGTTCGCCTTCGTGCAGGTGGCGGCGCCCACACGCTCGTCGCTGGAGGAGTACCGCGTGTTCCAGGAGCGCATTCTTCAGGTCACCCAGCGCATCAACGACCGCTTCAGCCGGCCGGGCTACCAGCCGGTGCACCTGCTGGCCAAGCACCACGGCCACCACGCGCTGACCGAGCTCTACCGGGCGGCCGACGTGTGTGCCGTGACCAGCCTGCACGACGGCATGAACCTGGTGTGCAAGGAGTTCGTGGCGGCCCGTGACGACGAACAGGGCGTGCTGGTGCTGAGCCGCTTCGCCGGCGCGGCCCGCGAGCTGGGCGAGGCGCTGATCGTCAACCCATACCACGTGGAGGAAACCGCCGAAGCCCTGTACCGCGGCATCATCATGCCTCCGGCCGAGCAGCGCGAGCGCATGGCCAACATGCGCGCGACGGTGCGCGAGTTCAACGTCTTCCGCTGGGCCGGCCGCATGCTCGCCCACGCGGCGCGCCTGCGGCTGCGCAGCCGCGTCGAGGCGCGCGTGCTGCTCCACCAGGCTGAATAGATGACGCCGCTCTTCTCACCTGCCGGAGACCAGGCGCTCGTCGACCTGCTGCAGCGGCGCCCGCTGCTGGCCTTCGATTTCGACGGCACGCTGGCCCCCATCGTCGACCGGCCCGAGCGTGCGCGCGTGCCGATGGCCTGGGCCGAGATGCTGATCGAGCTGGCGCGCCTGCTGCCCACCGCCATCGTCACCGGGCGCTCGGTGACGGACGTGACGGCGAGACTTCCGTTCTCGCCGCGCTACGTGCTGGGCAACCACGGCGCCGAAGACCCGAAGGGCGCGATGCGCCCCGGCTCGGTGGCGCGGCTGGCGCCGGTGCGCCACGCGCTGGACCAGCTGGCCCCCCAGTGGCAGGCCCTGGGCATCGAGCTCGAGGACAAGCAGTTCTCGCTCGCCTTGCACTACCGGCGCGCGCCCGACCTGCTGGCCGCACGCGAGTGGATCGACGCGCTGCTGCGCAATGGCGACCAGGCCGGGCTGCACATCTTCCATGGCAAGTGCGTGCTGAACATCGCCCCGGACGATGCGGCCGACAAGGCCGATGCGGTGATGTCGCTGGTGCGGCGCGCCGGCACCACGGCGGCCCTGTTCGCCGGCGACGACATCAACGACGAGCCGGTGTTCGAACGCGTGCCGCACGACTGGCTCACGCTCAAGGTCGGTGACGATGGCCACCCCAGCCGCGCACGCTATGTCATCGACACCCAGGAAGACGTCGGCAAGCTCCTGAAGCGGCTGCTGGAGCTTGCCGTGCTCGGCGCGGCTCAGTCTTCGTAAGCTGACAGTGGCACACAGCTGCAGAAGAGGTTGCGGTCGCCGTAGACGTTGTCGACCCGGCCGACCGGCGCCCAGTACTTCTGCTGCCGCAGGCTCTTCACCGGGTAGGCCGCTTCCTCGCGCGAGTAGGGGTGGGGCCAGTCCGACTTGAGCAGCGCGGCCGTGGTGTGCGGCGCGGCCTTGAGCGGGTTGTCCTCGCGCGGCCAGCTGCCTTGCTCGACGCGTGCGATCTCCTGGCGGATGGCAATCATCGCGTCGCAGAAGCGGTCGAGTTCGACCAGCGGCTCGCTCTCGGTGGGCTCCACCATCAGCGTGCCGGCCACCGGGAAGCTCAGCGTGGGTGCGTGGAAGCCGTAGTCGATGAGGCGTTTGGCCACGTCTTCGGCGCTCACGCCCGAGCTTTCCTTGAGTGGCCGCAGGTCGAGGATGCACTCGTGCGCCACGCCGCCGCCCTTCACGCCGGCGATGTTGCCGCTGTAGTGGATGTCGTAGTGGTCGGCCAGGCGCGCGGCAATGTAGTTGGCGCTGAGGATGGCGGTCTCGGTGGCCTGCTTGAGGCCGTCCGCGCCCATCATGCGCACGTACATCCAGCTGATGGGCAGCACGGCTGCATTGCCCAGCGGGGCGGCGCTGACCGCGCCGACGTTGGTTTCGCCGCCGATGCCCGCGGCGCGGTGCGCCGGCAGGTAGGGCACCAGGTCTTCCACCACGCACACCGGCCCCACGCCGGGGCCGCCGCCGCCGTGCGGGATGCAGAAGGTCTTGTGCAGGTTGAGGTGGCTCACGTCGCCACCGAACTCGCCCGGCGCGGCGATGCCCACCAGCGCGTTCATGTTGGCGCCGTCCACGTAGACGCGGCCGCCGTGCTGGTGGATCAGCGCGCACAGCTCCTTCACGCGCGTCTCGAACACGCCGTAGGTGCTGGGGTAGGTGATCATCACGCAGGCCAGGTTGGCGCTGTGTTGCTCACACTTGGCCTTGAGGTCGGCGAGGTCGACGTTGCCGTCGGCGTCGCACTTGGTCACCACCACCTGCAAGCCCACCATCTGCGCGCTGGCGGGGTTGGTGCCGTGCGCTGACTCGGGGATCAGGCAGATGTTGCGGTGGCCCTGGCCCTTGGCCTCGTGGTAGGCCTTGATGGCCAGCAGGCCGGCGTACTCGCCCTGCGAGCCGGCATTGGGCTGCAGGCTGATGCCGGCGTAGCCGGTGGCCTGGCACAGCCAGTCGCGCAGCTGCTGGTCGAGCTCGGCATAGCCTTGCAGCTGGTCTTGCGGCGCGAACGGGTGCACGTTGGCGAACTCGCTCCAGGTGATGGGGATCATCTCGCTGGTGGCGTTGAGCTTCATCGTGCACGAGCCCAGCGGGATCATGCTGCGGTCGAGCGCGAGGTCCTTGTCCGACAGGCTGCGGATGTAGCGCAGCATCTCGGTCTCGGAGTGGTGGGTGTTGAACACCGGGTGGGTGAGGTAGGGGCTGCGGCGCTGCAGCTCGGCCGGGATGCGCGAGGCGATGCCCTTCTCGTACTTCTCGAATGAGGAGCCGGCCTTGCCGAAGAGCGTCCACAGCGCACGCAGGTCGTCGCGCGTGGTGGTCTCGTCGAGCGTGATGCCCACCGTGCCGGCCGAGGCGCGGCGCAGGTTGAAGCCGGCGGCGCGGGCGGCCGCGAGCACCTGCTCGGTCTTGTCGCCGGTGGTGACTTCGAGCGTGTCGAAGGCGGCCTTGCCGTGCACGAGCGGGGCGCCCAGCTCCTCCAGGCCGGCAGCCAGGATGGCGGTGTAGCTGGCCACGCGCTCGGCGATGCGCCTGAGGCCGGCCGGCCCGTGGTACACGGCGTACATGCTGGCGATGACCGCCGGCAGCACCTGCGCCGTGCAGATGTTGGAGGTGGCCTTCTCGCGGCGGATGTGCTGTTCGCGCGTTTGCAGCGCCAGGCGGTAGGCCGGGTTGCCATGGCTGTCGACGCTCACGCCGACCAAGCGGCCGGGCATGGAGCGCTTGAACTCGTCCTTGGTGGCCATGTAGGCGGCGTGCGGGCCGCCATTGCCCATGGGCATGCCGAAGCGCTGGGTATTGCCCACCGCAATGTCGGCACCCATCTCCCCGGGCGGGGTGAGCAGGGTGAGCGCGAGCAGGTCGGCCGCCACGATGGCCAGGCCACCGGCGGCGTGCACGGCGTCGATCACCGGCTTGAGGTCACGCACCACGCCGTTCACGCCGGGGTACTGGAACAGCGCGCCGAACACCGGCTTCTCGGCCGCGGCGGCGGCCGGGCCGGTGAGTACCTCGATGCCCAGCGGCTTGGCGCGCGTGCGCACCACCTCCAGCGTTTGCGGCAGCACGTCATCGGCCACGAAGAAGCTCGTGGACTTGCTCTTGCCGACCCGCATGGCCAGGGTCATGGCCTCGGCGGCGGAGGTGGCCTCGTCGAGCATCGACGAGCCGGCGATGGCCAGGCCCGTCAGGTCGCACACCATGGTCTGGAAGTTGACCAGCGCCTCCATGCGGCCTTGCGAGATCTCGGCCTGGTACGGCGTGTACGCGGTGTACCAGGCCGGGTTCTCGAGGATATTGCGCAGGATGACGCCGGGCGTGTGCGTGCCGTGGTAGCCCTGGCCGATGAAGCTCTTGAGCAGCTTGTTCTTGCCTGCGATGGCCTTCAGCTCGGCCAGCGCCTGCGACTCGGTGAGCGGTGCGGGCAGCTGCATCGGTGCCGGGCGGGCGATTGCGCGCGGCACGATGGCGTCGATCAGCGCGCGGCGCGAAGCCGCGCCGATCACCGACAGCATGTGCGCTTCGTCGTCTTCCCAGATGCCGATGTGGCGGGCCACGAATTCAGACGGGTTCTCGAGCTCGCCGAGAGAGCGGTGGGCGGACATCAGCATGTCGTCGGTTCCTGCGGGGCGTGGGGCAAAGAAGGAGGGATCAGGCGTTCTTGACGAGTTCGTCGTAGGCCGGGGCGTCGAGCAGGTGCTCGAACTCGGCCATGTCGGCCACGCGCACCTTGAAGAACCAGCCGTTGCCCAGCGGGTCGGTGTTGGCCAGGGCCGGGTCGGCGCGCAGGGCTTCGTTCACCTCGACGACTTCGCCGCTGACCGGCATGTACAGGTCGGCCGCGGCCTTCACGGACTCGACCACGCCCGCCACGTCGCCCTTCTTGAAGCTGCGGCCGACCTCGGGCAGATCGACGAAGACCACATCGCCCAGCGCATCTTGCGCATGCTGGGTGATGCCCACGGTGGCGGCCTCGTGGTCTTCGATGTTGATCCACTCGTGGTCGGGGGTGTACATGGTCGTCATGGGAAGGCTCCTGGTTTGAATGGGGATGAAAAGGGGGTGATCTCAGCCGCGGTGGTAGCGGTGGGGCGTAAAGGGCATGGCGGTCACGCGCATGGGCTGCGCCTTGCCGCGCACGTCGGCATACACCTCGTGGTGCGGCAGCGCGTGGTTGCCGGCGAGGTAGGCCATGGCGATGGGGTGGTTGACGGTGGGCGACAGCGTGCCGCTGGTCACCTGGCCCAGCTTGTGGCCCTTGGCGTCGGTGATGACGGCGCCCTCGCGCACCGGCACGCGTTCCAGGCCCAGCAAGCCCACCCGCTTGTGGCTGGGCCCGCTGGCGAGCTCCGCCTCGATGACGCGTGCGCCGGGGTAGCCGCCGGCACGGGCACCGCCGGGGCGGCGCACCTTCTGGATGGCCCAGGTGAGACCGGCCTCGACCGGCGTGGTGTTCTCGTTGATGTCGTGGCCGTAGAGGCACAGGCCGGCTTCCAGGCGCAGCGTGTCGCGTGCCCCCAGGCCAGCCGGCTTGACCTCGGGCAGCGCCAGCAGCGCGCGGGCCAGCGCTTCGGCCTTGTCGGCCGGCACCGAGATCTCGAAGCCGTCTTCGCCGGTGTAGCCGGAACGGGTGACGAAGCAGTCGGCGCCCGCGATGTGGGCGTGCATGCCGGTCATGAAGGTGAGGCTGGCGACCTCGGGGTTGAGGCGGCGCAGCGCGGCCACCGCCTTGGGGCCTTGCAAGGCCAGCAGGGCCTGGTCGGGCAGTGGCTGCACCGTGCAGCGGTGGCCGATGTGGGTGACCAGGTGGCGGATGTCGGCGGCCTTGCAGGCGGCGTTGACGACGAGGAAGAGGTCGTCCGCGCGGCGGGTGATCATCAGGTCGTCGAGGATGCCGCCGTTGGCGTTGGTGAAGAGCGCGTAGCGCTGCTTGCCAACCGCGAGGTCGACCACGTCGACCGGCACCAGCGTCTCAAGCGCCTTGGCGGCGTCGGCACCGACCAGCCGCAGCTGGCCCATGTGGGAGACGTCGAACAGCGCGGCCGACTCGCGGCAGTGCTTGTGCTCCGCGATGATGCCGCCGGGGTAGTTGACCGGCATGTCGTAGCCGGCGAACGGCACCATCTTGGCGCCGAGTTCGAGGTGCAGCGCGTACAGCGGGGTGCTCAGCAGGGGGGCGTTGGCGGACATGGCGTTCTCCGAGGGCATTGTTGTGGCGCGAGCATCCTCCACCTGCGTGGCGAATGCCGCAATGCCCTCACTGTCCGCTCTACCTGAGAGATTGGTGCGGGCCGATCAACGGCCGTGCACTTGCCCCTTCGGTGGGCCCACTCGGGGTGGGCCTCTCTCCAGCGAGGAACGCCATGTTTCCATGGCGTGTGCCAGTCCTTTTGCCTGAGCGTTCGAGCCGTGCATCTCTGCGCGGCCCTGCGCCTTCGGCGGCTTCACGGGGAAGCTCTCTCCTGGCTTTGGGGAGTGTAGCTCTCCCCGTTGGTCACATCCCGGAATAGTTGGGGCCGCCACCGCCTTCGGGGGTGACCCAGACGATGTTCTGCGTCGGGTCCTTGATGTCGCAGGTCTTGCAGTGCACGCAGTTCTGCGCGTTGATCTGCAGGCGGTCGGTGTTGTCGGCGTTCTTCACGAACTCGTACACGCCGGCCGGGCAGTAGCGCGCTTCGGGGCCGGCGTACTTGGCGAGGTTGATGGCCACCGGCACGGACGCATCCTTCAGCGTCAGGTGGGCCGGCTGGTGCTCTTCGTGGTTGGTGTTGCTCACGAAGACGCTGCCCAGGCGATCGAAGGTGAGCTTGCCATCGGGCTTGGGGTAGCTGATCTGCTCGCACTCGGCCGCGGGCTTGAGGTACAGGTGGTCAGCCTTGGTGCGGTGGAACGACCAGGGCGGTGCTTTGAACCCCAGGCGCGGCAAGAGCCAGTGCTCGATGCCGACCATCAGGCCACCGAAGATGTTGCCGAACTTGAACCAGCTCTTGAAGTTGCGCGAGGCTTCCAGCTCGGCGCGCAGCCAGCTCTTGTCGAAGGCGGCGGGGTAGTCGGTGAGCTCGTCGTACTGGCGGCCGGCCGTGACGGCGGCGAAAGCCGCTTCGGCGCACAGCATGCCGCTCTTGATCGCGGCATGGCTGCCCTTGATGCGGGCGCCGTTGAGGTAGCCGGCATCGCAGCCCACCAGGGCACCGCCCGGGAACACCGCCTTGGGCAGGCTCATGATGCCGCCGGTGGTGATGGCGCGCGCGCCGTAGCTGATGCGCTTGCCGCCTTCGAGGAAGGCCTTGATGCGCGGGTGGGTCTTCCAGCGCTGCATCTCCTCGAACGGGCTGAGGTACGGGTTGCTGTAGTTGAGGCCGGTCACCAGGCCCAGCGTCACCTTGTTGTCTTCGAGGTGGTACATGAAGCCGCCACCGTAGGTGTCGTCTTTCATCGGCCAGCCGGCGGTGTGGATCACGAGACCCGCCTTGTGCTTGGCCGGGTCGATCTCCCACAGCTCCTTCACGCCGATGGCGTAGGCCTGCGGGTCTTTGCCGGCATCGAGCTTGTACTTGGCGATGAGTTGCTTGCCCAGATGGCCGCGCGACCCTTCGGCAAACACGGTGTACTTGGCATGCAGCTCCATGCCGAGCTGGAAGCTGTCGTTCGGCTGGCCGTCTTTGCCGATGCCGAGGTTGCCGGTGGCGATGCCCTTGACGCTGCCATCGTCGTTGTAGAGCACCTCCGCAGCGGCGAAGCCGGGGAAGATCTCGACGCCCAGCGCTTCGGCCTGCTGGCCCAGCCAGCGCACCACGTTGCCCAGGCCGACGATGTAGTTGCCTTCGTTGTGGAAGCAGTTGGGGATCAGGAACTGCGGCGTGTCGAAGGCGCCGTTCTGCGTGAGCCACAACAGCTTGTCGCCGGTGACGGGCTGGTTCAGCGGGGCGCCATCGGCCTTCCAGTTGGGCAGCAGCTCGGTCAGAGCCTTCGGGTCCATCACGGCGCCGCTCAGGGTGTGGGCGCCGGGCTCGGAGCCCTTCTCGAGCACCACCACCGAGATCTCCTTGCTGTGTTCGGCTGCAAGCTGCTTCAGGCGGATCGCCGTGGCAAGGCCAGCCGGGCCGCCACCGACGACGACGACGTCGTACTCCATGGCTTCGCGGGGGCCGTACTGGGCCAGAATTTCGGCGGGGGTCATGCAGTCTCCTTGGATAGAACGCTTGGATGGACGATTACCGCGCATTCTAATTGGCAAGAAGCTCGAATAGAACGATCGTTCGTTTCTGTTTCGCTCTGCAGTCCACGAGGTGTGCGACGCGCCGAATGCGCGTGATATCTTCATCGCCACTTTGTTGTAAAGACGCTGAGGAGAACGACATGGGCTACACCATCGATCTGTCGGGCCGCGTGGCCCTGGTCACCGGTGCATCGAGTGGTTTGGGCACGCAGTTCGCCAAGACGCTTGCGGGTGCGGGGGCCGCGGTGGTGCTGGCTGGCCGGCGCATCGAGCGTCTGAAGGCGCTGCGTGCAGAGATCGAGGCGGCGGGCGGCGATGCCCACGTGGTCACGCTCGACGTGACCGACCACGACAGCATCAAGTCGGCCGTGGCCCACGCCGAGACCGAGATGGGCACCATCGACATCCTGGTGAACAACTCGGGCGTGAGCACCACGCAGAAGCTCACCGACGTGACGCCCGAAGACTACGACTACGTGATGGACACCAACACCAAAGGCGCTTTCTTCGTGGCCCAGGAGGTGGGCAAGCGCATGCTGGCGCGCGCCAAGGGCGCGGCGCCGGGCACCTTCACCGGCGGGCGCATCGTCAACATCGCTTCGATGGCCGGCCTCAAGGTGCTGGGACAGATCGGCGTGTACTGCATGAGCAAGGCGGCGGTGGTGCACATGACCCGCGCCATGGCCTTGGAGTGGGGCAAGTACGGCATCAACGTGAACGCGATCTGCCCCGGCTACATCGACACCGAGATCAACCACCACCACTGGAAGACCGACCAGGGCCAGAAGCTCATCGCCATGCTGCCGCGCAAGCGCGTTGGCCAGCCGCAGGATCTGGACGTGGTGCTGATGATGCTGTGCTCGAACGAGAGCCACTTCGTGAATGGCGCAGTGATCCAGGCCGACGACGGTTTTGCGGTCTGATGCGTGAGTTGTCATTGCTGGAGGCGCGGGTTCTCGGTGTCCTGATCGAGAAGGCCCATACCGTGCCCGACAGCTACCCGCTGTCGCTGAACTCCCTGGTGTCGGGCTGCAACCAGAAGACCACGCGCGACCCGGTAATGAACGCGACCGACTCCGAGGTGCAGGGCGCTGCCGATGCACTCAAGAGCCTGCACCTGGTCTTCGAGTCGAGCGGCTCGCGGGTGATTCGCTACGAGCACAACATGGGCCGTGCGATGGCCTTGCCTTCGCAGTCGGTGGCCTTGCTCGCGGTGCTGATGCTGCGCGGCCCGCAGACCAGCTCGGAGCTGCGCGCCAACTGCGACCGGCTGCATCGGTTTGCCGACGTGTCGTCGGTGGAAGCGTTCCTCGAAGAGCTCGCGGAGCGCAGCGAAGAGAAGGGCGGTCCGCTGGTGCTCAAGCTGCCCCGGGCTCCCGGCGCGCGCGAGCCGCGCTGGACGCACCTGCTGTGCGGTGCAGTCGACGTGGCCAGCCTGCCGGTGGCGGCGCAATCGGAGGACTTCGTCGCCACGAGCGAACTGGCCGCACTCAAATCACAACAGCTGAACATGCAACGCGAGCTCGACGAGTTGCGCGCGCTGGTCGACAGGCTGTACGCTGAATTGGGTGTGAGCAAAACCTGAGGGAGTGGCGCAATGCGCATCGAGATACCGGATGAGAAACGCCTGGTCCATGAGATGCGCATCCCGATCCGGTGGGGTGACATGGACGCCATGGGCCATGTCAACAACGTCAGCTACTTCCGCTACCTGGAGACGGCGCGCATCGAGTGGCTGAACGGCGCGGGCTTCCAGCCCGACCCGGGCGGCGAAGGCTTCGTGATCATCAACGCCTTCTGCAACTTCCTGATCCAGCTCGAATACCCGGGCGAGATCGTCGCCAAGACCTACGCGGCCAACCTGGGCCGCAGCAGCTTCGACAGCTTCACCACGCTGGAGCGTGCCGACCAACCTGGGGTGATCAGCGCCGCGGGCGGCGCCACCATCGTGTGGGTGAACTTCCCGCAGCAGAAGTCGATGCCGTTCCCGTCGCGGCTGCGTGAGCTGATCGCCTGACCCCCGAGCGCCATGCGGTTCTTGCGCAGCCTGCTCAGCCTGACTCTTCTGGCCTGGGCCGGGGTCGTGTTCGCGCTGGGGCTCGAGTTGTCGCCGCTGGAGCGCGCCTGGGTGCAGACGCATCCGCAGCTGCGACTGGGCGTGTCGCGCGAGTACCCACCGTACTACTTCGTTCCTGCGGCACCGGCGCGGCCACACGGCTTCGTGATCGGCATGGTCGACCTGTGGGCCGAGCGGCTGGGCATGTCGGTGGACATCCGCCGCTTCGACAACAACGACGAAGCCGTGCGCGCCCTGCTCGCCGGGGAGATCGACATGATCCCCTACGCCCTGCCCCAGGCAGGCAATGCCTTGCTCAACCTGCCGGTGTTTGCCGCCGACCAGGTGCTGGTGGCGCGGCGCGACCTGCCCGACATCTCGCCCAACGACAGCTTCGGCCGCTACCGCGTGGCGGCGGTCGAAGGCTCGCCCGCCGCAGCCTTGCTGGCCACACGCTTCCCCGCCGCCAAGGTGGCCTTGTTCGCCAATGCCGACGAGGCGCTGCGTGCCGTGGCCTCGGGCAATGCCGATCTGTTTGTGGGTTATCAGCAGGTGGTGGTCTACCACGTGGAGAAGCTGTTCCTGGCCAACCTCGTGATCCGCCGCAACCTCGGCCCGGGCAGCGTGCCCATCGGCCCCATGGTGCGGCGTGATGCCACGGCGCTGCGCGGCGTGCTGGCCCGTGCCATCGACTCGGTAACGGCCGCCGACCGCTCGGCACTGGTGGCGCGCTGGTTGCCGGCCAGCGCGCTGGCCGCGCCAAGCGGCGAGGCCGCGGCGCTCACCCCGGCCGAGCGGGAATGGGTCGGCCGCTACGGCCGCATCCGTGTGGGCTTCGATGCCGACTTCTCGCCCATCACACGCGCTGGCGACCTGGCCGAGCCGCAGGGGCTGGGGATCGACTACCTGCGTTTGGTGACGCGCAAGACGGGTCTGGCGATCCAGAGCGAGGTGGGTGGCGCGTTCGCCGACGTTTATGCCAAGGGGCTGGCCGGTGAGATCGACGTGATCGTGGGCCTCGTGCGCACACCGCAGCGCCGTCTCGACTACGAGTTCGTCGGGCCGTTCTCGCGCGTGCCGACCGCCATCGTCATGCGCGACGACGACACCAGCCTTCTCACCGAGACACGCGAGTTCGGCGTGCGCAAGGTGGCGCTGCTGAGGCAGCACTTTCTGATCCCCGAGTTGATGGCGCGCCACCCCGGCATCCGGCTGGTGGAGTTCGACCGCCAGGACCAGGCGCTCGCGGCCGTGGCCGAGGGCGCGGCCGATGTGGCGCTGGGCAACCTCAAGGTCGTCAACGAGCTGATCGAGCGGCGCTTCGGCGGCATGCTGCGCATCACCGGCACCGTGGCGGGCGGCGACAGCGAGCTCTACTTCGGCGTACGCCCGGGGCAGGGCGAGCTCAAGCAGATCCTGCGCAAGGGGCTCGACGCGGTGAGCGACGCCGAGTCGAGCGCGATCGCCCAGCGCTGGCTGGTGGTGGAGGTGCAACCCGGCGTGGCCTGGCGCAAGCTCATTGCCTGGGGTGGGCCTTTGCTGCTGGCCTTGCTCGTGGGCATGGGCCTGCTCTGGCACAGCCGGCGCAAGATGGCCGAGGCGCGCGAGATCGAGGCGCGTGGCCGCCGCCTGGCGGAGGACGCGGCCGCCTCGCGTGGCCGCTTCCTGTCGTACCTGTCGCACGAGTTGCGCGGCACCTTGGGCGCGGTGGCCAGCGGTGCAGCGATGGCCAAGAGCCATCCCGACCCGGCTTTTCAGGCAACCTTGCTCGATGCCATGGCCGAGTCGCTGCGCGGCCTGAGCCAGGTGTTCGAGACCACGCTGGCTTTCGAGCAGACGCTGGCCAAGCCGATCGAACTCCAGCCCGAGGCGCAAAGCCTGTCCTCCCTCTGGACGCGCCTGGTCGCGCCCGGCCAGCTGGCAGCCCACCAGAAGGGCATTGCCTTCGACGCGCGTTGCGAAGCGGGCGACGAGACGGTGCTCGTCGACGGGCCGCGCCTGCAGCAGGTGGTGAGCAACCTGCTGCACAACGCGGTGAAGTTCACCTCCCAGGGGCAGGTGAGCATCCGCGGGTGCTGGGTCGACGACGGCGAGCCCGCCACGCCACGCGAGTTCGAGATCACCGTGGCCGACAACGGGCCGGGCATGTCGGCCGAGGAGATCGAGCGCGTCTTCGAACCCTATGCGCAGGGCGCCGAAGGGCAGCGGCTGCGCCATGGTGCGGGTCTGGGGCTCGCGATTTCGCGCCAGATCGTGATGGCGATGCACGGCAGTCTCACGGCGCACAGCACGCCGGGGCTGGGCGCGACCTTCGTGGTGCGCGTGCCTCTGGAACTCAGGCGCTGAGCAGCTTGTGCACCAGGTCTGGCGTGGTCGAGGCCGCGTACTTGCGCATCAGGCGGGCGCGGTAGACGTCGACGGTGCGAGGGCTGATGCCCAGCTTCTTGCCGATCAGCTTGCTGGTCAGGCCGTCGATCAGCAGCGCGGCGATCTCGCGCTCGCGTGCGGTGAGCTCGGCCTTGAGCTGGCGCACCGATGACAGGTCTTCGAACGACCAGATGCCGGCTGCATGCGGCTGCGTCGGGTCGAGCGAGCGGCCCGACACATGGCACCAGAACAGCTCGCCGCGCTGGGGGCCGTCCACGCGCTTCATCACGCGCTCGTCGGCGTACCAGCCGCTGGCGTTGAGGCTGGCAGCGATGCGCTGGCCGGTGCGCTCGAACTCTTCGTGCGTGGGGTAGAGCATCTCGAACGACTGGCCGAGCAGCTGCTCCTTGGAGGCACCGAACATGTCGAGCAGCTGCTGGTTGCAGTCGAGCATGAGGCGGTTGCGCGACAGCACCATGCCGATCGGCGCGAGGTCGAAGGCGGTGCGGTAGTCGTCGGCGCTGAGGGTCATAGGCAGGGTGTGGTTGGGCTGCGCGGGTATGTTGCTAGTCAAATCTACGTAACGTCTACTTAACGCGTTACGTAGTACGCTTCCGGGCTGCAATTTACCCTCGCAGGAGACAGCAATGA
This sequence comes from Rhizobacter sp., assembly GCF_035702065.1. Taxonomy (GTDB): domain Bacteria; phylum Pseudomonadota; class Gammaproteobacteria; order Burkholderiales; family Burkholderiaceae_C; genus Rhizobacter. The sequence continues at coordinate 27,864 of NZ_DASSRA010000142.1, forward strand.
ATAAGGTGTACCCCAGTGCCGCCGAGGCGCTGAAAGGCATCGTCAAGGATGGCCAGCTGATGGCCGTGGGCGGCTTCGGCTTGTGCGGCATCCCGGAAGCGCTGATTGCTGCGCTGCGCGACAGCGGCGTCAAGAACCTGAGCGTGATCTCCAACAACGCCGGTGTCGACGGCTTCGGCCTCGGCCAGCTGCTCGAGACGCGCCAGATCAAGAAGATGATCTCCAGCTACGTGGGCGAGAACAAGGAGTTCGAGCGCCAATACTTGGCCGGTGAACTGGAGCTGGAGTTCACGCCCCAGGGCACGCTGGCCGAGAAGCTGCGCGCCGGCGGCGCCGGCATCCCGGCCTTTTTCACCCGCACCGGTGTTGGCACCATGGTGGCCGAAGGCAAGGAGACGCGCGAGTTCGACGGCCAGCTCTACGTGATGGAGCGAGCCCTGGTGCCCGACGTGGCCCTGGTCAAGGCGCACATCGCCGACAAGAGCGGCAACCTCGTGTTCCGCCGCACCGCGCGCAACTTCAACCCGGCCTGCGCGATGGCCGGCAAGCTCACCGTGGTCGAGGTGGAGAAGGTCGTCGAGACCGGTGAGATCGATCCCGACGCCGTCCACCTGCCTGGCATCTACGTGCACCGCATCGTGGTGAACGCATCGCCCGAGAAGCGCATCGAGAAGCGCACCACCCGCCCGGCCGCCTGAAGGAGAACAACATGCCCTGGACCCAAGACGAAATGGCCGCGAAGGCCGCCTCCGAGCTGAAGGACGGCTATTACGTGAATCTCGGCATCGGCATCCCGACGCTCGTCGCCAACCACGTACCCAAGAACATCGAGGTCTGGCTGCAGAGCGAGAACGGCATGCTGGGCATCGGCCCCTTCCCGACCGACGACGAGGTCGACGCCGACCTCATCAACGCCGGCAAGCAGACCGTGACCACCATCCCCGGCACCAGCATCTTCGGCTCGCACGACAGCTTTGCCATGATCCGCGGCGGCAAGATCAACCTCGCGATCCTCGGCGCCATGCAGGTGAGCGAGAAGGGCGACCTGGCCAACTGGATGATCCCCGGCAAGATGGTCAAGGGCATGGGCGGCGCCATGGACCTCGTGGGCGGCGTGCCGCGCGTGCTGGTCGTGATGGAGCACGTGGCCAAGAAGAAGGACGGTTCCACCGACCTCAAGATCCTGCCCAGTTGCACGCTGCCGCTCACCGGCGTGGGCGTGGTCAACCGCATCATCACCGACCTCGCGGTGATGGACGTGACGCCGCAAGGCCTGAAGGTGGTGGAGCTCGCCAGCGGCGTGACCCGCGAGGAGCTCCAGTCCAAGACGGGCGTTCCGCTGCGCTACTGATTCAGCCGCGCTGAGACTTCAGGGCTCGTGCCGCTTCGGTCACGAGCCCTGGTCCTTTGTAGATGAAGCCGGTGTAGAGCTGGACCAGGTCGGCCCCGGCCGCGAGCTTCGATTGCGCGTCGGCGCCGCTCAGCACGCCGCCCACGCCGATGATGGGGAAGCCCTTGCCCAGCGCGGCGCGCAGCTGGCGGATCACGCGGTTGCTGGCTTCCAGCACCGGCGCGCCCGACAGGCCGCCCACTTCTTCGCCATGCGGCAGGTGCTTGACGGCGTCGCGTGCAATGGTGGTGTTGGTGGCGATCACGCCGTCGATACCGTTCTTCTGGATGGTGGCGGCGATCACCGCAACCTGCGTTTCATCGAGGTCGGGCGCGATCTTCACGAACACCGGCACCTGGCGGCCGTGCGTCTTGGCGAGCTGGGTCTTGCGCTGCTGTACGGCCGAGAGCAGGGCGTCGAGCGCCTGGTCGCTTTGCAGCTCACGCAGGTTCTTGGTGTTGGGCGATGAGATGTTGACCGTCACGTAATCGGCGTGCGGGTAGACGCCGTCGAGGCAGATCAGGTAGTCGTCCACCGCCCGCTCGATCGGCGTGGCGGCGTTCTTGCCGATGTTCAGGCCCAGGATGCCGCCCGACTGGCGGAAGCGGCTGCGCTTGACGTTGGCGATGAAGGCATCGAGCCCCTCGTTGTTGAAGCCCAGGCGGTTGATCAGCCCCTGCGCCTCGGGCAGGCGGAACATGCGCGGCTTGGGGTTGCCCGGTTGCGCCTTGGGCGTGACCGTGCCCACCTCGACGAAGCCGAAGCCCATGGCACCGAACGCGTCGATCACGCGGCCGTTCTTGTCCAGTCCGGCGGCCAGGCCCACGCGGTTGCGAAAGCGCAGGCCGGCCAGCGTGAGCGGGTCGTCGACCGGCGTCTGCGACACAGCGCAGATCAGCGGCGTGTGCTGGATGCGCGCCAGGGCGCCGAGCGTGAGTTCGTGGGCTTGCTCGGGGTCGAGGCCGAACAGGAAAGGGCGGGTGAGGGCGTAGGGGACGAGAGGCATGCGGTGGACGCGGGGAGAGGCTCTTGGATAATCCCTGCATTCTCTCAAACGCACACGCAAACCCATGACTCAAGACGAACTCAAGGCCCTGGTGGGCCAGGCCGCACTGGCCTACGTGGTGCCCGGCAGCGTGGTGGGCGTCGGCACCGGCTCCACTGTCAACTGCTTCATCGACGCACTGGCCGGCATGAAGGACCGCATCGCCGGGGCGGTGTCCAGCAGCGAGAAGAGCAGCGAGCGGCTGCGCGCCCATGGCATTGCGGTGCTCGACAGCAACACCGTGGAGAGCATCCCCGTCTACATCGACGGCGCCGACGAGATCGACCACGGCGGGAACATGATCAAGGGCGGTGGCGCCGCGCTCACGCGCGAGAAGATCGTCGCCGACAAGGCCGAGCGTTTCATCTGCATCGCCGACGAATCCAAGCTCGTGAAGACGCTCGGCACCTTCCCGCTGCCGGTAGAGGTGATCCCGATGGCCGCGGCACAGATCGCGCGGCGCCTGCGCGGCCTGGGGGGCGATGCGCAGCTGCGTGCCGGGGTCGTGACCGACAACGGCTGCCACATCCTCGACGTGCGCGGCCTGGCCATTACCGACCCGGCCGGCATGGAGCGCGAGATCAACCAGTGGCCCGGCGTGGTGAGCGTGGGCATCTTCGCGCGCAACAAGGCCAGCGTGTGTCTGCTCGGCACATCGCAGGGCGTGAAGACGCTCACTTTCTGAGCCGCGCCGCCCAGTGCAGGCCGAAAAGCGCGTACCCTCGGCCCTGTCGCCCAGCGTTCACTCAGCTCACAGGAAGGACGGCCCATGGCCAAACCAAACTACTCGTTCGAAAAGCGCCAGCGTGAACTGGCCAAGAAGAAGAAGAAGGAAGAAAAGCTGAAGGAAAAGGCCGAGCGCAAAGCCGGCGGTGAGCCTGCCCAGGAAGACGGCGAGCCCCCCGAGCAAGACGCTTCGCCGACGCCTCCCAGCGAGAGCTGAGACGCTCGGACTCCCGGCGCCCGCCATGCCCAAGCGCCGCAAGCCTGAACACGACGACGGGGCGACAGCGCCCCCCACCCGGCAAGCGACCTACGCGCCGGTGTTCAAGGCGGGCCTTCAGGCCACCACCACGCGCGTGCAGGAGATGCACAACGCGATCTCCGGCAAGACCTTCGACGCACTGCAGAGCGTGCCCGGCCTCTCGATCCCGGCGCGCCTGGTGCAAGGCACCCACGATGCGATCACCACCGGCGTGTACGCCGCCGTTCGGCACGGCGCGGGCGCGCTGATGTCGCTGGCCGGCGAGGCCGAGCGCTTTCTGCTCGACCCGGCCCGCCAGCCTGCCGGCCGCGAGCTGGCGTTCCGCAGTGCCCTCAATGCCGCCGCAGGCGATGCGCTGGCGCAGGCCGGCAGCCCCCTGGCCGTGCAGATGGGCTTGTACGCGCATGGCCAGCCGCTGGCGCTGACGCAAGCTGAACTGTCTGCGCTGAACGAGCGCGTGTGCGTGTTCATCCATGGTCTGGCTTGCGACGAGCAAAGCTGGTCGCTTTTCACCGAGGCGTGGCGTGGCGCGCCCTGGGAACACCTGGGCACGAACTACGGCAGCGTGCTCGCGGCCGAGCTGAACCTCAGCCCCCTCTACCTGCGCTACAACACCGGGCTGGCAATCGACGACAACGCCCACCAGCTGTCGGCCTTGCTGACACGCCTGGCCGAGTCGGCGCCGCAGGTGCGCGAGATCGCGCTTGTCGGCCACAGCATGGGCGGCCTGGTGGCACGCCGTGCCTGCGAGCTGCCCGACGAGGCCTCGGCCACATGGCGCAACCACGTGCGCACGGTGATCTGCCTCGGTTCGCCGCACCAGGGTGCGCCGCTTGAGAAGCTGGGCCACTTCGTGGCGGTGGCGCTCAGCCTGACGAACGTGACGCAGCCCCTGGCGGACATTGCCGGCGCGCGCAGCCGCGGCGTCAAGGACTTGCGTCACGGCCTGCGCGGCAAGAAGCGCGCGGCAAAGGGCCCGGCGCTACGCCTGGTCGCCGGCAGCGTGGCCGACGAATCCAACACCATCCTCGGCCCGGTGCTGGGCTCGGTGGTTGGCGACGGCCTGGTGACCACCGCCAGCGCGTCAGATGCCAGTCTCGGCGGCGACGTGCAACGCGCCGAGCTGGCCGGCCTGGGCCACATGGCCTTGCTCAATCACCCGCGGGTTTATGCGTTGATTCGGGATTGGTTGCAGCCCGCCGCACCGCCCGGCTGATGAAGCGCGCCGGGTCGATGGCGTCAAGCAGACTGGCCTCGATGGGGCAGGGCGCGCCGCTGATCAATGCCGCCAGAGCCTGAGCGCCCAGCGCAGACCAGGTGATGCCCCGCGACCCCAGGGCGGTGAACACGTAGAGCCCTGCGATACGCGGGACGAAGCGGGGCTGGTCGAGGGGCCGGCCGATGGCGAGGGCTGCTGGATCGGGCACCGCGCCGATCACGGGCAGGCGGTCGGGTACGGACCAGCGCCAGCCGGTGCGCCCGCGCAGTGCGCCGGGCGCGACATCGACGGGTTCGCCGAGCAGGCGAGCCAGCTGCGCCAGGTTGGCGGTGTGGTCGATGTCTCGCACGCTGCCGTCCATGTCGGCCGGCTGCGAGGTTGCGCCAAAGAGCGTGAAGCCGTTTGACTCCGGCAAGAGGTAGCCCGCGCCGGCGATGGGCAACGCGGTGCGTGGCAGCCCGGCGCTGTCGCTCATGCTGATCTGGCCGCGCACCGGTGCGAGGGGCCAGGCCGCGTGGCCGAGCAGGCGCAGCGCATCGCCAGCGTTGGCCAGCACCACCACGTCGGCCTCGTCGATGACATGGCCTTGCGCATCCAGTGCCTGCCAAGCGGTGCCGGCTTGCTGCAGGCGCGCGACTTCGGTGTGGCCGCGGAAGCTGGCTGAGGGTGCGGCCTCCGCCAGCCAGTGGCGCGCCAGGGCAGCTGGCTGAACCCAACCGCCGCCCGGGTAGAACCAAGCCGACTGCGCGAGGCGCAGGCCGCACAAGTCGCTGGCCTCGGCCGGCGACAGCGCGCGCACGTAGTCGGCGGGCATGCCGAGGCGGGCGAGGGTGTCGCGCATCGCGTCGACAGGGGCCTCTTCGAGCCGCAGCAGGCCTTGCACCGCACCGCTGACTGCACCGCTGTGCAGGGCGCGGCTCACGCTGCGCTGGGCGTGGAGCGCGGCAGCACGATTGAAGCGGGCATGGGTGCCGTCCTGTGCATTCACGATGCCGTGGAAGAGGCCACCCGGGTTGCCCGAGGTCTCTAGCGCAGGCTGGGCCTGGCGGTCGAAGACGACGCTGTGCCAGCCGAGCTCTGCCAGCGCCGCAGCCGTGGCGCAGCCGGCCAGGCCGGCACCGACGACGAGTGCACGGTGTCGCTCGAAAGCGGGTGGGCGCCGTGACGGCGCACCGCGCGGCGCGAAGGCCGGTGCGTAGTCGGCCAGGGTGATGTCGCGCTTGCCGCCGCGGCCCGGTGCCTTGCGTGCCTCGAAGCCGGCGGCGCGCAAGCCCTCGCGCACGCTGCTGGCGGCGGTCCAGGTGGCGAGCGTGGCGTGTGGCGCGGCCAGCCGGGCCAGGGCCTTGAACAGCTGCGCTTGCCACATCTGCGGGTTGCGCGCAGGGGCGAACCCGTCGAGGTAGAACGCGTCGACCTGCGCGACCAGTTCGGGCAACCAGCTGCGCACATCACCCAGCGCCAGCAGCAGCTGCACCCGTCCGCCCTCGAACGACAGTGTGTGCAGGTTGTGGGTCAGGGGTGGCCAGGCGGCGATCAGTTCGTCGGCCAGCGGTGCAGCTGGCGAGTGGGCGTGGGCGCGGCGCAGGTCGTCGGCGCTGAACGGGCTTTGCTCGATGGAGATGAACACCAGCCGCTGGCTGCGGTCGGGATCCTCCCGCCAGGCTTGCCAGGTGGCGAGGAAGTTGTTGCCCAGGCCGAAGCCCGTTTCCAGCACGACGAAGCGCTCGCGCGCCTGCCAACGCTGCGGCAGCCCATTGCCCGCGAGGAACACATGCTGTGCCTGCGCAAACGCGCCGGCCAGCGGGTGGTAGACGTCCTGGTAGTCCGGCGAGTAGGGCAGGCCGTCGCTGTCAAAGCTCAGGGTTGCCGGAACGATGGGCCGCGTGTTCATGCGCCGCTGCGGCTGGCCAGCCAGGCCAGCAGCCTGTCACGGGCGTCGGCCAGCCCGCGGTAGGCCAGCACTGCAGGGCTCATGCTGGCGAGCGCGTCGTGTACCGACTTGGCCTGCGCTGGGTTCGCCAGCGCCTGGGCCAGCGGCTGCAACTCGACGTGGATGGTGAACACCGCTTGCCGCAGCGATGGCAGCGGGATGAAGGTCTGGCGCTCGGTGCGAAAGAACGCGCCGTGTGCCACCTCGTCGGGCGTGGCGTCGGCCGGCCAGGGGCCGCTGTCCTTGCGGTTGGGGTGGGCATGCAACCGAGGGTGTCGCGTGATGGTCCACACGAAGCGTTCCCAGCGGTCGTCGCCGGTGACGAGACGGGCCAGGTGCTCGCCGGCCGTCACGAGCAACTGGTTGTCGGCCACCGGTGCGTGCACGTGCGCGAAGTGGCGGCCGATCTTCTCCTCGGGTGCCCAGCCGGAAGGCAGGCATACCGCCAGCCACGGAATGTGGGCGGTCTGGCCGTCGATGACGGCAAAGTCTTCGGCGAAGGCCAGGCACAGCAAGGCGGGCAGGCGCCATTCGGGCGGCAGCGCGCGCAGGCAGGTGCCGACCTCGGGCAGCGTGTCGTTGTGCTGGCGCACCTCGGGGCCTTGCAGCGACCAGCCGAGCCAGTGCGCGTGCACTTGGCTGCTCGCATCGTGCGACCAGGCCGAAGGGTGCTCGTCGGCCGCTTTCCGGCTGAGCGCCAGCAGGGCCGGCGCGGCGTCGAAGCCCGGTGTGCTCAACAAGGCCTGCGGTGCATAGGCGCCGAGCACAGCGAGCTTCTCGCGCAAGGCGCGGTCGCCGGGGGCATTGGGTGTGAGCTGCGGGGCGCCGGGTGCCAGCCGGCGCAGGCCGGGCTGCATGCGAAACGGGACGGAGATGCTGGCGAAGTCGAAAGCCATGCCGCGGATCATGCCCACAAAAGAGAAGGGCCCGCAAAGCGGGCCCAGCTTGCGTGCGGCCGGGAGGCCTTAGACGCGCTTGCGGTACTCGTGTGTGCGGGTGTCGATTTCGATCTTGTCGCCGGTCTCGACGAACAGCGGCACAGCGATCTCGAAGCCCGTGGCCAGCTTGGCCGGCTTCATGACCTTGCCCGAGGTGTCGCCCTTGACGGCCGGCTCGGTATAGGTGACTTCGCGCACCAGGCTGGTCGGCAGTTCGACCGAGATGGCCTTGCCGTCGTAGAACACCACTTCGACGGGCATCTGGTCTTCCAGGTACTGGATGGCGTCGCCCATGTTCTCGGCCTCGACCTCGAACTGGTTGTACTCGGCGTCCATGAATGCGTACATCGGGTCGGCGAAGTAGGAGTAGGTGCACTCCTTCTTGTCCAGAATGATCTGGTCCATCTTGTCGTCGGCCTTGAAGACGACTTCGGTGCCCGAGTTGTTGAGCAGGCTCTTGAGCTTCATGCGCACGGTGGCGGCATTGCGGCCACCGCGGCTGTATTCGGTCTTCAGGACGACCATCGGATCCTTGCCGTGCATGATCACGTTGCCGGCGCGAATTTCTTGAGCAATCTTCATAGCGATTTCCGTGTGCGTGCTCTCCTGCAAGAGCAGCGAGAACTGTGGGTAGCGCGCACCGGACAGTCGTGCACCAGAACGCGCAAAGCCCGTTATTTTAGCGTGATTCGGTAACGAAGCCCATGAGTTGGGTCGTCAAGTCCACTTGCCCGACCAACTTGTCACGCCAGGCTTCGCACAGCGATTGCCAGGCCGGCAGCGGGGGCAACTGCTCCGGCATGGCGCCGAGGCCATTCCAGCCACGCCACAGTTCGCGCAGGCCGGGCAGCGCGGGCAGTTTGTCGAGGAAGGCAGCCAGCTTGGCGGCGTGGGCCTGGTCGGCCTGGGGATAGATCTGCCAGACGAATGGCTGGCCGGCCCACTGGGCGCGCACGAAGGAGTCTTCGCCGCGCACGAAGTTGAGGTCGCAGCTCCACAGCAAGCGGTCGTAGTTGACCTGGGTCAAGTAGGGCAGGCGCTGGCTGCGCATGTTGGCGGGCAACGCGCGCGGCGCGGCCACGCCGGGTGTCAGCAGCAGCAGGGTGGGGGTGCTGCCCAGGGCGCGAAGCATGTTGGCCTGCGCAGGGTTGTCGTAGCTGAACAGGCTGACCAGGCGCTCGCCTTCACGCAGGTCGATGCCGTGTTCGTGCAGCCAGACTTCTCGGTTGAACAACTGCCGGGCCTGCATCAAGCCGGGCTCGCGGATCAGTCCGCCCGTGGCGGGGGTGAAGCCAGGGTAGAAGAAGTGTTTGGTGAGCCCGCGGCCCGGCTCGCTGAACTGGGGTGAGGGCAGCCGGTGGCTGCGCTCCACGTAGCTTTCGGCACTCAGGTACTCGAGGTTGATCCACACGGGCCGGACGTGCGCCATGCGTTCGACGAAGCGGGCAGGCAGCTCGCAGCCAAAAGCCTCGATCACCACGTCGCCAGGGGTGACGTCGAGTGAAGCTTCATCCCAGGGCCGGACTGCGAGATTGGGCGCCCCGGTCGGTGCCATCCACGCAAGGGCCGAAGGATCGTCGACCCACAGTCGCACCAGTTCGCCGCGCGACGCCAGGTCGGCAGCAAGCCGCCAGCACACGCCGATGTCGCCAAAGTTGTCGACCACGCGACAGAACACATCCCACTGCATGCGTGGATTATCGAGGCGGCACAATCCGGCTCCGATGAGCGAACCTCTCTCCACCGACGAGCTGCCAGACCCTCAGCGCGAGCGGCTGCTGGCCGAAGTGGCGGCGTTGCCCGGACTGCCCGGCGTCTACCGCTACTTCGACGCGCAGGACGCCGTGCTGTACGTGGGCAAGGCGCGCGATCTGAAGAAGCGCGTGTCGAGCTACTTCCACAAGAACCACGGCGGCACGCGCATCGGCCACATGGTCAGCAAGATCGTGCGCATGGAGACGACGGTGGTGCGCTCCGAGGCCGAGGCGCTGCTCCTCGAGAACAACCTCATCAAGACGCTCAACCCGCGCTACAACATCCTGTTCCGCGACGACAAGAGCTACCCCTATCTCAAGATCGCGTCGCATGCGTTCCCGCGCATGGCGTACTACCGCGGGTCTGTCGACCGCAAGCACCGCTACTTCGGGCCCTACCCGAGCGCCTGGGCGGTGAAGGAGTCGATCCAGCTGCTGCAGAAGGTGTTCAAGCTGCGCACCTGCGAAGACACGGTCTTCAACAACCGCACGCGGCCCTGCCTGCTGTACCAGATCAAGCGCTGCTCGGGGCCGTGTGTGCAGTACATCGGCGCCGACGACTATGCGCGCGATGTGGCCAACGCCGAGCGCTTCCTGCTGGGCGAGCAGCAGGAGGTGATGGACACCCTGCAGACGCAGATGATGGCCCATGCCGACGCGCTGGAGTTCGAGCAGGCCGCCGAGATCCGCAACCAGTTGGGTGCACTCAACAAGGTGCTGCACCAGCAATCGGTCGAGGACAACACCGGCGTCACCACCAAGGACGCCGACATCCTGGCGGTGAAGGTGCAGGGCGGCCGTGCCTGCGTGAACCTCGCCATGGTGCGCGGTGGCCGCCACTTGGGCGATCGGCCGTATTTCCCAAGCCACGTGGACGACGGCACCACGGTCGACCTGGAAGAAGAGGAAGAACGCTCGTCACCCGAAGTGCAGGTGCTGGAGGCGTTCATCGCGCAGCACTATCTGGAAAGTGCCGTGCCGCCCCTGCTGGTGTTGAGCCATGCGGTCGACAAGGCGCTGGTCGAAGCGCTCTCGTTGCACAGCGGCATCAAGGTGTCGGCACAACATCAGCCGCGCGATGCGCGCCGTGCCTGGCTCGACATGTGCATCCAGGGCGCCGACATCAAGCTCACGCGGCTGCTGTCGGAAGAGGGTTCGCAGCAGGCCCGCACGCGCGCCCTGGTGGACGCGCTCGATCTGGGCGTGGAGAGCCTCGACACCTTTCGCATCGAGTGTTTCGACATCAGCCATACCGCAGGCGAGTCGACACAGGCATCCTGCGTCGTGTTCGAAGGCCACAAGATGCAGAGCTCGCAGTACCGCCGCTACAACATCGAAGGCGTCACCGGGGGTGACGACTACGCCGCCATGCGCCAGGTGCTCACGCGCCGCTACAGCAAGCTCGCCGCCGCGGCACAGGCGGGCGACGGGCGGCTGCCGGACCTGGTGCTGGTCGACGGTGGCAAGGGCCAGGTCAGCATGGCGCGCGAGGTGTTCGAAGAACTCGGCCTCGACTTGAGCCTGATCGTGGGCGTGGAAAAAGGCGAGGGCCGCAAGGTCGGCCTGGAAGAACTGGTGTTCGCCGACGGGCGCGACAAGGTCTACCTCGGACACGATTCGGCGGCCCTGATGCTGGTGGCCCAGATCCGCGACGAGGCCCACCGCTTCGCCATCACCGGCATGCGTGCGCGGCGCGCGAGCGTGCGCACGGGAGGCAGCTTGCTCGAAGACATCCCGGGCATCGGCCCGAAGAAACGTGCGAAACTTTTGCAGCGCTTCGGAGGGGCTCGCGGCGTGGGCCATGCGAGCGTGGAAGACCTCGCCAGCGTGGATGGAATTTCCAGAGAACTCGCGGAGGAGATCTACCGTGCATTGCACTGACACCCGGTCGCTGAAGCGTGGCATGCGTTGGTTTGCCTGGGGGGCGTTACCCCTGGCGCTGGCCGGTTGTGGCAGTTCGCCTTCGGCGCCGACTGCGCCCACGGCTGCCGGGCCTTCGACCAAGCTGGCTGCTCCGGCGGCGACCAAGAACTGGACCGACTTCAAGATCCAGGCTGCGCGACGAATCGTCGAGGCCAACCCCAACGGTGTTTATACCGGTGCGCCGCAGCAGGTGTTGCTGGCCATCCCGGTGCTCGAGGTCGAGCTCAATGCCGACGGCAGCATCAAGCGCATCGAGGTGATGCGCCGCCCCGGCCAGGCACCCGAGACCTTGCAGATGGCCATCGATGCGGTCAAACGTGCTGCGCCGTTCGGCGATGTGTCGAAGCTGCCCAAGCCCTGGAAGTTCACCGAAGTCTTTCTCTTCAACGACGACAAGCGCTTCAAGCCGCGCACGCTCGATGCACTGTGATCGGCCGGGGTGATTGAACGCACGCCCGGCTCCAGCGGGCAACTTCGGCACAATGCCCGCATGTTTTTCAATCTGCCCACCCTGCTGACCTGGGCGCGCATCGTCGCGATTCCACTGATCGTCGGCATCTTTTACCTCGACGGGCATGAGCCCACCAAGAACCTGGTGGCGACCATCCTCTTCGTCGTGGTCGCACTGACCGACTGGGCCGATGGCTACCTTGCGCGCAAGCTCAACCAGACATCCTCATTCGGCGCGTTTCTCGACCCTGTGGCCGACAAGTTCCTGGTCTGTGCTTCGCTGCTCATCCTGGTGCAGCTCGACCGGGTGGGCGCTCTGGTGGCGCTCGTCATCATCGGGCGCGAGATCGCCATCTCGGCCCTGCGCGAGTGGATGGCGCAGATCGGTGCTTCGCGCAGCGTGGCCGTGCACATGCTGGGCAAGCTCAAGACAACGGTTCAGATGATCGCCATTCCCTTCCTCCTCTACAACGGCAAGCTCTTCGGGTTGATCGACACCCACTTGTTCGGCACCGTGCTCATCTACATCGCTGCCGTGCTGACCATCTGGTCGATGGTTTACTACCTGCAGAAGGCACTGCCCGAGATCCGAGCCAAGGCTCGGTAGCCACGCGTGACCTCGTCTCAACGGGGCGCACTGCTGCGCGCCATGCCTGCGGTGTTCGTGCTGATCTGGAGCACGGGGTTCATCGTGGCGCGCTACGGCATGCCCTACGCGCCGCCGATTACCTTTCTGAGCATTCGTTATGCGCTGTCGGTGCTGTGCTTCGGGGTCTGGATCGCGCTCAGCCGCGCCGAATGGCCGCGGTCACGTGTGCAGTGGGTTCACTTGTGCGTGAGCGGAGTTCTGATGCACGCGGGCTATCTCGGTGGGGTCTGGGCCGCTGTGAAGGACGGCATGGGCGCAGGCACGATCGCGTTGCTCGTCGGCCTGCAGCCTGTGCTCACGGCGGTGTGGCTGAGCGGCGTGGCCGGCGCGCGCGTGTCTCGGCAGCAATGGGTGGGCCTGCTGCTTGGCCTGGGCGGCTTGCTGTTGGTGGTGTGGCGCAAACTGGGGGGCGGTGAGTTGTCTGCCTGGAACCTCTCTCTGGCGTTGTTCGCCCTGCTCTGCATCACGGCGGGTACGCTTTACCAGAAGCGCTTCGTCGCGCCCTGCGATGTGCGCACAGCGAACACCGTGCAGTTGATAGCCGCTTTCGCAGTCAGTTTGCCGCTGGCGCTGCTGGAACCCGAGCACATCGTGCTGCATTCGCACTTCCTTGGTGCCATGGCGTGGTCGGTGATCGGGCTCACCCTGGGCGGAAGCTCGTTGCTCTATCTGTTGATTCAGCGCGGTGCAGCAACGCAGGTCACCAGCCTTCTCTATCTCGTGCCGCCGACCACGGCGCTGATGGCATGGCTGCTGTTTCGAGAGCCCTTGACTCCGTTGATGCTGATCGGCATGGCGCTCACGGCCGTCGGTGTCTCGATGGTCGTGCGCACCGAGGGAAAGCCCGCAGCTGCGGCGGCATGAAGCTCGAGTTAGGCGCGACACCAAGGCTTGTCAAGCGAGGAAGCACGCGGCGTAGCGCCCTGGTGATGCAGTTGATTACGCATAGAATCCGCTTCCGCGCTTGACACTGGGTGGGCGTGCGGCTGTAATCAATTGAGCCGCTGCAACCACCTGAGACGCGGCCCAGATCATCCACACTGAATTTTTCGAGACACCTTTTTTGAGGGGGTACCTTCGTGAACAAATCCGAATTGATTGAACACATTGCCAAACAGGCTGACATTTCCAAGGCAGCTGCCACCCGCGCGCTGGAAGCCCTGATTGGCGGTGTGAAATCAACGCTCAAGAAGAACAACAGCGTTTCGCTGGTGGGCTTCGGCACCTTCAGCGTGAGCAAGCGTGCAGCACGTGCCGGCCGCAACCCGCGCACCGGTGCCACGATCAAGATCAAGGCAGCCAAGGTGCCCAAGTTCCGCCCCGGCAAGGCCCTCAAGGACGCGGTCAACTGATTAGGTTCTCGGGTGCTTAGCTCAGTTGGTAGAGCGGCGCCCTTACAAGGCGTAGGTCGGGGGTTCGAGCCCCTCAGCACCCACCAGCCAGACACCGGGCGCGCTTAGAAAAGAGGCTCGGAGCCATCGGCTAAAATTGTTAGTGTCCACCCCGCAAAGGCGAACCTCGGTTCGCCTTTGTTGCATCTGGGGTGCTCTGTTGTTCCACGTTCCGCGACCCAACGATCGAGGTCATCGATGTTTGATTTTGTCCGCAAGCACACGCGCATCCTGCAGTTCGTTCTCGTGCTCCTGATCTTCCCGTCGTTTGTGTTCTTCGGGATCCAGGGCTACAGCCGGTTCTCCGATGGCGCCAACGCGACGGTCGCCACGGTGGGGCAGCGCAAGATCACTCAGGCGGAACTCGATGCGGCACATCGCCGCCAGGTCGACATGCTGCGTGCGCAGATGCCCGGTGTCGACGTGAAGCTCTTTGACACGCCGCAGGCGAAGCGCAACACGCTCGATGGTTTGGTGCGCGAGCAGGTGCTGCTCACCGCCGGCGAGAAGGCCGGCTATGTGACGACCGACGACCGCCTGCTGCGCGAGTACCAGACCGACCGCCAGTTCGACAGCTTCCGCCGGCCTGATGGCAGCCTGGACATCACGGCACTCGAACAAGCGCTGGCCCAACAGGGGCTGAGCAAGCAAGGCTTCGACAAGCTCAAGCGTGAAGAGCTGGTGATGCGCCAGGTCCAAGCTGGGATCGTAGGTACCGCGCTCGCTCCGGCCGCATCGGCATCCGCTGCGCTGGACGCGGTGTTCCAGCAGCGCGAAGTGCAGGTGCAGCGCTTCGATGCCAAGGACTACCTCGGCAAGGTGAACCCGAGCGATGCCGACATCGAGGCTTACTACAAGGATCCGGCGCACGCGGCTGAATTCCTGACGCAGGAAAAGGCCGACATCGAGTACGTGGTGCTCGACCTTGAATCCATCATGAAGGGCATCAAGGTGCCCGAGGACGAACTCAAGAAGTACTACACCGAGAACGAGAAGAACTTCACGGTGGCCGAAGAGCGCCGCGCCAGCCACATCCTGATCAAGGCAGGGCAAGGCGCACGTGCCAAAGCAGACACCCTGCTGGCTGAGCTCACCAAGAACCCCAATGCGTTTGCCGACGTGGCGCGCAAGAACTCGCAGGATGCCGGCTCGGCCGACAAAGGCGGCGAGGTTGATATCTTCATCGGACGAGGCGACACCGACAAGGCGTACGAAGATGCCCTGTTCGCGTTGAAGAAGCCGGGTGACCTGAGCGCTGTCACGGAAACCAAGGAAGGTTTCTACATTCTTCAGCTCAAAGGCGTGCGCGGCGGCGAGAAGCGTAGCTATGAAAGCGCTCGTGCCGAGATCGAAGCCTTGCGCAAGAAGCAGATGGCCCAGGTTGAATATGCCAAGGCGGCTTCCGAGTTCAGCAACCTGGTCTACGAACAGGCGGACAGCCTCAAGCCCGCGGTCGACAAGCTCAAGCTCGAGTTACAGACCGCCAAGGGCGTGACCCGCGCCCCGGCTGCCGATGCCCGTGGCCCGCTGGCATCGCCCAAGCTGCTGGAGGCTCTCTTCGGTGCGGATGCACTGCGCAACAAGCGCAACACCGAGGCCATCGAGACGGCGCCCAACACCTTGGTGTCGGCGCGCATCGCCGAGTACAGCCCGGCGGCAACGCCGCCGCTGGCTGAGGTGCGCGCCCGTGTGCGCGAGAGGGTGATCGCTGCGCAAGCGGCCGCGCTGGCCCGCAAGGAAGGCGAGGCGCGCTTGGCGGCGCTACGCCAGGCACCTGCCACGGACCTCGGGACACCGGCGCAGACGATATCGCGCGCGCAGGCCAAGGACCTGCCGCGCCCGGTGGTCGATGCCGCACTGAAGGCACCTGCCACATCGCTGCCTGGCGTGGCTGGTGTCGAGTTGGGTGACCAGGGCTATGCGGTGGTTCGCGTCCTGAAGGTGCTGGGGCGCGATCCCGCGGCGGCCGATCCGGTGCGGGCCTCGGCCCAGTACACGCAAAGCTGGGCAAGCGCTGAGGCGCAGGCTTACTACGCAGCACTGAAGTCGCGCTTCAAGGTGGAGGTGCATATGCCTTCATCTGGGGACGGTAGCTCAGAGAAATAAAGCAAGGCGGGTTCCTCCGCTATAATGCGCGGCTCTGCGGTGGCTGTAGCTCAGTTGGTAGAGTCCAGGATTGTGATTCCTGTCGTCGTGGGTTCGAGTCCCATCAGCCACCCCAAGATTCAAGAAAGGCCTCCGGTTTTCCGGGGGCCTTTTACTTTGTGGGGACTCAGGTCCGTTCCGAGAGTTGGCGGATGCACACGCGGCAGCAGATGCCGCCGCCTGGGACTTCCCGCCAGTCGACCTCACCACCCAGCTGCTTGACGCGCTTGCGCACACCGCCCAGGCCCAGGCCGTGCGCCCAGGCTTGCGGGTTGCGGCCGACGCCGTTGTCGCTGACGCTCAGGTCGAGGCGGTCGCCTTCGAGTTGAAAGGCGATCTCCACGCGGCGGGCCTGCGAGTGCGAGATGACGTTGTTGACGAGCTCGCGCATCACGCGTGTCAGGCCAGACCACTGCACCACGGTGAGCGAGATGTCGCGATCCGCGCTGAAGTCCCAGCCCAGAGAGATGTGGGCGGCGGTGAGGCGTTGGGTGAGGTCGGCCTTCCACTCGGCTGCGGCGTGTGAGAGCGGGTGATTGGGCGCGGCCAGGCCGCGCGTCAGCGTCTTCAGGTCTTGCAGTGTGTGGCGAACGTAGTTCTCCATCTCGGGCGACTGGGCCTTGTACATCAGCGTCAGCAGCCGGGCGCCGATGTCGTCGTGCAGGTCTTGCGCGAGGCGCAGGCGCTCTTCGCTGCGGCCCTGCTCGACGGCCTTGTCAAACGCGACTGCGCGCCGCAGTTGCTCCACCACGCGTTCTGCCAACCGGGCGTCTTCAGTCGTGAAGAGGCGCCGCCCGTGGTGCGCGTAGCGGATGACGATGGAACTCGCCTCGGCCTCGCCGTTGATCAACCCGGGCACCGGGATCAACAAGGTCGAGCCGCCTCCCGTCACACGTGTGGTCGAGCTGCGCTTGTCGATGACGGTGGCTTCCATGGGTTCGAACAGTTCGCGCAACAACTGCGTGAGCAAGGCTGGTGTGCGCTCGGGGTGTGCTTCGACTTCACGCGCGATCCGGTAGAGCTTTTCGAACATGCGCTCGGTGGTGATCACGTTCTGGTTGCGCAACTGGTTGAGCAGCCATTGGCGGGCACCGGAGTACAGACCAAGCGACAAGAACAGCGCCAGCGTCAGCGAGGCGAACTGGCCGAGCGAGAAGGCCGCGACGAACAGCAGATCGAGCGAGGTGGCGATGGTGCTGATCGCCGCGAGCAACGAGAACTCGCGCATGATCTGCTGCGACTTCGACAAGAAGGGCAGCAGCAGCAGCAGCGAAGCCAGGAACACGTACCAGATCGTGGGGCCGACCGAGGCAATCTGCTGCTGGACGAGCGGCATGCTCTCGGCCGCGGTGAGCGACAGCGTGAGGAGCGTCCAGGTGAGCAGGGCCAGAATGCCCAGTCGGCGCATCACGATCGCGAAGGGATGCGGTTCGATGTGGTGCGACCACGTCTGCAAGGCGATCGTTGCCAGGCACAACAGCGCCACGCCGCCTTGCACCCACCACCAGGTGCCTGCCAGTTCGCCGCTGGCCAGCAGCACGATGAGTGCGCCCACGCCCAGCCAGGTGGCCCAACCGATGCCGGTCGCGCCCGGAACCCGGCGCGGGTGCAGGGTCGAGACGTGCACCACGGCAGCGGCGGTGAGCAGGTCGAGGCTCATGCGGACCGGCATGTTCCACGCCGGCAGCGGCCAGGGCAGGGCCAGCTCCATCGTCGATTCGATGGCGATGAAGGCGAGGTTGCCCGCTTGGCACAGCGCGGCCAGGGTGTAGAGCAGATTGCGCGCCGTGGGCCGGGCCAGCAGCACCACCATGGCCACCAGGTAGAGCACCAGGGCCAGGCCGGAGAGCAGCCAGAACATCGCGCCCAATGACCCCAGTCCACGCGGGGACAGGGTCTGCTCGACCATCTCACCTTCGGAGAAGAAGAGCCGCACCTTGTCATGCGACAAGGCGGCGGACAGCTGCTCGTGCATGGCGCGATGGCGCTCACGCTCGATGTCGTTGCCGAGCCAGCGCGAGGAGCGGCGCAGCGTGAGCGCGTCGACGACAGCCACGCTGTTGTCGCTGCCGATCACGCCGATCAGGGCGCGGCCTTCGTGCGCCATGAGCGCGGGTACCGGAGACGAAGCCAGCTCGAGCTGGCCCTGCGTGCCAGCTCGCCAGGTCGCGTCGATGTGGTGCGAATCCGCCAACCAGCGCGCCAGCAGCAGCACAGCCACGCAGCCGAGGAGGGCCGCACCCACCAGCAGGCGCAGGCGCCAGCCCATCCAGCGTGACAAGG
The DNA here is from genome assembly GCF_035702065.1 of Rhizobacter sp. Classification (GTDB taxonomy): domain Bacteria; phylum Pseudomonadota; class Gammaproteobacteria; order Burkholderiales; family Burkholderiaceae_C; genus Rhizobacter. Next base: position 45,966 of record NZ_DASSRA010000142.1, read on the forward strand.
GCTCGTCGCGGCCGAAGCTGCCTTCGATCAGCGCCGAATCGAGTGTGGAAGACTCCGCGCCTGCCTGGTTGAAGCCGCTGGGCTCGTTGAGGGCTGCAGCGGGGGTGGAGGCAGCCTCACCGCGCGAGCGCATCTCCATGATGGTGCTAGCGGCCGCGCCGCGCTCAGACCAGGCCTTGCTTGCTGGCCAGTACGGCGGCCTCGGCCCGGCTGGAGACGTTCAGCTTCTTGTAGATCGACTTGATGTGGTCGTTGACCGTGAACCACTTGATGCCCATCAGGTTGGCGATTTCCTTGATGGTGAAACCCTTGCTGAGATACGTCAGCACTTCGCTCTCACGAGGAGTCAGACGTTCGTGGTCGAGCGGGGCGCCGCGGCCCAGCGGCATGGGGCGGCTGCTCTGGAAGCCGGAGGTGCCGGCCAAGCCGGGTTCGGCCAGCCCGCCCATGCCGCCCGGCCCTTGGCGGAAGTGGCTCAGCAGGCGGCGCGCGATGGCAGGCGACAGGGGCGGTTGCCCACGCACGATCTTCTGCAGCTCTTCGACCAGCACCTCGAAACGATCTTCCTTCAGCAGGTAGCCGTCGGCGCCGCATTGCAGGGCAGGGAAGAGGTGGTCGTCGTCGGAATACAGCGTGGTGACGATCTTGGTGGCTGGGTAGCGGGCCAGCTCGGCCAGCAGCTCCATGCCGTTGCCATCGGGCAGTTCGAGGTCGACCAGCACCAGTTTGAAGGGGTCGGCGGGCGGCTCACCGCGCTGAGGGTCGAGCAGGCCCACCTGTCGGCGTGCTGTCTCCAGGTCGCCGGCTTCGGTGATGACGATGACGTCGCTGAAACTCTCGCGCACCACGCGGCACAGGAAGCTGCGGGCAACCGGGTTGTCTTCGACGATCAGAACCTTGATAGCCATGCCGTGGCGATGCCTCTCGAAAGGGAGCGAGCATCGTAGCGCACTCACTCCGCCGGCCGGTATCCCTCAGATGTCAGGGGCGTGGATTGGCGGCGTTGGCCTGCAGTGCACGGGCCAGCCGGCCGTAGCGGTCGCGCAGGTCGAGCAGCTTTTCGTTCTTCTGGGCTTCGGTGAGCCTGGTGTCGAGCAGCACCTCCGAGCGCAGCTTGAAGTCTTCGATCTCCAGCACGAACTTGAGCTGCTGGTTGCTGGAGGCCTTGAAGCCTGCCAGGTCGAACATCTGCTTCAGGCGGTCTTTCTCTTCGGGGGTCTTGCCATAGGAGAACAGGAAGTTCGAGATCCGCATGCGCAGCGACAGCGGCAGGTCGGTGCGCCACAGCAGCGGATCCTTGGGGATCAGGGCCGATTCCCACAGCACGCGCAACTGGGCCGCCTGTGTCGGCTGGCGGATCTTCAGGCGTTCGAGTTCTTCCGTGTTGTAGGTGCCCGCGTGGGCCTTGCCCGCCAGCACCGCGTCCACCGTCTGGGCGTGGGTGCCGCGCAGCAGGGGGCTGAACTGCTCCTGCGGCCGGATGTTGCGCGGCACGAAGAGCGCATACGACGGCATCAGGTGGCCGCTGGTGGAGATGTCTTCACCCAGCGCGAAGCCATAGGCCTTGGGCCGCGCCAGCAACTGCTCGATGGAGCTGACGCCCGAGTCGCGCCGGGTGACGATCAAGGCGCGGTAGCCGAGAGAGCCGTTGGAGTCGACCAGTTGCGCAAACACCTCCACGTTGGCGCGTTCGATGCAATCGAGGGCAGCCTTGCTGGAGACCCAGGCCAGCTGCACCTTGTTGGTGACCAGCGCTTCGGCTGCATCGAGGTAGCTCTTGGCGTACCAGCCTTGCACCGGCACGCCGGTGGCGGCGCGCATGTCGGCGAAGAAGGGCTCCCAGGCCTTGCGCGAGTCGTCGACCGTGGTGGTGGTGATCACGCCGAAGTTCAGCGTCTCGGCACGGTACTGTGCGCGTGCGGCGTGGGGCCAGAGGGCCAGCAGGGGCAGGTGGAGAAACAGTCGGCGCACCGGGGATCCTCTGCGAGATCAGCTCGCGCAGCGGGATTATGGGCGGTGCGCCGAGTGGTCTTCAGTCGTTGACGAGCACCAGCTTGCCGCGAACCTGGCGGCTGCCCATGCGGGTAAAGGCTTCTTTCAGCGACTGCATCGGCAGGCGCGTGTCGATCACCGGCTTGATCTTGCCTTGCGCGTACCAGCTGGCCAGCTCGGCCAGCGCGGCGGCATTGTTCTTGGGCTCGCGGCGCGCGAACTCGCCCCAGAACACGCCGACGATGGACGCGCCCTTTAGCAGCGCCAGGTTGAGCGGCAGCGCGGGGATGCCGCCCTGGGCAAAACCGATCACGAGGTAGCGGCCTCGCCAGGCGATGGAGCGGAACGCCGGCTCGGCCATGTCGCCGCCGACCGGGTCGTAGATGATGTCGGGGCCCTTGCCGTCGGTGAGCGTCTTCAGCTCCTCGCGCAGGTTGCCCTTGCTGTAGTTGATGGTGGCATCGGCGCCCAGCTCCTTGCACAGCGCGCACTTCTCGTCGGTGGAGGCGGCGGCGATCACCCTGGCGCCGGCGGCCTTGGCGATCTGGATGGCGGCCGTGCCCACACCGCCGGCGGCGCCCAGCACGAGCACGGTCTCGCCGGCCTTGAGGGCGCCGCGATCCATCAGCGCGTGGTGCGTGGTGCCATAGGTGCAGAGGAAGGCAGCCGCGTCATCGAACGCAAAGCCCTTGGGCAGGGGCATCAGCAGCGAGGGCTTGGCCACCACGTGCGTGCCGAAGCCGCCGCCGCCACCGAAGGCCGCGACGGCATCGCCCACCTTGAAGCCGGTGACGCCTTCGCCAACCGACTCGATCACGCCGGCGTACTCCGAGCCCGGCACGAAGGGCAGCGGCGGCTTCATCTGGTACTTGTTCTGGACGATGAGCAGGTCAGGAAAGTTGAGGCTCGCCGCACGGATGGCGATGCGCACTTCGCCGGCCTTGGGCTCGGGCGTTGGCAGGTCTTTCCACTCCAGCGCTTCCGGGCCAATCGGGTTCTCGCAAAGCCATGCCTTCATCGTCGCCTCCATCGGGTTTTGTGAACTCTTGATGATAAGCAGAGCATGGCGCGCAGAGGCGTCACGCAGGTGACGAGTCCTTACAATCGCGGCCATGCGCATACTCATTGCCAACGACGACGGATACCTCGCACCCGGGCTTGCCGCGCTCGTGAAAGCCTGCGAAGGCCTGGGCGAGATCGACGTGGTGGCACCTGAGCAGAACGCGAGCGGGACGTCGAACTCCCTCACGCTGAACCGGCCGCTCTCTGCCTTCACTGCGGCCAACGGCTTCCGCTACTTCAACGGCACGCCTTCCGATTGCGTGCACGTGGCCCTCACCGGCTTGCTGCCGCACCGCCCCGACCTGGTTCTCTCCGGCATCAACAACGGCGCCAACATGGGCGACGACACCTTGTACTCGGGCACTGTGGCCGCCGCGATGGAAGGCTTTCTCTTCGGCATCCCGGCCATTGCGTTCTCGCAGGTCGACAAGGGCTGGGCGCACGTGGACGAGGCGGCCAAGGTGGCGCGCTCCATCGTCGAGCACGTGCTGGCCTCACCGCCGGCGTCGGGGCCTTGGCTGTTGAACGTGAACATCCCCAACCGTGCCGATGCGACGACGCTGCCGCGCGAGATGACGCGCCTGGGCCGGCGCCATGCGAGCCAGCCGGTGATCCGCCAGACCAACCCGCGCGGCGAGCCCATCTACTGGATCGGCCCTGCCGGTGATGCGCGCGACGCGGGCGAGGGCACCGACTTCTACGCCACGGCGAATGGCCGGGTCTCGATCACACCGCTGCAGGTCGATCTCACCGACCATGCGCGCCTGCCCGGGTGGCGCGAGTGGGTGGCCCAATGAGCAGCCCGGCGCGCCCGCGGCCCAAGTTCCCCCTGCAGCTGGACGGCCTGAAGAATCCGGCCAGGAAGACGGCGCTGTTGCGCCCGCAGCAACCGCTGCAGCAGGCCGCAGCCGAATCGGCGCGCGTGGTCAAGCCTTCCGGCCTGGGTCTGGACTCGGCCGACGTTCGCCAGCGCATGGTGAACCGGCTGCACGCGGCGGGCCTGCGCGATGAGCTGGTGATGGCGGCCATGGCCAAGGTGCCACGCCATCTGTTCGTCGACACCGCGCTGGCCACGCAGGCCTATGAAGACACCAGCCTGCCGATCGGGCTCGGTCAGACCATCTCCAAGCCTTCGGTCGTCGCCCGCATGATCGAGTTCCTGATGGCGGGCGCCGGCGCACAGGCGCGTCGCTCGCTCGGACACACACTGGAGATCGGTACCGGCTGCGGCTACCAGGCTGCCGTGCTGGCCCAGCTGTCACGTCAGGTGATGAGCATCGAGCGCCTCAAGCCCCTGCACGACAAAGCACGCGAACTGCTGGGGCCGTTGCGGCTCACGAACATCCGGCTGGTGTATGGTGACGGGATGCGAGGGCATGCACCCAATGCGCCCTACGACAGCATCATTGCCGCAGCAGGCGGCGAATCATTGCCCGAAGCGTGGCTTGCACAGCTCGCGGTCGGCGGGCGCCTGGTGGCGCCTGTGCACGACGCAAGCGGCCGCCGCCAGGTGCTGGTGGTGGTGGACCGGACTGAAGAGGCTTTCGTGCGCTCGGTGCACGAAGCCGTGCACTTCGTCCCTCTAAAATCAGGAACGGATTGATGACATTGGCCATGATGGGATCCCTGCCGAGCGAAGTGCGCCGCGTGCGCAACAGTGGCTTTGTGCGGCTCGCAATCGCTGCGCTGGCCGCAGTTGCGCTCGTGGGCTGCGCATCGCCCAACAAATACCGCGCGCCGGTCGAGGACCGCGCGGTCACGAACCGGCCGGCCGGCTCCACCGCCACGGCGCCGAACGGCGCCGCATCGTCCACGGTCGCTGCCGCACTGCCCACAGACACGAAGGTGCTGCCGGGTGCCGAGAACGCCGGCAAGCCCGGCTTCTACACCGTCAAGCCGGGTGACACGCTGATCCGCGTGGGCCTGGAGACCGGCCAGAACTGGAAAGACATCATCAAGTGGAACAACCTCGACAACCCGAACGTCATCGAGGTCGGGCAAGTGCTGCGCGTGACGGCACCGGGTGCCGACCCTAACGCCGTGGCCACGCGGGGTGTGACGTCCTCCAAACTCGAAACACGCCCCCTCGACGCACCCAAGGCCCAGCCGGCCGCTGCGTCGGGTACGGCGCCGGTGCCGACCCCGGTTGCCGTCGCACCACCGTCCGCGACCCTGCCGACGCCCCCTGCGCCGCGTGAAGGTGACGACGACATCAACTGGTTGTGGCCGGCCACCGGCCCGGTCGTCGGGGCCTTCGATGAGACCCGCACCAAGGGCCTGGCCATTGCCGGCAAGGCCGGTGATCCCGTGATGGCGGCTGCCGACGGCAAGGTGGTGTATGCCGGATCGGGCTTGCGCGGGTACGGCAACCTCGTGATCCTCAAGCACAACAACACGTACCTCACCGCGTATGCGCACAACCAGGCGCTTCTGGTGAAGGAAGAGCAGACCGTGAAGCGCGGACAGAAGATCGCCGAGATGGGCGCCACCGATGCGGAGCGCGTGCAACTGCACTTCGAGATCCGCAAGCAAGGCAAGCCGGTGGACCCGGCACGGATTCTCCCGCCGCGCTGAGCGACGGCGAGACGGTTCAAGCCCCCGACCTGTGCACGACCATGAGCAAGCGGCGCAGCACGGGGAACGGTCTGGCAGCGGACTCTGGGGTGCAGGCGGCCGTGCCGCTGTTCTCCCCGCCCAGCTTGCAATCGGTGCTGCAAGTGGCCGCCGACCCGGCCGCCGACGCAGCGGAGCCGCTGGGTGAGGATCTCCCGACCGGCGCCGAGATCGCCGCCGGTGACGGTGAAGTCGGGAACACGCTCCAGACCTATCTGCGCGAGATTCGCCGCGCACCCTTGCTGACACCCCAGGAAGAGTTCGATACCGCGACACGCGCGCGGGCTGGCGACTTTGCGGCGCGCCAGGCCATGATCGAACGCAACCTGCGGCTCGTCGTGAGCATCGCCAAGAACTACCTGGGCCGCGGCCTGCCCATGACCGACCTGATCGAAGAGGGCAACCTCGGGTTGATGCATGCCATCGGCAAGTTCGAGCCCGAGCGCGGCTTCCGTTTCTCGACCTATTCGTCGTGGTGGATACGCCAGAGCATCGAGCGCGCGATCATGCACCAGGCGCGCCTGGTGAGGTTGCCTGTGCACGTGGTGCGCGAACTCAACCAGGTGCTCAAGGCGAGGCGTGCGCTGGAAGCCGAGGCGGGGCATGTGGATGGTGAACAACCGGTGCGGGTGGAAGACATCGCCGCCCGCGTGGGCCGTCCGGTGCAGGAGGTGAGTGAGCTCTTGAAGTTCTCCGAGGCGCCGGCGTCGCTGGATGCACCGCTTGACCGCGACGGGTCTGAATCCATGCTCGACAGCGTGGCCGACGATGGCGCCAGCGACCCCGTCAACCTCACGCTCAACAACGAAGTTGGTGTGCTGCTCCAGCACGGGCTGGACGAACTCAACGACCGCGAGCGCGAAGTGCTGGCTGGCCGCTATGGCCTGCGCGACCGCGAACCCGAGACGCTCGAAGTGCTGGCCGAACGGCTCGGCCTCACGCGCGAGCGCATCCGCCAGATCCAGCAGGAAGCCCTGGTCAAGCTCAAGCGCCGCATGGCGCGCAGCGGCATCAACCGCGAGTCGCTTTTCTAGAGGGAAATGGCTGAGACAATCGGCCACATGACAGCAGCAGATGAATGGCTCAAGGTCGAATCCCTCGACCTCGAAGCGCAAGGCGTGGCGCACAACTCGGAAGGCAAGGTGGTCTTCATCGACGGCGCCTTGCCCGGTGAAGAAGTCCGGGTCAGTGTCCAGCGCAAGAAGAACAACTGGGAGCAGGCCACGCCGGTGGCCTTGCGGCGCGAGAGTTCGCAGCGGGTCACGCCTGCCTGCCGCCACTTTGGCGTCTGTGGCGGCTGCAAGATGCAGCACTTCCACGTGGGCGCGCAGGTGGCAACCAAGCAGCGCGCACTCGAAGACGCGCTGTGGCACCTGGGCAAGGTCAAGGCGGAGCGCGTGTTGCGGCCGATCGAAGGGCCGTCCTGGGGTTATCGCTACCGGGCTCGTTTGTCGGTGCGCTACGTGGTGAAGAAAGAGCGTGTGCTGGTCGGCTTCCATGAACGCAAGTCGAGCTACGTGGCCGACATGGACAGTTGCGAGGTGCTGCCGCCGCATCTGAGTGCCATGCTGGTGCCGCTGCGGGATCTGGTTGCCGACATGGATCAGCGCGACCGCCTGCCGCAGATCGAGGTGGCGGTGGGTGACCAGGTCACCGCGCTGGTGTTGCGCCACCTGGAGCCGATGAGCGCTGGTGACCTCCAGCGCCTGCGCGAGTTCGCGCAGCGGCACGCGGTGCAATGGTGGTTGCAGCCCAAGGGCCCGGACACCGTCCATCTGCTGGACGCTGGCGGCCCACCGCTGGCCTACACGCTGCCCGAGTTCGGCATCACGATGCCCTTCAAGCCGACCGACTTCACCCAGGTCAACCACCAGATCAACCGCGTGTTGGTGAGCCGTGCCTTGCGTCTGCTTGATGCGGGTTCGAACGACCGCGTGATCGACTGGTTCTGCGGCCTGGGTAACTTCACGCTGCCGATCGCCACGCAGGCGAACGAAGTACTGGGCATCGAGGGCAGTGACGCGCTGGTGGCCCGTTCACGCGAGAACGCCGCACTCAACGCGCTGCAGGCGAAGGCGAGCTTCGTGGCGCGCAATCTGTTCGAGATCACTCCGGAAGAACTGGCCAGCTATGGCCGGGCCGACAAGTGGCTGGTCGACCCGCCGCGCGAAGGGGCGTTTGCGCTCGCCAAGGCCTTGGCCGATCTGCACGCCGAGCCAACCCGCGCCGAGGGCTACGTGCCGCCGTCGCGCATCGTCTACGTGAGCTGCAACCCGGCCACGCTGGCCCGGGATGCCGGCTTGCTGGTGCACCAGGCCGGCTACCGTTGCGTGGCTGCAGGAGCCATCAACATGTTCCCGCACACCGCGCACGTTGAAAGCATGGCGGTCTTCGAGAAAGACTGAACCCACCAAAGAGAAGGGGCCCTGCGAGGGGCCCCTTTTTTTTACTTGGTACCGTCAGGCGCGTCAGTCGCGTTCGCCACCAAAGATGCCGAGCAGGCTCAGCAGGTTGGTGAAGACGTTGTAGACGTCCAGGTAGATCGCCAGTGTGGCGGTCACATAGTTGGTTTCACCGCCATCGACGATGCGCTTCAGGTCATACAGCATGTAGGCCGAGAAGATCAGGATCGCCAGGACCGAGACGGTCATCATCAAGGCCGGCATCTGCAGCCAGATGTTGGCGACGCTGGCGACGATGATGCCGATCAGGCCGACGAACAGCCACTTACCCATGCCGGAGATATCGCGCTTGATGGTGCTGGCCAAGGTGGCCATGCCGAAGAACACCAGCGCGGTGCCACCAAACGCCATGGTGATCAGCTGGCTGCCGTTGCGGAAGTTGCCCAGGATGCCGCCGAGCAGGCGCGACAGCATCAGGCCCATGAAAAAGGTGAATGCCAGCAGCAGCACAACGCCCAGGCCGGAGTTCTTGGTCTTTTCGATGGCGAAGAAGAAGCCAAAGGCCACGCCCATGAACACCATGAAACCGATGAGTGGGTTGGCTGCGAACCAGTTGAAGCCCATCTGCAGGCCCACCCAGGAGCCCAGCACGGTGGGAACCATGGAAAGCGCCAGCAGCCAGTACGTGTTGCGGAGCACACGGTTGCGCTGGTCGGCGGTGGTGACCGTTCCGGTAAAACCGTAAGCGGTCTGCAGGTTGTCGTTCATGAATCCTCCTGTTTGAAGAAACTGCGTGTGTTCAGAGCCGGTTCATCGCATTCTAGTTCCCTGCTGCGGCCTCAGACATGCCTGCAAACCTCCATGCCTTGGCATAGAGCATGCTGCTGGTTCCTTGAACCACAGGAGAAGTGCGCATGAAAAGCAAACCAGTGCTCGGGTTGGATGAGGTCAAGCGGATCGCTGCCGCGGCCGAAGCCGAGGCGCTAGCCCATGGCTGGGCGGTGACCATCGCCATCGCGGATGACGGTGGGCATTTGCTGTGGTTGCAGCGGCTCGATGGGGCGGCGCCGATATCGGCCCACATTGCGCCGGCCAAGGCGCATACGGCGGCTCTCGGGCAACGCGAGAGCAAGACCTACGAAGACATGATCAATCAGGGGCGCACGGCCTTCCTCAGTGCGCCTGAAGTCCAGGGGCTGCTGGAGGGTGGGGTGCCCATTCTGGTGCAAGGGCAGTGCGTGGGCGCAGTGGGCGTCAGCGGTGTCAAAGCCAGCGAGGACGCGCGGGTTGCCAAGGCGGGTGTGGCGGCGCTGGGTCTGCCCGGCTGAAAACTCAGGCCGAGACGGGGATCAGCGCGAAGGTTGCTGCGTGGGGGCGGGCACCCGAAGAGCGGGCGGATTCAAAGACATCACGGGCGCAATCGGCGCAGCGGCCACAGCATGAGGCCACGCCGCTGTCCATCTGCAGTTCGTCGAAGCTCGCGCAACCATCGCGCGCGTGGCGCTCGATGTCGCGGTCTGAAATCCGTTGGCACACGCAAACAATCATCTTGGATCGCTCCCGGCCCAGACGTCAGGCCGACGGAAGCGATCTTAAATAAGAATGATTCGTAATTCAAGATCCCGCCCTACACCCATGCACTGGGGCGGGATTTGTGCGCATCTCAGGCCTCGATTTCGCCCATTTGAGACTGCAGGTAGTTTTGGAGGCCCACTTTGGCGACCAGTTCGATCTGGGTTTCGAGGAAGTCGATGTGCTCCTCGGTGTCGTCAAGGATTTCCTGCAGCAGGTCGCGCGACACGTAGTCGCGCACCGATTCGCAGTGGGCGATGCCTTCCTTGATGGTCGCTTGCGCGCCTGTCTCCGACTTGAGGTCGCAGTTCAGGATCTCCACTGTGTCTTCACCGACCAACAGCTTGCCAAGGTCTTGCAGGTTGGGCAGTCCGTCTAGCGTGAAGATGCGATCCATCAGCTTGTCGGCGTGCTTCATTTCGCCAATGGATTCGGCGTACTCCTTGGCGGCCAGCTTGTCCAACCCCCAGTGCTTCAGCATCCGGTAGTGCAGGAAGTACTGGTTGATGGCGGTGAGTTCGTTCTTGAGCTGCGCGTTGAGCAGCTCGATGACCTTGGGGTCGCCTTTCATGTTCCAACTCCTCTTGTTGTGTGCAAAGCGGATTATGGAAGCCTGCGAGGTGCGCGATTCGCTTCTCCCGGGACAGTGCAGGGCTCTAGAAACGATAAGCGTTCCTACTCGTATGGGGGGGCGTTGAGGGTCAACCCTCGGGTACAATTCGAAGGTTTACCCGCAACCCCACCGCCCAGCGAATCTCTCGCTGTTTCCTGCCGAAAACTCCAACAGTTTTCTCAACCGGTCTTGTGCTCGAAGAGCAGAGCTGGGCGCGCACAAAATCGGAGAATCGTGTGCCCCCGCCATTGCTGCCAAATCAAGCTCAGGCTCTTCTAGCACTTGCGGACGGAACGGTCTTCCAGGGCGTGTCCATCGGCGCTGCCGGGCACACTGTCGGCGAAGTGGTGTTCAACACCGCACTCACCGGCTACCAGGAAATCCTCACCGATCCGAGCTACTGCCGCCAGATCGTCACCCTCACGTATCCGCACATCGGCAACTACGGCGTCAACCGTGAAGACGTCGAGGCGAGCAAGGTGTTTGCCGCTGGCTTGATCATCAAGGATCTGCCGATCGCGGCCTCCAACTTTCGTCAGAGCACAGGTCTGTCTGCCTACCTCAAGGCCGAGGGAACGGTGGCCATTGCCGGCATCGACACGCGCCGCCTGACGCGCGTTCTGCGCAGCAAGGGTGCTCAGAACGGTTGCATCTTCACGCTGCCGCTCGGCGAGGTGCTGACCGCTGCACATACCGACAAAGCGATCGCACTCGCCAAGTCGGCGCCTTCCATGAGCGGGCTGGATCTGGCCAAGGTCGTCAGTCAGTCCGACGTCACGGAATGGACCGAAACCGAATGGACGCTCGAAGGCGGCTACGGCGCGCTGAAAGCGCCGCGCTTCCACGTTGTCGCCTATGACTTCGGTGTCAAGCGCAACATCCTGCGCATGCTCGCCAGCCGCGGCTGCAAGGTCACCGTGGTGCCGGCGCAGACGCCCGCTGCCGAGGTGCTCAAACACAAGCCGGACGGCATCTTCCTGAGCAACGGGCCGGGTGACCCGGAGCCCTGCGACTACGCGATCAATGCAACCCGCGAGCTGATCGACGCTGGCATTCCCACCTTCGGCATCTGCCTGGGCCACCAGATCCTGGCCCTTGCCTCCGGTGCCAAGACCTTCAAGATGAAGTTCGGCCACCACGGTGCCAACCACCCGGTGAAAGACCTGGACAACGGCCGTGTGAGCATCACCAGTCAGAACCATGGCTTTGCGGTGGACGAGAAGACGCTGCCCGCCAACCTGCGGCCCACGCACGTGAGCCTGTTCGACGGCACGCTGCAAGGCCTGGCCCGCACCGACAAACCCGCCTTCTGCTTCCAGGGGCACCCCGAAGCATCACCCGGACCGCATGACATCTCTTACCTGTTCGACCGTTTCACCGCGCTGATGGAGAAGAAGACAAATGCCTAAGCGCTCAGACCTCAAATCCATTCTCATCATTGGTGCCGGCCCGATCATCATCGGCCAGGCCTGTGAATTCGACTACTCAGGCGCACAGGCCTGCAAGGCGCTGCGCGAAGAGGGCTACAAGGTCATCCTCGTCAACAGCAACCCGGCGACGATCATGACCGACCCGGAGATGGCTGATGTGACCTACATCGAGCCCATCACCTGGCAGGTGGTCGAGAAGATCATCGCCAAGGAGCGGCCCGATGCCGTGCTGCCCACCATGGGTGGGCAGACCGCGCTGAACTGCGCGCTCGACCTGCACAAGAACGGCGTGCTGGCCAAGTACAACGTCGAGATGATCGGCGCCAACGAGAAGGCCATCGAAAAGGCCGAAGACCGCCTGAAGTTCAAGGACGCGATGACGGGCATCGGCCTGCATTCGGCCAAGAGCGGCATTGCGCACTCGATGGAAGAAGCGCTCGCGGTGCAGCGCCGCATCACGCAAGAGATCGGTGGCACTGGTTTCCCGATGGTGATCCGCCCCAGCTTCACGCTGGGCGGCACGGGTGGCGGCATTGCCTACAACCCCGAAGAGTTCGAAGAGATCTGCAAGCGCGGCCTCGACCTGTCGCCGACCAAGGAGCTGCTGATCGAAGAAAGCCTCATTGGATGGAAAGAGTTCGAGATGGAAGTCGTGCGCGACCGCGCCGACAACTGCATCATCGTGTGCTCGATCGAGAACCTCGACCCGATGGGCATCCATACCGGTGACTCCATCACCGTGGCCCCGGCGCAGACGCTCACCGACAAGGAATACCAGCTCCTACGCAACGCCAGCATCGCCATCCTGCGCGAGATCGGCGTGGACACCGGTGGCTCGAACGTGCAGTTCTCGATCAACCCGAAGAACGGCCGCATGGTCGTCATCGAGATGAACCCGCGCGTGAGCCGCTCCTCCGCGCTGGCCTCGAAGGCGACTGGCTTCCCGATTGCCAAGGTGGCGGCCAAGCTGGCCGTGGGCTACACGCTCGACGAGCTGCGCAACGACATCACGGGCGGCGCCACGCCGGCCTCGTTCGAGCCCAGCATCGACTACGTCGTCACCAAGATCCCACGCTTCGCATTCGAGAAGTTCCCGGCCGCCGACTCGCACCTCACGACGCAAATGAAGTCGGTGGGTGAGGTGATGGCCATGGGCCGTACCTTCCAGGAGAGCTTCCAGAAGGCCCTGCGCGGCCTCGAAACCGGCATCGACGGCCTGACCGAGCGCAGCACCGACCGCGACGAGATCATCGAGGAGATCGGCGAAGCCGGCCCCGAGCGCATCCTCTATGTGGGCGACGCCTTCCGCATCGGCATGAGCTTGCAAGAGGTGTTTGAAGAGACCGCCATCGACCCATGGTTCCTGGCGCAGATCGAGCAACTGATTCAGGTCGAGTTGACGATCACGGGTCGCTCGCTCGACAGCCTCAGCGCGGGCGAATTGCGCTACCTGAAGCAAAAAGGCTTCTCTGACAAGCGGCTTGCCAAACTGCTGCGCACCAACCAGCACGCGGTGCGTGAAGCGCGCTGGGCGCAGAATGTGCGCCCCGTCTACAAGCGTGTGGACACCTGTGCCGCCGAGTTCTCCACGCAGACGGCCTACATGTACTCGACGTATGACGAAGAGTGCGAAGCCGAGCCCACCAACAAGAAGAAGATCATGGTCTTGGGCGGTGGACCGAACCGCATCGGCCAGGGCATCGAGTTCGACTATTGTTGTGTCCATGCTGCCCTCGCCATGCGCGAGGACGGCTACGAGACCATCATGGTGAACTGCAACCCCGAGACCGTCTCGACAGACTACGACACCTCGGATCGTCTGTACTTCGAGCCGGTGACGCTGGAAGACGTGCTGGAAATCGTCGACAAGGAAAAGCCCCTCGGCGTGATCGTGCAGTACGGTGGCCAGACGCCGCTCAAGCTGGCGCTCGATCTGGAGAGAGCTGGCGTGCCCATTGTGGGCACCACGCCCGACAGCATCGACATTGCCGAAGACCGCGAACGATTCCAGAAGCTGCTGCATGCGCTGGGCCTGAAGCAGCCGCCCAACCGTACCGCCCGAACCGAAGAGCAAGCCCTGCAACTGGCGCAAGAGATCGGCTACCCGCTGGTCGTTCGTCCGAGCTACGTGCTCGGTGGCCGCGCAATGGAGATCGTGCACGGCGACAAGGATCTCGAGCGTTACATGCGCGAGGCTGTGAAAGTCAGCGAGAAGTCACCGGTGCTGCTGGATCGCTTCCTTGACGATGCCATCGAAGTCGACGTGGACTGCATCAGCGACGGCAGCGACAGCCCTGACGGCACGATGATCGGCGGCATCATGGAACACGTCGAACAGGCGGGCATCCATTCCGGCGATTCGGCCTGTTCACTGCCTCCGTATTCGCTGCCGAAGGCGCTGCAGGACGAACTCCGCCGTCAGACCATCGCCATGGCGCGTGCGCTCAAGGTCAAAGGCCTGATGAACGTGCAGTTCGCCATCCAGGGTGAAGGCGACGAGGCCATCGTCTATGTGCTCGAGGTGAACCCCCGTGCCTCGCGCACGGTGCCCTTCGTCTCCAAGGCCACCGGCCAGCCGCTGGCCAAGATCGCTGCACGCTGCATGGTGGGCCGGAAGCTGTCGGAGCAGAAGGACCAGCGCGGCCGCGTGCCGGCAGAAGTGATTCCGCCGTACTTCTCGGTCAAGGAAGCGGTGTTTCCGTTCAACAAGTTCCCTGGCGTCGACCCGATCCTCGGGCCAGAGATGCGCTCCACCGGCGAGGTGATGGGCGCGGGCCGCAGCTTCGGCGAAGCCATGCTCAAGAGCCAGCTGGGCGCGGGCTCGCGTCTGCCCACCAAGGGAACCGTTTGCATCACCGTAAAGAACGGTGACAAGGCGCGTGCCGTGTCGGTCGCCCGTGATCTGCACGCGCTGGGCTTCCAGGTGGTCGCCACCAAGGGAACGGCGGCGGCCATTGCTGGAGGTGGCGTGCCGGTGACTGCAGTCAACAAGGTCAAGGACGGTCGGCCGCACATCGTCGACATGATCAAGGCCGGCGAGATCCAGTTGGTGTTCACCACGGTGGACGAAACGCGGACCGCGATTGCCGATTCGCGCCACATCCGCCAGGCGGCGCTGGCCAATCGGGTCACCTACTACACCAGCATGGCTGGCTGCGAGGCCGCCGTCGAAGGCATGAAGCACCAGGACGATCTGGTGGTGCTATCCCTGCAAGAACTGCACGCGGAACTGCACTAGACTTTCTCGATCTTCTCCATCCATCGGCCGCCGCCGAAACTCCCGCAAGGGAGAAGGCGGCGGTTCTCTTTTGAGTTTCAAGGTTTCACCATGGCTACCATCCCCATTACCACCCGCGGCGCACAGTTGCTGAAAGACGAACTGCACCGCCTGAAGACCGTGGAACGCCACGCTGTGGTCCAGGCCATTGCCGAGGCGCGTGCGCAGGGTGACCTCTCCGAGAACGCAGAGTACGAAGCCGCCAAGGACAAGCAAGGCTTCATCGAGGGCCGCATCCTGGAAGTCGAGGGCAAGCTTGCCGCGGCTCAGATCATTGATCCCGCTGCATTGAATGCCGAAGGGCGGGTGGTTTTCGGGGCCACGGTCGACCTGGAGGAAGAGGACAGCGGCGCTGCCGTCACGTACCAGATTGTTGGCGAAGACGAGGCCGACCTGAAGCAGGGCCGCATCTCCATCAGCTCACCCATTGCCCGCGCGCTCATTGGCAAGGAAGAAGGCTCGGTGGCCGAGGTGCAGGCCCCTGGCGGCATCAAGAGCTACGAAATCATCAAGGTCCGCTACATCTGAGCGGCACCGTGCGCTTGGACATCCGGCGTTCGGCCGCGTGCATCGCCGGGCTCTGGGCGGGGCTGATCCTCAGCATCGCGGTGATCGGCGCGCCATCGGCATTTGCGAGTTTGCCGGCCGATACCGCCGGGCGGATTGCCGGGCGCATGTTCATGCAGGAGGCCTACGCAGGCCTGGCCGTTTCGGTCATCCTGTTGCTGATGGTGCGACGCTTGGCGCGTACCGACTCGCAAGCCGGCCAGGGCTCGGTGTTCAGCACCAACGTCGTGCTGGTGCTCGGCACCCTGTTCTGCACGATGTTCGGCTACTTTGCCCTCCAGCCCATGATGGCTGCCGCTCGGGCGGGCCAAGGGGCATGGTCGTTCGGGGCATTGCACGGCGTGTCTGCCGTCTTCTTCGGGCTCAAGGGCCTGCTGGCCGTGGTGCTGGCCTGGCGCCTGGCGGCAGCCTGACGCAGAACTCAGTCGGCTGCGGTGCGCTTGATGCTAGTGATGCGCTTCTTGGCGCGCTTCACTTCGCCGCCGGCAGCGAGTCGCTGGTTGCCCAGCAGCTTGATCTTCTTGACCTGCGGGCGGTGGTTGCCGCTCTTGGAGAACTTGAGGATCTTCACCATCTTCGGGCCGGCGCCGCGGTCTTCACGTTCGGCCTTTTCCTTCGGAGGCACCGGGCGCCACAGCACCAGCAGCTTGCCGATGTGCTGGATGGGGGCGGCGTTCAGTTCGTCACTCAGGCGCGCCAGAATGGCTTCGCGGGTTTCGCGCTCATCGGAGAAGACCCGCACCTTGATCAGGCCGTGCGCGTTGAGCGCGGCATCGGTTTCCTTGATCACGGCGGCGGTAAGGCCTTCGGCACCGATGCGAACCACGGGCTCGAGGTGATGGGCTTCGGCGCGTTTTTCCTTGCGCTGGACGGGGCGGAGTTCGATGGCAGGCATGGCTCTATTATCGGTCGACCTAGAGCAGGCACATGAAAACCCAAACAAAAAGCAAGAAGGTCAACAAGGCGTGGCTGCACGACCATGTGAACGACACCTACGTCAAGCTGGCCCAGAAGGAAGGGTACCGTGCCCGCGCGGCCTACAAGCTCAAGGAAATCGACGAGACCTTGAAGCTCATCCGGCCCGGCCAGCTGGTGGTGGATCTGGGTTCCACGCCCGGGGCGTGGAGCCAGTACGTGCGCCGCAAGTTCGTCGGCGAGGCGGGCGCTGCGGTCGGCGAACTCAACGGCACGATCATCGCTCTCGACATCCTCCCCATGGAGCCGATCGAGGGGGTCACCTTCATCCAGGGTGACTTCCGGGAAGATGCAGTGCTGGCCCAACTGGATGCCTTGGTTGCCGGTCGCCCGGTCGACGTGGTGATTTCCGACATGGCCCCCAATCTCTCGGGCATTGCGAGTACCGACGCCGCCCGGATTGAACACCTGGTCGAACTGGCGGTGGACTTCGCCCAGAACCACCTGAGCCCTAACGGGGTTCTGGTGGCCAAGGTCTTTCACGGTGGCAGCCACGCTCCCCTGACCGAGCTCTTCAAAAGCACTTTCCGGGTGGTGAAACCCATCAAACCCAAGGCATCTCGTGACAAGTCGGCCGAAACCTTTCTTGTCGGCCTGGGTCTCAAGAAGCCGTGATCCAAGCCGATGAACGTTCGTGAAGTAGTGCCCTGTTGGCCCGTCATACACCCTTGCCACGGAGGGGCGCCTTGACCCGGCCGCTCCCCTTGTCTGAACTAGAATCCGCCCCATATGCCGTGGATGTGGGGCACGCCGTGCGCCTGTGCGGAAGTTTTGATTTGCAGAAGGAGCCGCGGTGAACAATCAATGGTTCTCTAAAGTCGCTGTCTGGTTGGTGATCGCCCTGGTGCTGTTCACTGTCTTCAAGCAGTTCGACAAGCCCCGCGTCGTTGAGAGCGTCACCTACACGCAGTTCATGGACGATGCCAAAGCCGGCAAAGTCAAGCGCGTCGAGGTTCAGGGCCGCAATCTCAAAGTCACTCCGGGCGACGGTCAGCCTTATACGATCGCCTCGCCAGGCGACCTGTGGATGGTTGGCGACCTGATGAAGTACGGTGTGCAAGTCACCGGCAAGGCCGATGAGGAGCCCTCCATCCTGATGAGCATGCTCGTCTCCTGGGGCCCCATGCTGCTGTTGATTGCGGTGTGGATCTACTTCATGCGCCAGATGCAAGGCGGTGGCAAGGGCGGGGCGTTCAGCTTCGGCAAGTCCAAGGCCCGCATGCTCGACGAGGCCAACAACACCACGACCTTCGCCGACGTCGCTGGCTGCGACGAGGCCAAGGAAGAGGTCAAGGAACTGGTCGACTTCCTGAAGGATCCACAGAAGTTCCAGAAGCTGGGTGGTCGCATCCCGCGTGGCGTGCTGCTGGTGGGCCCTCCGGGCACCGGCAAGACCCTGCTGGCCAAGGCCATTGCTGGTGAAGCCAAGGTGCCGTTCTTCAGCATTTCGGGCTCCGACTTCGTCGAGATGTTCGTGGGCGTGGGCGCGGCCCGCGTGCGCGACATGTTCGAGCAGGCCAAGAAGAGCGCGCCTTGCATCATCTTCGTCGACGAAATCGACGCCGTGGGCCGCCATCGCGGCGCGGGCCTGGGTGGCGGCAACGACGAGCGCGAGCAAACGCTGAACCAGATGCTCGTCGAGATGGACGGCTTCGAGACCAACATGGGCGTGATCGTGATGGCCGCGACCAATCGGCCCGACATTCTCGACCCGGCGCTGCTTCGCCCCGGCCGCTTCGACCGCCAGGTCTACGTGACGCTGCCCGACGTGCGCGGCCGCGAGCAGATCCTGAACGTGCACATGCGCAAGGTTCCGGTCGGGCAGGACATCCGTGCCGACATCCTCGCCCGCGGCACCCCGGGCTTCTCGGGTGCCGACCTGGCCAACCTGGTCAACGAGGCCGCCCTGTTCGCTGCTCGCCGCAACGGTCGGGTGGTCGACATGGTCGACTTCGAGAAGGCCAAGGACAAGATCATGATGGGCCCGGAGCGCAAGTCCATGGCCATGGCCGAGGAAGAGCGCCGCAACACGGCCTACCATGAGTCTGGCCATGCCCTGGTCGCCCGCCTGATGCCCAAGGCCGACCCGGTGCACAAGGTGACGGTGATTCCGCGTGGCCGTGCTCTGGGCGTGACCATGCAGTTGCCCGAAGGTGACCGTTACAGCAGCGACAAGGTTCGCATGCTGAGCACGATCTCTATCCTGTTCGGTGGCCGCATCGCCGAAGAAGTGTTCATGAACGAGATGACCACCGGCGCCAGCAATGACTTCGAGCGTGCCACCCAGATCGCCCGAGACATGGTGATGCGTTACGGCATGAGCGAGGCCATGGGCCCGATGGTCTACGCCGAGAACGAAGGCGAAGTCTTCCTGGGCCGCTCGGTCACCAAGACGACCAACGTGTCCGAAGAGACCATGCAGAAGGTCGATGCCGAAGTGCGGCGCATCATCGACGAGCAGTACGCCATCGCCCGCAAGCTCATCGAGGACAACCAGGACAAGATGCACGCGATGGCCAAGGCCTTGCTCGAATGGGAAACCATCGACAGCGACCAGATCGACGACATCATGAGCGACAAGCCGCCGCGCCCGCCCAAGGACTGGTCGTCTTCGTCGAGCAAGTCGGGTGGGTCGACCCCGCCGGTCAAGCCCGACAGCGCACCGGCCGCGGCCTGACGCGTCGAAGCGGTATCCATGCGACACGGGGCTTCGGCCCCGTTTCCGTTTCTGTTTCCACTTCTTGCGAGGCTGCATGGCCGTCTGGCAGACCACCCGATTCCGCATCGACCTGAGCCGCCCCCAGGTGATGGGCATCGTCAACATCACACCGGACTCGTTTTCGGATGGCGGTCAACATGCCACCACGCAGGCCGCGCTGGCGCATTGCGAGCAACTGCTCAAGGATGGCGCCGACATCCTCGACCTCGGCGGGGAATCGAGTCGCCCCGGAGCCGAGCCGTTGCCGCTGGAGCAAGAGCTCGCGCGCGTGCTGCCGGTGCTGCGGGGCGCGCTGAGCCTGGGCGTTCCAGTCTCCATCGACACCTACAAGCCCGAGACCATGCGAGCCGTGCTCGACCTCGGTGCCGACATCGTCAACGACATCTATGCCTTGCGCTGGCCCGGCGCCCTGCAAGCGGTGGCGGCCCACCCGACCTGTGGCGTCTGCCTGATGCACAGGCAGGGCGAGCCGCAGTCGATGCAGGTCAAGCCCATCTATGGCGACGTGCTGGCTGAAGTCAGGCAGTTCCTGGCGGAGCGGGCCACTGCGCTGCGCAGTGGTGGCGTGGCGGCGGAACGCATCGCCCTCGACCCGGGTATCGGCTTTGGCAAGACGGTGGAGCACAACTTTGCGTTGCTTGCCCGCCAGCCTGAGCTACTGGCGTTAGGTTATCCCTTGCTGGTGGGCTGGTCACGCAAGAGCAGCCTGGGCGCTCTCACCGGGCGACCGGCCGGCGAACGGCTGGCTGCCAGCGTGGCGGCCGCCATGGCATCCGCCCAGCTGGGCGCCAAGGTGTTGCGGGTGCACGATGTGGCGGCCACTGTGGACGCCCTCAAGGTGGTGGGGGCGGCCCGTTTGCTGGGCCATCCGCAGGGTTAGCTGCTGCACAAGTCCGGGCGGCACAAGGGACACACAACAATGAGCAGAACCTATTTCGGCACCGACGGCATCCGCGGCACCGTGGGCCAGTCGCCCATCACCCCTGACTTCATGCTCCGCCTCGGGCATGCGGTCGGCCGTGTGCTGAAGGCCCACATTGCCCGGCCCAGCGTGCTGATCGGCAAGGACACGCGCATCTCCGGTTACATGATCGAGTCGGCCCTCGAGGCCGGTTTCGCCTCGGCGGGCGTCGACGTGCTGCTGACGGGGCCCTTGCCCACCCCCGGGGTGGCCTACCTCACGCGCGCGCTGCGACTCGATCTGGGTGTGGTGATCAGTGCCTCGCACAACGCCTACGCCGACAACGGCATCAAGTTCTTCTCTGCTGCGGGCGAGAAGCTGCCCGACGCCTGGGAGCAGGAGGTCGAGGCCGCCTTGGCGCAACCGCTGCATTGCGTGGAATCCGCCCAGCTGGGCAAGGCGCGTCGGATCGAAGATGCGCGTGGCCGCTACGTGGAGTTTTGCAAGAGCACCTTCGCCAACGATCTGTCTCTCAAGGGCTTGAAGATCGTGGTCGATGCGGCGCACGGTGCGGCCTACCAGATCGCGCCGGAGGTCTTCCACGAACTGGGTGCCGAAGTGATCGGCATCGGCTGCAGCCCCGACGGCATCAACATCAATGCAGGCTTTGGTGCGACGGCTCCGGCCGCGCTGGTCAAGGCGGTGAAGGAACACCGCGCCGACTACGGCGTGGCGCTCGACGGTGACGCAGACCGACTGCAGCTCGTCGATTCGACCGGGCGGCTCTACAACGGCGACGAATTGCTGTACGTGATGGTGGCCGACCGACTGGCCCAGGGCCAACGCGTCCCGGGGGCCGTGGGCACCTTGATGACCAATATGGCCGTCGAGGTGGCGCTCAAGGCGCTAGACATCCAGTTCGTGCGCGCCAAGGTCGGTGACCGCTATGTGCTCGAAGAGCTCGCAGCCCGTGGCTGGCTGCTGGGTGGCGAAGGCTCGGGTCACCTGCTGGCGCTGGACAAACACACCACGGGCGACGGCATTGTGAGTGCCTTGCAGGTGCTGCAGGCGGTCAGCCGTGGCGGCAAGTCTCTGTCGGATCTGCTCGCGCCGGTGACCCTGTTCCCGCAGGTGCTGGTCAACGTCAGGCTCAAGCCCGGCCAGGACTGGAGGGCCGCTACCGGTCTGGCCGAAGCCCAGGCCGAGGTCGAGCGTGAACTGGGGAAGAACGGCCGCCTGCTGATTCGCCCCTCGGGCACCGAGCCGCTGGTCCGGGTGATGGTGGAAGCCCGCGAAGCCGACCAGGCCCAGGCCTGCGCAGAGCGCCTGGCGAACTTGTTCAGAGGTTAGTGAGCGCTTTTGACGGTTGCATGACAAACATGTGACTCAAAGATGTCGACTCGATGTGTCACGACGCTGTCACATCCGATTTTTACAGTGGCGCCATTCCACAACCAGCTGTCTGGAAAGGTGCACACATGAACGCTCTCTCGATCCGCTTCGCCACCGCGGCCACCGTCGCACTGGGCCTGCTGCCCGCCGCCTCGATGGCGCAGGATGTCACCGGTGCCGGTGCCTCCTTCCCCGCCCCGATCTATGCCAAGTGGGCTGACGCCTACAACAAGGCCAGCGGCGCCCGCATCAACTACCAGTCGGTCGGCTCCGGCGCCGGCCTCAAGCAGATCCGCGGCAAGACCGTGGACTTCGGTGCTTCCGACATGCCGCTCAAGGACGAAGAGCTGCAGAAGGACGGCCTGATCCAGTTCCCCACGGTCATCGGCGGTGTGGTGCCGGTGGTCAACATCGCCGGCATCAAGCCGGGCCAGATCAAGCTCACCGGTGCGCTGCTGGGCGACATCTACCTGGGCAAGATCACCAAGTGGAATGACGCGGCGCTCACCGCCATCAACCCCGGCGTGCCCTTGCCGGACGCAGCCATCTCGGTAGTGCGCCGCGCCGACGGCTCGGGCACCAGCTTCATCTTCACCAACTACCTCTCGAAGGTGAACGAAGAGTGGAAGACCAAGGTGGGTGAGGGCACCGCCGTGAACTGGCCCACGGGCGCGGGTGGCAAGGGCAACGAAGGTGTTGCAGCGTTCGTGAGCCGTCTGCCCAACTCGATCGGTTACGTCGAGTACGCGTACGTCAAGCAGAACAAGATGACCTACACGCTGCTGAAGAACAAGGACGGCGCCTTTGTTGCACCGGACGACGTCAACTTCAAGGCCGCTGCGGCCAATGCCGACTGGGCCAAGACCTTCTACCAGGTGCTGACCGAGCAGCCCGGCAAGGAAGCCTGGCCGCTGACCGGCGCCACCTTCATCATGATCCACAAGGTGCAGGACAAGCCCGTGCAGGCTGCCGCCACGCTCAAGTTCTTTGATTGGGCTTACGTGAATGGTGACAAGGCCGCCGAGGAACTCGAGTACGTCGCGTTGCCCGCGTCCGTCAAGACGCTGGTGCGCAAGCAATGGGGTGAAGTGAAGGACGCCTCGGCCAAGGCCATCAGCCTGCAGTGATCTGAGCGTCCTTTCCTGAGTCTTCGGAGGCACCGTGGCCGCTACACTTCCTGCATCCCACTACGACCCGGACAAGATGCAACGCACTGAGCCGGTGGACCGTCCGCCAGCTGCCCGGCGTACCGCTCCCTGGGCCGACACGGTGTTCTCCGCCTTGGCGCACGGGGCCGCCATCCTCACCCTGCTCATGTTGGCCGGCATCATCGGCTCGCTGCTGATAGGGGCCGCGCCCGCCATCCGCGAGTACGGCCTGAGCTTCCTGTGGAGTGCCGACTGGGATCCGGTGCAAGACAAGTACGGCGGCCGGGTGATGATCTACGGCACGCTGATGACCTCGTTCATCGCCTTGCTCATCGCCGTGCCCGTGAGCTTCGGCATCGCGCTGTTCCTCACCGAGCTCGCTCCCGGCTGGCTGCGGCGTCCGCTGGGCATCGCGGTCGAATTGCTGGCGGCCGTGCCTTCCATCGTGTACGGCATGTGGGGCCTGCTGGTGTTCAGCCCGGTGCTGTCCACCTATGTGCAGCAACCCTTGCAGGCGGTTTTCGGCAACACGCCTTTCCTGAAAGACCTGGTGTCGGGTGCACCGGTGGGCATTGGCATCCTGTCGGCCGGCATCATCCTCGCCATCATGATCATCCCGTTCATCGCGTCCGTGATGCGTGACGTGTTCGAAGTGACCCCGGCCATGCTGAAGGAGTCGGCCTACGGCCTGGGCGCCACCACCTGGGAGGTCGTGTTCAAGGTGGTGCTGCCTTACACCAAGACCGGTGTCATCGGCGGCATCATGCTCGGCCTCGGCCGCGCGCTGGGCGAAACCATGGCCGTCACCTTCGTGATTGGCAACGCCAACCAGCTCACCACGTCACTGTTCGAGGCTGGCAACAGCATCACCGCCGTGCTGGCCAATGAGTTCGCCGAAGCCGGCGACGGCATGCACCAAGCGGCCTTGCTCTACCTCGCACTGGTGCTGTTCTTCATCACCTTCGTGGTGTTGTCGCTGTCCAAGCTCTTGCTGGCTCGCTTGAAGAAGAGCGAAGGAGCACGTTCATGAGCATGACTCTGAGCGCAGACCGGCTGGCGAGAAGCCGGCGCCGCAAGGCCGTGAACATCATCGCACTCACGCTGTCGATGGCAGCGATGGCGTTCGGCCTGTTCTGGCTGGTCTGGATCCTGATCGAGACCTTCCGACAGGGCTTTGGTGGCCTGGCCTGGACGGTCTTCACCGAGATGACGCCTGCACCGCAGGCCGAGACCGGCGGTCTTGCCAATGCCATCTTCGGTTCTCTCGTGATGGTGGTTCTGGCCACGCTGGTCGGCACGCCCATCGGTGTGATGGCCGGCGTCTACCTGGCCGAGTATGGCCAGAAGGGCTGGCTGGGCAGCACCACCCGCTTCATCAACGACATCCTGCTGTCGGGCCCTTCCATCGTGATCGGCCTGTTTGTCTATTCGGTGGTGGTGACGCGCATGAAGGGCTATTCGGGGGTGGCCGGGGCGATCGCGCTCGCACTGATCGTGATCCCGGTGGTCATCCGCACCACCGAGAACATGCTGACGCTGATCCCCAACTCCCTGCGTGAGGCGGCCTACGCGCTCGGCACGCCCAAGTGGCGCGTGATCTCCAGCGTCACGCTGAAGGCCGCGCGTGCCGGTGTGATGACCGGCGTGCTGCTCGCCTTTGCGCGCATCGCCGGGGAAACCGCACCGTTGATGTTCACGGCCTTGTCGAACCAGTTCTGGTCCGCGAACCTCGGCGCGCCGATGGCCAACCTGCCGATGACGATCTGGAAGTTCGCCATGAGCCCCTACGAGAACTGGCAGAAGCTGGCCTGGGCCGGGGTGTTCCTGATCACCATCGGCGTGCTCGTACTCAACATCTGTGCGCGGGTCTTCCTCCGCAACAAACACTGAACCTGGAGTTCACCCCCCATGGACACCAAAGTCGAATTCAGCACGACCGAGAAGCCCAAGCTGGCCGTGCGCGACCTCAACTTCTACTACGGCGCGTTCCACGCACTCAAGCACATCAACCTCGAGATCCCCGAGAAGAAGGTCACCGCCTTCATCGGGCCGTCGGGCTGCGGCAAGTCGACATTGCTGCGCACCTTCAACCGCATGTTCGAGCTCTACCCCGAGCAGCGCGCCGAGGGCGAGATCGTGATCGACGGCGAGAACATCCTCAAGTCGAAGCAGGATGTCTCGCTGATCCGCGCCAAGATCGGCATGGTCTTCCAGAAGCCCACGCCGTTCCCGATGTCGATCTACGACAACATCGCCTTTGGCGTGCGCCTGTTCGAGTCGCTGCCGCGCGTGGAGATGGACGAGCGCGTCGAGTGGGCCCTGAAGAAGGCGGCGCTCTGGACCGAGGTGCGTGACAAGCTCGACCAGAGCGGCTCCGGCCTGTCCGGCGGCCAGCAGCAGCGCCTGTGCATTGCGCGGGGCATTGCGATCAAGCCCGAAGTGCTGCTGCTCGACGAACCGTGTTCGGCGCTGGACCCGATCTCCACCGGAAAGATCGAAGAGCTGATCCACGAGCTGAAGAACGACTACACGGTGGTGATCGTCACCCACAACATGCAGCAGGCCGCGCGCTGTTCCGACTACACGGCCTACATGTACCTGGGCGACCTCATCGAGTTTGGCCCGACTTCGGAGCTCTTCATGAAGCCGAAGAAGAAGGACACCGAGGACTACATCACCGGCCGTTTCGGCTGAAGCGGAGGAATGAACCATCATGGTTGAAAAGCATCTTTCCACCCAGTTCGACGCCGAGCTGAGCGGCATCTCCACCCGTGTGCTCGAGATGGGTGGGCTGGTCGAGTCTCAGGTTGCCCAGTCGGTTTACGCCCTGACCAACTTCAGTGGCGACGTGGCCACCGAGGTGTTGCGCAACGAAGAGCGTGTCAATGCGATGGAGGTCGAGATCGACCGCGATCTCTCGACAATCATTGCGCGGCGCCAGCCCACGGCACGCGATCTGCGCCTGCTGATCGCCATCTCCAAGACCATTGCCAACCTGGAGCGCGTGGGTGACGAGGCGGCGCGCATCGCGCGCACGGTCCAGCGCCTGATCAACACCGGTGTGTCGAGCCGCTTGCGCCTGCCCGTCAATGACTTGGCCTACGAGTCGGAACTGGCCATCGCCCAGCTGCGCAAGGCGCTCGATGCCTTTGCCCGGCTCGACACCGCCAAGGCGGTCGAGATCCTCAAGCAAGACGACCAGATCGACCAGGAATTCGACGGCTTGATGCGCAAGCTCATCACCTACATGATGGAAGACCCGCGCACCATCTCGTCGAGCATCGACCTCGTGTTCGTGGCCAAGGCCATCGAGCGCGTGGGCGACCATGCCAAGAACCTGGCGGAGGTCATCATCTACATCGTCAAGGGGACCGACGTTCGTCACAACCCCGTCGAGACGGTCGAGTCGATGGTCAAGTGATCAGGAGCCACGCATGAGTCAGGTTCTGGTGGTGGAAGACGAATCGGCGATCGCCGAATTGATGTCGATCAACCTGCGGCACGCCGGCTACGAGGTGGTGATCGCCGCCACGGCCGACGAGGCCTTGCTGCAGGTGGATCGCGTGCTGCCCGATCTGGTGGTGCTCGACTGGATGCTGCCCGGCCAGTCGGGTTTGCAGCTCGCCAAGCGCTGGCGCTCGCAGGCACGCACGCGCGAGCTGCCGATCATCATGCTCACCGCGCGTGCAGAAGAAGCCGACAAGATCTCAGGGCTCGATGCCGGTGCCGACGACTACCTCACCAAGCCGTTCTCGACCCACGAGTTGATGGCCCGCATTCGCGCCGTGTTGCGCCGCAAGGCGCCTGAGGCGCTGGACGCGGCCGTGGAGATCGGCACGCTCAAGCTCGACCCGGCCACTCGCCGTGTCGCACGCGACGGGCAGGAGGTTCGCCTCGGCCCCACCGAGTTCCGCCTGCTGCACTTCTTCATGACGCACCCGGAGCGTGTGCACAGCCGCTCCCAGCTGCTCGACCGTGTTTGGGGCGACCATGTCTTCATCGAGGAACGTACCGTTGACGTTCACGTGAAGCGCCTGCGCGAAGCCTTGAGCCCGGTGAATTGCTCGCACATGATCGAAACCGTGCGGGGCGCTGGCTACCGCCTCACCCAACAGGCGCAGACCCTGTCTGCCTGACGACCGTGAACTGGCTCCTGCCGCGGCTGTTTGCTGGTGTCATGGCCATGGTTGCCGGTGCGTTCATCGGTTACCTGAGCGGAGAGTCCATTCATGCGCCCCTGTTCGGCGTGGTGCTGGGTGGGGCCTTGGGGGTGGCGCTGCTGGCCTTGCTGGATACGCTGCGCGGCTACCGCCTCATCCGCTGGCTGAGCGGCACGCAGGAGAACTTGGCGCCGCGCGACACGGGCTTCTGGGGCGAGATCGGCTACCGC
>NZ_DASSRA010000143.1:0-5787 GCF_035702065.1 Rhizobacter sp.
GCGCAGCAGGGCGTGCGCCACGCGGTGCTGCGCAGCCTGGTGGCCGAGCTGGGCGAGAGCTGCAACCTCACGGCGATGTCGGGCGCCGAGGTGATCTACCTCGACCGGGTGGAAGCCGCCTTCCCGTTGCGCCTGGAGCTGCGCCCCGGCACCCGCGTGCCGCTGCACTGCTCGGCCAGCGGCAAGCTGTTCCTCGCGTTCATGCCGGCGCGCCAGCGCAAGCCGCTGCTCGACGGGCTGGTGCTGAGCCGGCACACCGGCACCACGCTGGTCACGCGCGAGGCGCTGGAGACCGAGCTGGAGCGCATCCGCCACGATGGCTATGCGGTCGACGACCAGGAGTTCGTCGACGGCCTCAACTGCGTGGCCGTGCCGGTGCGCGAGAGCGGCGCGGCCAAGCAGCTACGCTGCGCCGTGGCCCTGCAGGCGCCGACCGCGCGGCTGCCGCTGCCGCAGGCGCTCGCGGCGGTGCCTCGCCTGCGCGAGGCGGCGGCGGCGATCGCGCGCAGCCTGTAGAAAGATCAGCGCGCGGCGGCGAGGGCGAGGCAGCGCGCTTCGTCCTCGGGCGTGAGGGTGGCGACGCTGGTGGGCGGATCGCTGTCCAGCGACTGGGCCCAGGCCAGCGTGTCGCGTGCCGTCTCGCGCACGGGCCGCAGCTGCAGGCCGGCGGCGAGGGCGCGGCGGTTGTCGGCGAGCAGCATGCCGCCGTAGGTGGCATCGGCCTCGGGCAGCCACAGCGGCAGGCCGGTCCAGGGGGCGACGCCCATCGCCAGCAGCGCCGCATCGTCGACCCAGGTGAAGCGCGCATCGCCACCGCCAGCGGGGCGGCAGTCGTCGAGCAGCTGTGACATCGTGATGTCCGGCCCGACGGCGTTGAACACGCCGGTGGTGTGCGCCGCCGCGAGCCGCAGGCACCAGGCCGCGAGGTCGCGCGCGTCGATGAACTGCACCGTGCGCTCGGGCCGGCCCGGCGCCAGCACCTGGCCACCGCGCGCCACGCGCCGCGGCCAGTAGGTGAAGCGGCCTGTCGGGTCGAAGGGGCCGACGATGAGGCCGGGGCGCACGACCGCCACGCGGCCCGGCAGGGCCGCCTGGATCGCTTCTTCGGCACGCGCCTTCAGTGCACCGTACCCCTCGTGGCCAGCACACAGCGGCAGGTTCTCGTCGTAGCGCACACCGGGCGGGAACGAGGCACCGACCGAGATGGTCGACACGAACAGGTAGTGCGGCACGTCGGCGCCCAGCGCCTCGACGGCCCGCGCGACGTGCGTGGGCGTCTGCCCGCTGCAGTCGATCACCGCATCGAAGCGCTGCCCGCGCAGCGCCGACATGTCAGCCTCCCGGTCTCCCGTGAGCGAGACAACGCGCGAGGCGAAGAGCCCGGGATTGCGCCGCCCGCGGTTGAGCAGCGTCACCTCGTGGCCTTGCGCCAGCGCGGCCTCGGTGAGGTGGCGGCCGAGGAACAGGGTTCCACCCAGAATGAGCAGCTTCATCGTCACGTCACCTGCCAGGCGGGCCGCTGCGCCCACCCTGCTGACACACCGCTGGCAGGAGAGCCCTCGTACGCTGCGCGTCGGAAGGAGCCCATCATGGAACTGACAGCACGGATCACCGAGAACCTGGCGTTGTACTCGCAATGGGTGCGCATGTGGAATGGCGAACTCGAACTTTCGGACGACATCATCGGCGAGCAGTTCATCGTGCACCAGGCTGCAGACGCGTGCCAGCCCCGCAGCGAAGTGCGCAATGCGGGCACCGTGCGCGCCTGGGTCGACGGCATCCGCTCGCACAACAAGAGCCTGGCCTACAGCCCGCAAGACCGGCCCTCGGTGAGCGGCTCCACCGTGCTGGCGTACTGGCGCGCCCGAGGCCAGGCCAGGGCCTCGGAGGCGTCGACGGATGTCGAGAAGGTGGGTGTCGACGTGCTGCGCGTGGCCAATGGCAAGTTCGTGGAGTGCTGGACCGCCAACTTCGACACGGCGGCTCCCGCGGATTGACCCGCCGGCGCGGGCATTGCGGGTAAGGCCGAAGTCCCTGCGAGCGCCAGGGCTGACATGCTGGCGGCCGTCGTGCAGCCGTTCGCTGCCCACCCAGGATCGAGCCCATGTCCGCTGAAGACATCGCCGTCATCGGCGCCGGCCCCGCGGGGCTCGCCACCTCGGCCTGCTTGCGCCAACAGGGGCTGGACCATGTGGTGCTGGAGCGCGAAGCGAGCATCGGTTCGTCCTGGCGCAGGCACTACGACCGGCTGCACCTGCACACCGCCAAGGCCTATTCCGGCCTGCCGATGGCGCCGTGGCCCAGGACGGCGCCGCGCTACCCGTCGCGCGAGCAGGTGCTGCAGTACCTGGAGGCCTACGCAACAGCGCATCACATTGCGCCCCGCCTGGGCACGGCGGTGCACGCGGTCAAGCGCAGCGGCGACCGCTTCACGCTGGAGACCAGCGCCGGCACGCTGGCGCCACGCTTCGTGGTGGTGGCCACCAGCTACAACGGCGTGCCGAACCTGCCCGCGCTGCCCGGCATGGCGGGCTTTCGCGGCACGACGACCCACACGCGCGACTACAAGAACGCCAGCCCGTACCAGGGCAAGCGCACGCTGGTCGTGGGCTGTGGCAACTCGGGCGCCGAGATCGCGCTCGACCTGGCGGAGCAGGGTGTGGACGTGGCCATGGTCGTGCGCGGCCCGGTGCACGTGGTGCCGCGCGACATGTTCGGCCAGCCCACGCAGCAGACCAACATCCTGCTGTCGCACCTGCCGCTGTGGTTGCAAGACGCCATCGCCGTGAGCACGGTCGGCCTGGTGGTGGGCGATCTGTCGCGCTGGGGCATCGTGCGGCCGACGCTCGGGCCCAACCGCATGATCGAAGAGTCGGGGCGCGTGCCCATCCTGGACATCGGCACCATCGCCATGGTCAAGCAGGGAAAGATCCGCGTGCTGCCGGCGGCGCAGGAGATCCTGCCCGACGGGGTGCAGGTGCGCTTTGCCGACGGCGCGGTGCACCCGTTCGACGCCATCGTCTTCGCCACCGGCTACACGCCGGGCCTGGCCCAGCTGGTCGAAGGCTTCGATGCGATTGCCGACGCGCGCGGCCGGCCGCTGCGCTTCGGCGAGGAGAGCGGCATCCCCGGCCTGTACTTCGTCGGCTTCAAGAACCCGACGACCGGCGCGCTGCGCGAGATCGCGCTCGAAGCGCCGCGGGTGGCCCGCTCCATTCGCCAGCGTGTGGGGGCGAATGCCGAACGGCCGCAGGGCAGCGGATCAGCGCAGCCCGCCTCCGGCTGAGGGGCCAGCGCCCAGGGCGCACGGCATCACGCCGCCGAGACGATCTGGTTCCGCCCGGCCTGCTTGGCCCGGTACAGCCGGCGGTCCACCAGGCCGATGAAGGACGGTGAGTCCTGGCCGGCCGCGGGGATGACGGTGCCCACCCCCATGCTGACGGTGATCAACTGGCCGAGCGGTGAGTTGCCGTGCGGGATCTGGGCCTTGAAGATGGCCTGCCGGCAGCGCTCTGCCACGGCCGCCGCGGCCGCCTCGTCGCTGGCGGGCAGCACCAGCACGAACTCCTCGCCGCCGTAGCGCGCCAGAAAGTCGCGCGGGCGGTTCGCGGCCGAGGCCAGTGCCTGCGCGACACGCTTCAGGCAGTCGTCGCCTTCGATGTGGCCGTGGTGGTCGTTGTAGCGCTTGAAGAAGTCGACGTCGAACATGATCAGCGAGAGCGGCTGCGTGTTGCGCCGGGCCTCTTCCCATTCCTTGGCGAGCACGGCGTCGAACTTGCGCCGATTGGCCACGCCGGTGAGGCTGTCGCGGAACGAGAGATCCTCGAGCTCCTTCTGCAGGCTCAGCAGCTTCTCCTCGGTCTTCTTGCGCTCGGTGATGTCAAACATGAAGCCGACCAGCGAGTCGACCTCGCCCTGTTCGTTGCGCACCACGTGCACCACGTCGCGGATCCACACGTACTCGCCGCTGGCGGTGAGTGCCCGGTAGTCGGCCTCGTGGTCCACGCCCGCCTGCGACTGCGAAACGCAGAAGTTGACGACGCGCTCACGGTCGTCCGGGTGCATGCGCGAGGCCCAGTCGTCGACGCTGACCCAGGTCGACGGCGCCCAGCCGAGCAGGGGCTCGATCTGCGGGCCGATGTAGGCGAAGCTCATGCTCGCCCAGTCGATCTTCCAGGGGATGGCGCGGGTGGATTCGAGCAGGGTCCGGTAGACGGCGGCGTCGGGTTCGCTGGGATGCATGGTGGAGGCCCCGGGGGTGCGACACCCGAGCATAGCGGCGATCCGCCGGCGCGACGCGTGCGTTTGCCGCAGATGCGGCGAGAAGCCGCAGCGCCCGGAACCGACGGACCTGACGGGATCAGTACCCCAGCGCGAGCCCCGAGTTGCGCCGCGGGTCGTTGGCGCCGTAGTAGCGGTTCGCCCCCACCGGCTTGCCGTTGAGCGACGGTGCACCGACGATGATGGCCGCCAGGTGGTTGGCCGGCTGCGGGTTGGCGAGCGTGTGGCCCATGGCTTCGAGCAGCTTGCGCGTGTCGGGGCTGATGGCGTGCTTCTCCACGTTGGTGGCCTCGGGCAGCCACTGCTGGTGGAAGCGCGGCGCGTCCACCGCCTCCTGGATGTTCATGTCGTAGTCGATCACGTTCAGGATGGTGTGCAGCACCGCGGTGATGATGCGGCTGCCACCCGGCGTGCCGAGCACCATCACCGGCTTGCCGTCGCGGCTCACGATGGTCGGGCTCATCGAGCTCAAGGGGCGCTTGCCCGGGGCGATGGCGTTGGCCTCGCCCTGCACCAGGCCGTAGAGGTTGGGCACGCCGATCTTGGCGGTGAAGTCGTCCATCTCGTTGTTGAGCAGCACGCCGGTGCGGGCGGCGGTGACCTTGGCGCCGAACCAGTCGTTGAGCGTGTAGGTGACCGACACCGCATTGCCCCACTTGTCGACGATGGAGTAGTGCGTGGTGTTGCTGCCCTCGTGCGGCGCGACGCCGGGCTTGATGTCTTTCGACACACCGGCCTTGTTGGGGTCGATGGCGGCGCGCAGCTTCTCGGCGTAGCCTTTGTCGAGCAGGCGGTCGAGCGGGTTCTTCACGAAGTCGGGGTCGCCGAGGTAGCTGTTGCGGTCGACGTAGGCGTGGCGCATGGCCTCGATCTGGTAGTGCACCGCCTGCGCCGAACGGAAGCCCAGCTCCTTCAGCGGGTAGCCCTCCAGCACGTTGAGCATCTCGCAGATGATCACGCCGCCCGAGCTGGGTGGCGGCGCCGAGACGACGCGGTAGCCGCGGTAGTCGCACTCCACCGGCGCGAGTTCGCGCGTCTTGTACTGGTCGAGGTCGGCCTGCGTGAGGATGCCCTTGCCGGCGGTGCTGGCGGCGACGATTGCCTCGGCCACCGGGCCCTTGTAGAAGCCGTCGGCGCCCTTGTCGCTGATGCGTTGCAGCGTGCGCGCGAGGTCGGCCTGCACCAGCTTCTGCCCCACCGCGAAGGGCTGGCCCCGGTTGAGGAAGATGGCGGCCGAGGGCGCGTCGCGGCGGAAGTCTTCGGTGGCGGTGACGAGCATGTCGACGTCGCCCTGGTCGAGCACGAAGCCTTGCTTCGCGTAGCGGATGGCCGGCGCGATGAGGGCGGCGCGCTTCATCGTGCCGTAGCGCGACAGCGCGTACTCGAAGCCGGACACCGAGCCCGGCACGCCCACCGCGAGGTAGCCCTTGGTGCTGAGGCCCTTGACCACCTGGCCATCGGCACTGAGGTACATGTTGGCGGTGGCGGCCAGCGGCGCCTTCTCGC
>NZ_DASSRA010000144.1:0-4980 GCF_035702065.1 Rhizobacter sp.
GGATGTGCAGACCTATTTCTTCCGCCGCACCAACATGAACGCGCTGGGCCAGCCACGCTCCTGGACCGACCACCTGCTGTGGCACCACGCGGCGCACACGGTGGACCTGTTCGCCTACCAGTGCGGCTCGCCGATCGTGAAAGCGAATGCGGTGCAGGGGCCGATCCATCCGGCGCTCGGCATCGCGATGGACATGAGCATCCAGCTCAAGGCGGCGAATGGCGCGATCTGCACGCTGTCCCTGAGCTTCAACAACGACGGTCCGCTGGGCACCTTCTTCCGCTACATCGGCGACTCGGCGACCTACATCGCGCGCTACGACGACCTCTTCAACGGCCAGGATGAGAAGCTCGATGTGAGCAAGGTCGACGTGTCGATGAACGGCATCGAGCTGCAGGACCGCGAGTTCTTCGCCGCGATCCGCGAGAAGCGCGAGCCGAATGCGAGCGTGGCGCAGGTGCTGCCTTGCTACCAGGTGCTGCATCAGTTGGAGCAGCAGTTGGGGTGATGTCGGTGTGGGGCTTCGATACCTCAGCCTGAGCGGTTTCCTCCTGCGCAGCAATCCTTGGCACACACTCAGCCCGCTCAGCCTGAGGTATCGAAGGCCCGCTCCGCACTCGCAATCATCACGATGCAGCAACGTCAACTCGGCCCCTTCAACGTCTCAGCCCTCGGCCTGGGCTGCATGAACCTCAGCCACGCCTACGGCACGCCCCCCTCACGCGCCGACGCCGAAGCCCTGCTCCTCAGCGCCCTCGACAGCGGCGTCACCCTCTTCGACACCGCCGCGCTCTACGGCTTCGGCCTCAACGAGACGCTGGTCGGCGAGGTGCTCTCGCAGCACCGTTCCAAGTTCACCCTTGCCAGCAAGGGCGGCCTGCACGGCAACGCCGAGGGCAAGCGCGTGGTCGACGGCCGGCCCGAGACGATCAAGTGGAGCTGCGAGCAAAGCCTGAAGCGCCTGCGCACCGAGGTGATCGACCTCTACTACCTGCACCGCTGGGACAAGAAGGTGCCGATCGAAGACAGCGTGGGCGCGATGGCCGACCTGGTGCGCGAGGGCAAGGTGCGCACGATCGGTCTCTCCGAAGTCTCGGCCGCGACGCTCAAACGGGCGCATGCGGTGCACCCCATCACCGCGCTGCAGACCGAGTACTCGCTGTGGACGCGCAACCCCGAGATCGCCGTGCTCGAGGCCTGCCGCGAGATCGGCGCCGCCTTCGTCGCCTTCAGCCCGCTGGCACGCGGCTTTCTCTGCGGCGAGCTGCGCGACGTGGGCACGCTGGGCGAGAAGGACATCCGCAAGACCATGCCGCGCTTCGCGCCCGACCACTACGCGGCCAACCTCAAGCTGCTCGACGGCTACCAGGCCATCGCCGCCCGCGTGGGCTGCACGCCTTCGCAGCTGGCCCTGGCCTGGCTGCTGCACCGTGCGCCGCACATCATTCCCATCCCCGGCACGCGCAGCGTGGCCCACCTGCAGGACGACCTGGGCGCGGTGAACGTGCAGCTCGACGCCGCCACGATGCGGCAGCTCGACGCGCTCATCAACCGCGACACCGTGGTCGGCGGCCGCTACGACGCGATGGCCCAGGCCGGCGTCGACACCGAGGAGTTCTGAACATGCCGGCCACACGCGTGTTGCTGCCCGGCCTGCTGTGCGACCAGGCCGTGTGGCAAGCGCAGATCGACGCGCTGGGCCCCTGCCACGTGCCCGACTACGGCCAGCTCGATTCGCTGCGCGGCATGGCCGAGCACGTGCTCGCCACCGCGCCCGCCGGGCCGCTGGCGGTGGCCGGGCATTCGATGGGCGGGCGCGTCGCCTTCGAGATGCTGCGCCTCGCGCCGGAGCGCATCGAGCGCCTGGCCCTGCTCGATACCTCCTACCACCCGCTGGCCGAGGGCGAAGCGGGTGAGACGGAGCGCGCAGGCCGCATGAAGCTGCTGGCCATCGCGCGGCGCGACGGCATGCACGCGATGGCGCGCGAGTGGGCGCTGGGCATGGTGCACCCGAGCCGGCACGGCACGCCGCTGTTCGACAAGATCGTCGAGATGCTGGCGCGCAAGACGCCCGACCACTACGCGGCGCAGATCGAGGCGCTGTTGAACCGGCCGGATGCCGAGCCGCTGCTCGCCAGCGTGCGCTGCCCGACGCTGCTGCTGTGCGGGCGCGACGACGCCTGGAGCCCGCCCTCGCGGCACGAGCTCATGCAGGAGCGCATCGCCGGCTCGAAGCTCGTGGTCGTCGAACAGTGCGGCCACATGAGCACGATGGAGCAACCCGAGGCCGTGTCGCGCGCCTTCGCCGATTGGCTGGCCACATGATCACGCGCCGCCACGCCACCGCCGCGCTCTTGCTCGCCGCCAGCGGCCGCGCCTTCGCCTGGCCCGACAAGCCCATCACGCTGATCGTGCCCTTCGCGCCCGGCGGCATCGCCGACATCACCGCCCGCACGGTGGCGCAGCAGATGAGCGCGACGCTCAAGCAGACCATCGTGGTCGACAACCGCCCCAGCGCCGGCAGCGTGGTCGGCAGCGCCGCGGTGGCGCAGGCCGCGCCCGATGGCCACACGCTGCTGCTGATGAGCAACGGCAACGCGGTGAGCGCAGGCCTGTTCAAGAAGCTGCCCTTCGACGTGCAAAAGGACTTCGCCCCCATCGCCACGCTGGGCAGCTTCGACCTGGCGGTGTTTGTGGCCGAGGGCTCGCGCTTCAAGACACTGGCCGAGGTGATCGCCTTCGCGAAGCAGCAGCCGGGCAAGCTCACCATCGGCAGCATCACCGTGGGCAGCACCCAGCACCTGAGCGCCGAACTCTTCAAGATGCGCACCGGCATCGACGCGGTCACCGTGCCCTACAAGGGCACACCGGCCGTGCTCACGGCCCTGCGCGCCGGCGAGATCGACATTGCCTTCGAGATCCTCGGGCCCATGCTGCCGCAAGTGGAAGCCAAGGTGATCCGCGCACTGGCGGTGAGCTCGGGCACGCGCTACGCCGGCCTGCCCGAGGTGCCCACGGTGCAGCAATCGGGCGTGGCCGACTACGACGTGGCTTCCTGGAACGCCCTGGCTGCGCCGGCGCGCACGCCGCGAGAGATCGTGCTGCAACTCAACCGCGCCGCCAACGAGGCCGTCGCCAACCCCGCGGTGCAGGAACGCCTGCGCAGCCTGGGGGTGCGGCCGCAGGGCAGCACGCCCGAGCAGCTGCAGGCGTTGCTGACGAGCGAGATCCGGCGCTGGGGTGAGGTGATCGACAAGACGGGTATCGAGCGGCAGTAGCATCGGCAAGCCGCTCACCGACCTGCCCGATGACGACCACACCCCGCCGCCCCGCCCACAGCCTCTTCTTCATCGCCCTGCTCAGCCTGCTGCTGGCCGCCTGCAGCACGGTGACCAAGGACGGCCCCGAATCCCGCCCGCCGTCCAACCTCGACAAGGTGCCCGACGCGCAACCGCAGGTCGAGCCCATCCGCCAAGGTGGGCCGAACAAGCCCTACGAGCAGTCGGGCAAGAGCTACACGCCGATCCAGGGCGACCCCGCGCTGCGCGAGAAAGGCCTGGCCAGCTGGTACGGCAAGAAGTTCCAGGGCCGGCGCACCGCCAGCGGCGAGGTCTACAACATGTACGCGATGACGGCGGCGCACAAGACCATGCCGATCCCGAGCTACGCGCGCGTGCGCAACCCGGCCAACGGGCGCGAGATCATCGTGCGCGTGAACGACCGCGGGCCCTTCCATGAAGACCGCATCATCGACCTGAGCTACACCGCTGCGCTCAAGCTCGGCGTGCTCAATGGCGTGGCGCCCGTCGAGGTGGAGCGCATCACGCACGAGCAGATCCGCAGCGGCAGCTGGCAGCGCGGCGACAAGCCCGAGCCGCCGCCGGAGACGGTGGCGCCGGTGGTCGAGGTCGTGGCCACCAGCCCTTCGCGGGCGGCACCCCCGCCTGCACCGGCCCTGCCGCCGGTGGCGACGCAGCCCGCACCCGAACGGGCCTTCACCACCGCCGCCCAGGGCTACTGGGTGCAGCTCGGCGCCTTCCGCGCACGCGACGGCGCGGAGCAGTTCCAGAAGCGGGTGTCGGACGAGTTGAGCTGGCTGTCGCCGCTGCTGGCCATCTTCGGCGAGCCGCAGATCTACCGCCTGCAGGCAGGCCCTTACCCCACGCGCGGCGAGGCCCAGGAGGCCGCCGCGCGGGTGCGCGAGGCGCTCAAGCTGGTGCCCGTGGTGGTGGAGCGCCGCTGAGCGGGGGAGCCGGCCTTCCAGGCCGCCAAATAGCACGGCAGGTGAACTTCGGCATGAACGCAGTGGCTATCCAGCTCAAAACCACGCGTTAACCCGCAGCTGCCGCGTACAAAAGCGCCACAGCAGGGAAAACGCTGGGCGCCTATTTGCACTGCTGTGCAATATTTCCGTTCCCCGTGGAGTGCGGCCAGACGTCTTCTCGAAAGGACGCGGCCCCCGCCCTCCGACCGACCCAGCGGGGAGATCAGTGCCGTCACAGCCACTGAAACCACAACGGAGACACCTTCATGCAACGTCGACTGGTCCAACGCCTGGCCGCTCTGGCCGCCCTCGCCCTGGCGAGCGGCGCCGCTTTCGCCGGCAACTTCAGCTCCAGCTATTCGGCTGGCCTCAGCAGCTACAGCATCCAGGGCACCGAGCCCGCTTCAGGCAAGCACCCGGTGTTCATCTACACCGTGGGCACCACCGAGACCTGGAACAACGCCCAGGCCACCGCGGCCGTGGCCGAGATGGCCGCCAAGGGCTTCGTGGCCGCCGCTGTGCAGTACGACAGCGGCCTCTTCGGCACCTGCTCGCAGATCCTGTCCAAGGCCAGGTACATCTACAACAGCGGCTCGACCAGCAGCGCCGTCTCCAAGCTGTGCGCCCGCGCCACCGCCGACTGCTCCAAGGGCGTGGTCGTGGCCGGCTTCAGCCAGGGCTCGGTGATCGCCATCAACGCCAAGAACTACGACAGC
>NZ_DASSRA010000145.1:0-3047 GCF_035702065.1 Rhizobacter sp.
CGAGCTGATGCGGGTCAGCGCCTTCGAGCGCTACCTGCACGAGCCGGGCGGCCCGCGCGCACGCGTCGTGACCGAGCACGGCAACGCCGGCCAGCCCGGCCTGAGCCAGTCGCTGCTGGCCGACCTGATGCGCTTCGAGCAGGCCGGCCAGGCGTCCGAGGCGCTGGAGGTGCTGGCGGCCTGCGTGCGCCATGCGCAGCACGTGGTCGTGCACCTGCAGATGGGCGAATCGGTGGTGCCGCTCACGGTGTTCGCGGTCGACCGGCTCGTGCACTGCCCGGTGTCGATCGACGCCTTGCTGCTGCAGCGCCCCACCGAGCTGCGCGTACTGCACGTGGAGCCGGCGGTGCTGCGTGCGCCCGGTGACGCCGAGGCCTCGCTGGTGGGCGAAGGCCACCACTACCACCCGCTGCGCCCCTTGCTGTGGGAGCTGGCCTTGCGCGGTGCGCGCAACACCTTGCTGCCCGAGATTGCCGGCCAGGTCGCCTACCGCGTGGCCCCGGGCATCGACCTCTCCGGCTTGCGCGTCACGGGCGCCCTGCCCGCAGCGATTCAGAAGCTGCAGGGCGACCGCTACACGCTGCGCGAGATGACCGACTGGCCCGGCTTCGACGCCGAGCGTGCGGCGCGCCTGCTGAACGCGCTGTACCTGCAGTCAGGCCTGATCGTCAGCCGCACCCGGCCGACCGGCTTTGGCGAATCCTTCTTCGGCGCGCTCGGCAGGTAAAGCCCCCCAGTCGCTTTGCTGCCGCCTTGCAGGCCGCGCCAGGCGAATCGCCCGGCTCTTCGCTAGGCACAAACAGTCCACCGGACTGTTTGCGTCCGAGCTCAGCCCCCAAGGGGCACCACCCGACGGACCGGCAAAGCCGGATCCGTGGGCCTTGCTTGATCCCTATTTCGAGCTGAGGAGTTCCCACCGCTCCAGTGCTTCCATCAGCTCGTTCTCGATCTGCGAGAAGCGCGCCTGCGTTTGCGTGAGCACCTGCGGGTCGCCGCCGTAGATGGCGGTGCCGCTGAGCTGTTCGCTCAGTTGCTTCTGCTCGGCCTCCAGCGCTTCGATGCGCGCAGGCAGGCCGTCGAGTTCGCGCTGCTCCTTGTAGCTGAGCTTGGCCTTCCTCGCGGCGGGTGCCGGGGCCGCAGCCGCCGGCGCAGGGGCTGGCTTCGCGGCGGCCTTCTCGCGCAGGCCGCGCGCGCGCGTCTGCTGCGCCTTCCAGTCTTCGTAGCCGCCTTCGTACTCGCGCCACAGTCCGGGGGACTCGTCGCCTTCCCAGGCGATGGTGCTGGTGACCACGTTGTCGAGGAAGCGCCGGTCGTGGCTGACGAGGAACACGGTGCCGGAGTAGCTTTGCAGCAGCTCTTCGAGCAGTTCGAGCGTGTCGATGTCGAGGTCGTTGGTGGGTTCGTCGAGAACCAGCACATTGGCCGGCAGGGCGAACAGGCGCGCCAGCAGCACGCGGTTGCGCTCGCCGCCGCTCAAGGTGCGCACTGGTGAGTTGGCGCGCTCGGGCGAGAACAGGAAGTCGTTCAGGTAGCTCATCACGTGCTTGCGCTGGCCGTTGAACTCCACCCATTCGCTGCCGGGGCTGATGGTGTCGGCCAGCGTCGCATCGAGCTTGAGCGTGCTGCGCATCTGGTCGAAGTAGGCCACTTCGAGCTTGCTGCCCTGGCGCACGCTGCCGCTGTCGGGCTTCAGTTCGCCGAGGATGAGCTTGAGCAGCGTGGTCTTGCCCGCGCCGTTGGGGCCGATCAGGCCGACCTTGTCGCCGCGCAGGATGGTGGCGCTGAAGTTCTTCACGATGACCTTGTCACCGAAGCGCAGGGAGACGTCCTTCAATTCGCCGACGATCTTGCCGCTGGGTGCGCCGGAGTCGATCTCCAGGCGCACCTGGCCCAATGAGTCGCGGCGCTTCTGGCGCTGCTCGCGCAGCACCTCGAGGCGCTGAATGCGCGCGACGCTGCGCGTGCGGCGGGCTTCCACGCCCTTCCTGATCCACACCTCTTCCTGCGCCAGCAGCTTGTCGGCGCGCGCGTTGGCCAGGGCTTCGGCGGCGAGTTGCTCTTCCTTCTGCCGCTCGTAGGCGCTGAAGTTGCCGGGGTAGCTGCGGATGATGCCGCGGTCGAGTTCGAGGATGCGTGTGGACACGCCGTCGAGAAAGGCGCGGTCATGGGTGATCAGCATCACGCTGCCCTTGAAGCCGCGCAGCAGGTCTTCGAGCCAGGCGATGGAGTCGAGGTCGAGGTGGTTGGTGGGCTCGTCGAGCAGCAGCACATCGGGCACGGCGACGAGCGCCTGCGCCAGCGCCACGCGCTTCTTCATGCCGCCCGAAAGCTGGGCGATCTCGCGCGTGCCGTCGAGGTGCAGCTGGGCCAGCGTGGTGTCCACGCGCTGTTCCCAGTTCCAGGCATCGAGGGCCTCGATGCGGGTCTGCAGGGCATCGAGGTCGACGCCCTCGGCGTGCTCCTCGTAGGCCTGGCGCACGGCGCGGGCTTCGGCCACGCCTTCGCTGACGGCCTCGAACACGCTGTGGCCAGGCTCGAACACGGGCTCCTGCGGCACGTAGCAGATGCGCAGGCCCTGCGTCATCTGGAGCAGGCCGTCGTCGAGCTTCTCCAGGCCGGCGATGACTTTCAGCATTGAGGACTTGCCCGCGCCGTTGCGGCCGATCAGGCCCAGGCGTTCGCCGACCTCCAGCGAGAAGGCTGCGTTGTCGAGCAGCGCCACGTGGCCATAGGCCAGGTGGGCATTGGAGAGAGAAAGTACAGCCATGAGGGTCGCCGGGCAAAACCGGCATTGTCGCGCCCCGGGGCGTTTGCGCGTCAGGCTTTGCCGAGCGAACGCTCCAGCGCGTCGACGAACATGCGTGCCACGTCGAAACCGGTCTGCTTGGTGATCTCCTGGAAACCGGTCGGGCTGGTGACGTTGATCTCGGTCACGCAGTCGCCAATGATGTCCAGGCCCACCAGCAGGAGGCCGCGCGCAGCGAGCACCGGGCCGATGGCTTCAGCGATCTCGCGGTCGCGTGCCGACAGCGGCTGGGCCACGCCCT
>NZ_DASSRA010000146.1:0-3506 GCF_035702065.1 Rhizobacter sp.
GTGATCATGGGCGAGCCCATTCCCGGCAAGGGCGCCTTGCTCACCGAGATGGCGCTCTTCTGGTTCGCCCACCTGCAAGGCATCGTGCCCAACCACCTGACCGGCGACGACCCGACCTCGGTGGTGTCGGCCGCCGAACGCGAGCAGGTGCGTGGCCGCTCCATGCTCGTCAAGCGGCTCAAGCCGCTGCCGATCGAAGCGGTGGTGCGCGGCTACCTCGCCGGCAGCGGCTGGCAGGAGTACCAGGCCTCGCAGTCGGTGTGCGGGGTGAAGCTGCCTGCCGGCCTCAAGAACGCGAGCCGCCTGCCCGAGCCCATCTTCACGCCGGCCACCAAAGCCGAGATGGGCGACCACGACGAGAACATCCCGTTCGAGCGCATGCAGCAGATCATCGGTGCCGACCTGGCCGAGCGCGTGCGCAGCACGGCGATCAAGCTGTACAGCACGGCCGCCGAGATCGCGCTGAAGAAGGGCATCATCATTGCCGACACCAAGTTCGAGTTCGGCCTCGATGCCGACGGCACGCTCACGCTGATGGACGAGGTGCTCACGCCCGACTCCTCGCGCTTCTGGCCGGTCGAAGGCTACGAAGCGGCGTTCGGTGCCGGCCGCAACCCGCCGAGCTACGACAAGCAGTTCGTGCGTGACTGGCTGGAGCAGGCCCGCGTGAACGGCCAACCCTGGAACAAGACGGCCCCGGCCCCGGCCCTGCCGCCCGAGGTGGTGGCCAACACCGCCGCCAAGTACCGCGAAGCGCTGCAACGGCTGACCACCTGAGCCCGCCATGAAGTCGCGTCTGCTGAACCACCTCGATGTGGCGATCGCCGCTGCATCCCCCACCCAGGCCGACTGTCTGCGCGCCGAGCGGGTTGCTCTGCTGGCACGACAGGGGCAGCTGACCGAGGCGCGCAGCACGCTCGCCGCCTTGCAGGAGCGGTATGCCAGGAAGCCCGATCTGTCGGTGAGCGCATGGCTCAGCCTGGCCGAAGGGCACGTGAACTACTTCAGCAACCTCAACCGTTCGGCGCGGGACAGGATGAGCCGGGCCTATGCCTTGGGGACGGCAGCGCGTGACTCCCGGCTGCGCGCCCTGTCGATGGCCTGGCTGTCCCACATGGACTATGTCGACCACGACCTGGAGGCGCTGGCCCGTCACATCGGCGAATGTTTCGAGTTGGCCCAGCCCGAGCACCACGCGGCCCTGGCGCGAGGCTGCCTCGTGGTGGCGATGTCCTATCACTTCGGCGGGCGCCTGGAGGCCGCGCAGCCCTGGTATGCCAAGGCGCGCCAGCATGCCAATGCCGAAGGCGACGAGGCGATGCTGGGGGCCGTGATGCACAACATGGCCGGCCTCATGGCTGACGGGGCGCGCCAGGTCGTGCTGCGGGGCGAGGCCGACGAGGCCGTCACCCGTCGCGCCACGCTGGGTCTGGAATCGATCCGCAACTTCAATGCGCTGGTGGGTACCGAATCACTCGACGCCCTCGTGCCGCTGCTGCGCGCTCAGGTCGGCTCGCTGCAAGGCAGGTGTGCCGACGCGGTGGCCTTGTACGAGGCCCATTTCAGCGACGGCCTGTTGCAGGGTCTGGATGGCAAGCGTGCCTTCCTGGGTGCCGATCTCGCCTGGTGCCGCTTGCAGCTGGGCCAGACGGCGCAGGCTCTGAAAGATGCGCTGGCGGCGGAGGTGGCGGTGGCACACGACCGCGACGTGGACGACCGGGCTGCTGCCCACAGCCGCCTGGCGCAGGTGTTCGCGCAGCTGGGCCGCGCCGACCTGGCGGCTCCCCACGAAGCGCAGGCCGCCCTGGACTGGCGCACGCACGAGCGCGATCAGGCGCTGACGGTGTCTTTGGTGGACGCGGCCCTCGCCAAGGTTCGCGCTTAGAGGGCCCGGGCGCGGGCTTAGAACAGCGCCATGCTCAACTTGCGCCGGTACTGATCGACCACCGGGTCGGCCGGCGCGGTGTTCACCTTGCCGGCCACTTCCAGTGCGCCCTTGGGAACCGCTGCCTCGGCCTTGGCCGGTGCGGGCTTGTTCATCAGTTCGAGGATGGCGACGTAGGTCTTGCGCGCCAGTTCGCCGTTCCAGGCCTTGTCGCGCATCACGATCTCCAGCAGTTCGTCCATGGCCTGGGTGAAGTGCTGGGCGGCGAAA
Organism: Rhizobacter sp.; assembly: GCF_035702065.1. Taxonomy (GTDB): domain Bacteria; phylum Pseudomonadota; class Gammaproteobacteria; order Burkholderiales; family Burkholderiaceae_C; genus Rhizobacter. The sequence goes on from NZ_DASSRA010000146.1 coordinate 2,156, forward strand.
TGCGTTTGGGCAAGCTCGAAGCGCGCGTCGAAGTCGCGGCGGTTGGCTGCGATGGCGGCGGCCAGTGCCTCCGCGCTGCGGGCCGATGCGGCCTTCTCGGCAGCGTCGATCCAGTGGCCCGCGGCCGACAGGCGGCTGTCGAGCATCACCTTGCTGGCCACCGGCTCGAAGGCGCGGCGTGCCTCGGCCACGCGGCCGGCCATCAGCAGCGCGCGCAGGTAGTCGTAGCGGGCGGTGTCGTTGGCGGGGTCGATGGCCACGGCTTCCTGCAGCTTCTCGAGCGCGCTCTCGGTGTCGCCTTCTGCCAGCAGCTCTCCGGCCAGCGCCACCTCTTCTTCGGCAGCGGCTTCATCGGCGCTGGGCACGTGGCGGTCGAGGAACTCGCGCAGCTTCTCTTCGGGCAGCGCACCGACGAAACCATCGACCGGCTGGCCGTCCTTGAACATCACGCAGAACGGGATGCTGCGCACACCGAACATCTGCGACAGCTGGCCCGAGATCTCGGGCTGCTCGTCGGCATTGAGCTTGGCCAGCTTGAAGCGGCCGGCATAGGCGACCTCCAGCTTCTCCAGCACCGGCGTGAGCGCCTTGCAGGGGCCGCACCAGGGCGCCCAGATGTCCAGCAGCACTGGCTGCTGCATCGACGCATGGATCAGGTCGGCCTCGAAGTTTTGAATCGTGATGTCCATCGTGTTCTGCGGGGTCTGGGGTGGGGCGTAAAGAGGGGAGGTGACGCCGCCCCGCCTACAATTCAAGGTTCTTCAGCATTTGGAGCGAGCCTTGAGCAGCGCCCCCGTGGTCGGCGTGGTGATGGGGTCCAGCAGCGACTGGGACACCCTGCGCCTCGCGACCGAGATTCTCGCCGAGTTCGGTGTCCCCTTCGAGGCCCGGGTCGTCTCGGCGCATCGCATGCCCGACGACATGTTTGCCTACGCCGAAGGTGCGGCCACGCGCGGGCTGCGCGCCATCATCGCGGGTGCTGGCGGGGCCGCCCACCTTCCCGGCATGCTGGCCGCCAAGACCACGGTGCCGGTGCTGGGCGTGCCGGTGGCCAGCCGCCATCTGCAGGGCGTCGATTCCCTGCATTCGATCGTGCAGATGCCCAAGGGCATCCCGGTGGCGACATTTGCCATCGGCAACGCCGGGGCTGCCAATGCGGCCCTCTTTGCGGTGGCCATGCTGGCCAACGAGCAGCCCGCCTTGCGCGCCAAGCTGGAGGCCTACCGCGCCAAACAGACCGAAGCGGCCCGGGCCATGAGTGCCGAACTGAAATGACGACGAGCTTCATCGCCCCCGGCGCCACCCTGGGCGTGATGGGCGGCGGCCAGCTGGGCCGCATGTTCGTGCACGC
>NZ_DASSRA010000147.1:0-3060 GCF_035702065.1 Rhizobacter sp.
CTCGCGGTAGGAGTACACGCAGTAGATGCCGCTGGCGTTGGCTATGAGCGCGGTGAACTGCGAGCTCTCGTACGGGTCGGCGTCTTCTTCCTTGGGGTTGAGGTAGAAGACTTCCTTCAGCTTGGGGTGGATCTTCAGGAAGGTGTCGAACACGTCGTCGCGCGAGTGGAGCTTCAGCTCTTCCGGCGGCAGCCAGTTGAGCGCGCGCCGCAGCACGGGAAAGTGCGCCGTGGTGCCGGCCATGCCGATCCACGAGTCGCCCACCTTGAAGAGCTTCTCGTTGTCTTCGTAGCCGTGCGGCAGGCGCGTGTCGCCGAAGGTGACCAGGCTGTCACCGGCGATGGCGACCTGGCCGGCCTTTCGGACGACGACCACGGTCGTCACAGGGCGGCTCCCCGCCGGGCCGCCCCAAGGGGAGCCGAGCCCCCTCGGGGGGCAGGAGCGCAGCGACGTGGGGGCCTCACAGGATCACTCTCCGGAAGTCGGCCAGGACTTGCGCGAGGTAGGCATTGAAGCGAGCCGCAGCCGCGCCGTCGATCACGCGGTGGTCGTAGCTCAGGCTCAGCGGCAGCATCAGTCGCGGCTGGAAGGCCTTGCCGTCCCACACCGGCTCCATCACGCCACGGCTCAGGCCGAGGATGCCTACCTCGGGCGCGTTGATGATGGGCGAGAAGTAGCGCCCGCCGATACCACCGAGCGAGCTGATGGAGAAGCAGCCACCGCTCATGTCGGCCGGGCCGAGCTTGCCGTCACGTGCCTTGGCGGCGAGTTCGCTCATCTCCTTGCTGATCTGCAACAGGCCCTTCTGGTCGGCGTCTTTCAGCACGGGCACGACCAGCCCATTGGGCGTGTCGGCCGCGAAGCCGATGTGGAAGTACTTCTTCAGCACCAGCTGGTCGCCATCGAGCGAGGCGTTGAACTCGGGGAACTTCTTGAGCGCAGCCACCACCGCCTTGATGACGAAGGCCAGCATGGTGACCTTGATGCCCGACTTCTCGTTCTCCTTGTTGAGCTGCACGCGCAGGGCTTCGAGCTCGGTGATGTCGGCGTTGTCGTGGTTGGTGACGTGCGGGATCATCACCCAGTTGCGGTGCAGGGCCGCGCCGCTGATCTTCTTGATGCGCGAGAGGTCCTTGCGCTCGATGGGGCCGAACTTGGCGAAGTCGACCTGCGGCCAGGCGGGCAGGCCCGGGAAGTTGCCACCGCCACCAGCCGCCGCCGCACCGCCGCCCTTGGCGGCTTGGGCCTGGGTGCGCGTGTCGCCGGCCATCACGCCCTTGACGAAGCCATGCACGTCGTCGTGCGTGATGCGCCCCTTGGGCCCGCTGCCCTTCACTTCGTTGAGCGGCACGCCGAGTTCCCGTGCCAGCTTGCGGATGCTGGGCGAGGCGTGCGGCAACTGGCCTGCGGGCGCGCTGGGTTCAGGGGCCGGCAAGGCAGCCGTGGGCACGACGCGCTCCACCGGTGCCGCGGCCACAGGGGCCGGAGCCGCGGCGGGGCTGGGCGCAGCGGCGGGTGCTGGCGCCGGGGCAGCAGGCGCCGCGGCCGCAGCGCCTTCCGCCGCGTCGATCATCAGCAGCAAGGAGCCTTCGCTGATCTTGTCGCCGAGCTTGACCTTGAGCTCCTTGACCACGCCGGCGCGTGTCGACGGGATCTCCATCGAGGCCTTGTCGCTCTCCACCGTGACCAACGATTGCTCGAGCTTCACCGTGTCGCCGGGCTTGACCAGCACCTCGATGATCTCTACGTCCTTGAAGTCGCCGATGTCCGGGACTTTGACTTCCACCAGGGCCATGTTCTTGTCTCTTTCTTTTCTTATGCGTACAGCGGGTTGACCTTGTCGGCATTGATGCCGTACTTCTGGATCGCCTCGGCGACTTTAGCGGCCGGCAAAGTACCTTCGTCAGCAAGGCATTTCAGCGCCGCCACCACGATGTAGTGGCGGTTGATTTCGAAGTGCTCGCGCAGGCGGCTGCGGAAGTCGCTGCGGCCGTAGCCGTCGGTGCCCAGCACCTTGTAGGTGCGGCTGCGCCCGTCCTTGTCCTTGGGCATGAAGGCGCGGATCTGGTCGGCGTAGTTCTTCATGTAGTCGGTGGAGGCGATCACCGGGCCGGCGTACTTGTCGAGCTGCTGCGCCACGAAGGGCACGCGCGGCTTGTCGGTGGGGTGCAGCAGGTTCCAGCGCTCGCAGTCCTGGCCGTCGCGCGCCAGCTCGTTGAAGCTCGGGCAGCTCCAGACGTTGGCCGACACGCCCCAGTCCTGCGCCAGCAACTCCTTGGCCGCCATCGACTCGCGCAGGATGGTGCCGCTGCCCAGCAGGTTGACGCGCGGCGTCTTCTTCGCGCCCTCTTCCAGCAGGTACATGCCCTTGATGATCTGCTCCTCCGTGCCAGCCTTCAGGCCCGGCATGGGGTAGTTCTCGTTGAGCAGGGTCAGGTAGTAGTAGACGTTGTCCTGCTTCTCCACCATGCGCTTCAGGCCGTGGTGCAGGATCACGCCGACCTCGTGGGCGAAGGTCGGGTCGTAGCTGATGCAGTTGGGGATGGTGCCGGCCAGGATGTGGCTGTGGCCGTCCTCGTGCTGCAGGCCTTCGCCGTTCAGCGTGGTGCGGCCCGAGGTGCCGCCGAGCAGGAAGCCACGTGCCTGCATGTCGCCCGCCGCCCAGGCCAAGTCGCCGATGCGCTGGAAGCCGAACATCGAGTAGTACACGTAGAACGGCACCATGATGCGGTTGTTCGTGCTGTACGAGGTGGCGGCCGCGATCCAGCTGCTCATGCCGCCGGCCTCGTTGATGCCTTCCTGCAGGATCTGGCCGGCCTGGTCTTCGCGGTAGTACATGACCTGGTCCTTGTCGACCGGCGTGTAGTTCTGGCCGGCCGGGTTGTAGATGCCGATCTGCCGGAACAGGCCCTCCATGCCGAAGGTGCGGGCCTCGTCCACGAGGATGGGCACGGCGCGCGGCCCGAGTTCCTTGTCGCGCAGCAGCTGCGTCAGGAAGCGCACGTAGGCCTGCGTGGTGCTGATCTCGCGGCCTTCGGCGGTGGGTTCGAGCACGGCCTT
>NZ_DASSRA010000148.1:0-6728 GCF_035702065.1 Rhizobacter sp.
AAGAAGCCCATCAGTGTTGCACTCCCAAATACGCGCGGATCACGTCCGGGTTGTTGCGCACATCGTCCGGGGCACCGTCGCCGATCTTCTTGCCGTAGTCGAGCACCACTACGCGGTCGCTCAAGTCCATCACCACACTCATGTCGTGTTCGATCAGCACGATGGTGGTGCCGAACTCGTCGTTCACGTCGAGGATGAAACGGCTCATGTCCTGCTTCTCTTCCACGTTCATGCCGGCCATGGGTTCGTCGAGCAGCAGCACCTGCGGCTCCATCGCGAGCGCGCGGCCCAGGTCCACGCGCTTTTGCAGGCCGTAGGGCATGCGGCCGACCGGCGTCTTGCGGTAGGGCTGGATCTCGAGGAAGTCGATGATGCGTTCGACCACCTCGCGCTGCGCGATCTCTTCGCGCTGCGCGGGCCCGAGGCGGATGGCCTGCAACAGCAGGTTCGACTTCATCTTCAGGTTGCGCCCGGTCATGATGTTGTCGAGCACGCTCATGCCCTTGAACAGCGCCAGGTTCTGGAAGGTGCGCGCCACGCCCATCTCGGCCACCTGGCGCGAGTTCATGTGCTTGAAGGTCTGGCCGCGGAAGGTGATGGAGCCCTGCTGCGGCGTGTACACGCCGTTGATGCAGTTGAGCATGCTGCTCTTGCCCGCGCCGTTGGGGCCGATGATGGCGCGGATCTCGTGCTCGCGCACGTTGAAGCTGATGTCGGTGAGGGCCTTCACGCCGCCGAAGGAGAGGCTGATGTTCTGCACGTCGAGGATGACGTCGCCGATCTTGCGGGTCATGGTCGATGGGCCTCCGCGGACAACGAACCGCTCAGCCTGAGGTATCGAAGGCCCGCGCAGGCCGTGCCAGGCTTCGATACCTCAGCCCGAGCGGGTGGGGGCGTGCGAAGAAGAAGAGGCTTTGCTCTCATGCCGCCCTCCTCATCGCCGGAAACGTCTTCGCATCCACGATGCGCAGATCGGCTGACACCACGCCGCTGCGGCCGTCTTCGAACTTGACTGCCGTCTCGATGAACTGCGAGCTCTTGCCACCGTACAGCGCATCCACCAGCACCTGGTAGCGCTCGCCGATGAAGCCGCGGCGCACCTTGCGGGTTCGCGTGAGCTCACCATCGTCGGCATCGAGCTCCTTGTGCAGGATCAGGAAGCGGCTGATCTGGCTGCCGGCCAGCTTGTCGTCGGCTGCGAGGTCGGCATTCACCTTCTCGATGCAGTCGCGCACCAGTTCGTAGACCTCGGGCTTTTGCGCGAGATCGGTGTAGCCGGCGTAGGGCAGGTTGCGGCGCTCGGCCCAGTTGCCCACCGCCTCCATGTCGATGTTGATGAAGGCGCAGACCTTGTCGCGGCCATCACCGAAGGCCACCGCCTCCTTGATGAACGGAAAGAACTTGAGCTTGTTCTCCACGTACTTGGGCGCGAACATGTCGCCCGACAGGGTGCGGCCCACGTCCTTCGCGCGGTCGATGATCTTCAGGTGCCCCGCCGCGTCCACGAAGCCGGCGTCGCCCGTGTGGTACCAGCCCTCGGCCGTGAGCACCTCGGCGGTGGCCGCCTCGTTCTTGTAGTAGCCGCGCAAGAGGCCCGACGAGCGCACCAGGATCTCGCCGTTGTCGGCCACCTTGATCTCCACGCCTTCGATGGGCACACCCACCGTGTCGGCGCGCGCCTGGTTGTCGGGCTGCAGGCACACGAACACGGCGGTCTCGGTGGAGCCGTAGAGCTGCTTCAAATTGATGCCGATCGAGCGGTAGAAGCTGAAGAGGTCCGGCCCGATGGCCTCGCCCGCGGTGTAGGCCACGCGCACACGCGAGAAGCCCAGCGTGTTGCGCAGCGGGCCGTAGATGGCGAGGTTGCCCAGCGCATAGAGCAGGCGGTCGGCCAGCCCCACCGGCTTGCCGTCCATCAAGGCCGGGCCCACGCGGCGCGCCAGCGCCATGCAGCGTTGGAACAGCCAGCGCTTGGGCGCGGCGGCGTCTTCCATGCGGATCATCACGCTGGTGAGCAGGCCTTCGAAGATGCGTGGTGGCGCGAAGTAGTAGGTGGGCCCGACCTCGCGCAGGTCGATGCTCACCGTGGCCGCGCTCTCGGGGCAATTGACCACGTAGCCGCAGGTCAGCCACTGCGCGTACGAGAACACGTTCTGCCCGATCCAGGCGAGCGGCATGTAGGCCAGCACCTCTTCGTGCTCGGTGAGTGCGTCGAAGCGCGCGCCGGCCTGGGCGCGGTCGATCAGCGAGCGGTGGGTGTGCACCACGCCCTTGGGGTTGCCGGTGGTGCCCGAGGTGAAGAACATCGCCGCCACGTCGGTGGGCTGGGCCTTGGCCACTTCGGCGTCGAAGAAGCCCGGGTGCTCGGCGTTGTAGGCGCGGCCGGCGGCGAGCAGGGAGTCGATGGCCTCCAGCCCCGGCTCGCTGTAGTTGCGCAGGCCGCGCGCGTCGTCGTACCAGATGTGCGCGAGGCCGGGGTGCTGCTCGCGCACCTCGAGCATCTTGTCGACCTGCTCCTGGTCTTCGACCATCGCGAAGGCGACCTCGGCATTGGTGAGCGGGAAGACGTACTCGCCGGCCACCGCGTCCTGGTACAGCGGCACGGGGATGGCGCCCAGCGCCTGCGCCGCCAGCAGCGAGGCATACAGCCGCGGCCGGTTCTCGCCCACCACCACCATGTGCTGCCCGCGCTGCAAGCCCGCTGCCGCCAGGCCGCCGGCCAGCTCGCGCACCATCGTCTCCAGGGCCGACCAGGAGAGCGTCTGCCAGATGCCGAACTCTTTCTCGCGCAATGCCGGTGCATGAGGCCGCTTCGCCGCGTGCTCCAGCATCAATCGAGGAAAGGTCGTGATCACCACAGCCGTGTCTCCATGCTCTTCTGAGTGCCCCCAGGGCTGGGCTTTGCCCGGCCCGCCCCCCGTGGGGGCCAAGAAAACTTGGGACGGCCCGGCGTTTCCTTGTTGGCCGGACTGTAGGAAGAAGTTTGACGCCATGATGTCGTTCTAACGACAATCCTAGGGAGAGTCCTCCCCGGTTCTTACCCGCAGGCCATGACATCGCGCACCGAACCCGACACACCGCACGGTCACGCGCCGTTGGTGACACGCGCACGGCCGGCGACGCCTTCCGAACTGGCCGACATCCCCTGGCTCAAGACACTGCAGGCCGACGAGCGCGAACGTGCGGTGAGCGACATCCGTGTCGTCAACATCGCCACCGGCGAGCTGCTGTGCCGCGTGGGCCGTCCCGCGACCTACTGGTTCGGCGTGATCGACGGCCTGCTCAAGATGAGCAACGACTCCAGCCACGGCATGCCCATCACCTTCACCGGCGTGCCCCCCGGCGGCTGGTTCGGCGAAGGCACGGTGCTCAAGCGCGAGGTCTACCGCTACAACATCCAGGCGCTGCGCAAGAGCGTGGTGGCGGGCATCAGCGTCGACACCTTCCACTGGCTGATCGACCGCAGCATCCCCTTCAACCGCTTCGTGATGCAGCAGCTCAACGAGCGGCTGGGCCAGTTCATCGGCGCACGCGAGATCGATCGCATGAACGACCCCGACGTGCGCGTCGCGCGCAGCCTGGCTGCGCTCTTCCACCCGACGCTCTACCCCGGCGTGGGCAGCCTGCTGCGCATCACGCAGCAGGAGCTGGGCTACCTGGTGGGGCTGTCGCGCCAGCGCGTCAACGAGGCGCTGCACGCGCTGCAGGCGCTGGGGCTGATCCGCATCGAGTACGGCGGCCTGCGCGTGCTCGACCTCGATGGGCTGCGACGCCAAGTCGCCCCATGAGGTCGCTCAGGCGGCCTGCTGCTGCGCCTGGCGCCGAGCCGTGCGGGCGCGGTCGAGGTGCGCTGCCAGGTGAACGACCAGTTCGCGCACGTCGTCCCCCGCACCGTGGATGAAGCTCGACTTGCGACGCCGCATGAAGGGCAGGCCGAGCGCGTAGACGCCTGGCGCGCCCGTCACCACGCCGCCCTGGTGCATCAGTTCGCCGTGGCGGTCGAACACCGGCAGCGCCAGCCACGAGTGATCGGGCCGCAGGCCTGTTGCCCACAGCACGGTGCGGATGTGCTGCAGGTCGAGGCTCAGCACCGGTGACGCAGCCACTTCGGTGGCGGCCGGCCGATCGGGCGGCGGCAGGCCGGCGGCCAGGCCCTCGCGCTCGGCCCACGCGTCCAGCCCGTCGAGCAGGCGGTTCATCTTGAGGTCGGCCAGCGCGCACACGTTGCGCAGCGATCCCGAGAACAACGCGCGCCCATCGCGGATGCCGGCCAGCCGGCCCACCACCTGCACGCCCTGCTGTTGCAGCAGGTTGAGATCGAGCGTGGCGCGCTCGGGCGTGCCCACGAGCTGGGGCGAGGGCAGGTGCCGCACGCGCGCCGGGTCGTCGACATCGTCGATGCGCTGGTCGAGCAGGCCCGAGGCGTGCATCCACCACTGGATGTCGCGCCCGCGGTAGAGCCGCGGCATGCGCACGTGCTCACCGGTCGCCAGCGTGACGGGCCGCCCGCTGTGATGGATCTCCTGCGCAAGCTGCAGCCCCGTGGCCGAGGCGCCCACCACCAGCACGCCGCCCGCATCGAGCTGGCTCGGCCGGCGATAGGCCTGGGCCGTGACCTGCTGGATGGTGGAGGGCAATGCCGACGCGAACGCCGGCACCAGCGGCCGGCGGTAGGCGCCGCTCGCCAGCACCAGTGCACGGCAGGGCCAGTCGCCGCGGTCGGTGTGCACGAGGTAGCCCGAGGCCAGCTTGCGCACCTGCAGCACCGTGGTGGCGGTGTGCACCGGCGCGGCGATCTTGCGCGCATAGGCCGAGAGAAACGCCACCAACTCGGCCGCGCTCATGTAGCCGCCCGGGTCGTTGCCGCTGTAGCCCTGGCCCGGCAGCTGCGTCATCCAGTTCGGCGTGAGCAGGCGGAGCGTTTCCCAGCGCTCGCTGCGCCAGGCTTCGCCCACCTCGCCGCGTTCGAGCACCACGTGCCGGATCGAGCGCTGTGACAGCGCATGGCTCATCGCGAGGCCAAAGGGGCCGGCGCCGATCACGACGACGTCGACCCCCTGGGCCACCGATGCGGGTGGCGTGTGCATGTTCACCGCTTGCTCGCAGTGACGTGCACGTCGGTCGGGTTCGTCATGATGTCGAACACTGCCGAGCGCTTTTGCGATTGCGCCACCAGCGCAGCGATCTGCTCCGGCGTGGCATCGGCGTCGACCTCGAAGTGCACCTTCACGCCGTCGAAGCCGTTGCGCACCTTCTCGTCGATGCCGAGGATGCCCTGGATGTCCATGCCGGCTTCGAGCGTGGCCTTCACCGAGCGCAGCTGGATGTTGCGGTGCTGCGCCACGGCGGCAACACCCGCCGACAGGCAGCCGGCGAGGCCGACCAGCACCATCTCCACCGGCGTGGCGCCCTTGTCTTCGGACGCAAAGATCTCCGGGTGGTCGGTGTCGAACTGAAAGGCCTGGCGGTGCCGCTGCTCGCCGCCCAGGCCGTGGAAGTTGTCGATGGTGGTGCGCGTCTGGGTGCCGCGCACCCATTCGCTGGTGGCGCGCCACTTGAAGCGCGCCGCTTCAGGCGCCTGGCTCAGCGCCTCGCGGGCGCCCAGCAGGGCTTCGACGTTGACGCCGTTGGCGACGGGCATGACGGAGGGGGTGGAGGTTTGCATGACTGAGTTCCTGTGCAGTTGAAGTGAAAGGCCGGCATGGGTGCCGGGTCACTCCACTGTGTGCAGGGTGCGTGGGACTCAGCGTGGAAGGGATCGTTGAATCGGGGGCCGGGGCTTGCCGTCGTGCAGCAGGCGTTGCACGAGACCGAGCAAGGGCGTCCACACGGCCGGCTGCTTCCCGGAAGCGCGCGGGGGTGGCCGGGCTGCGCCACAACATCGAAGAGGTGGGGCTGTTCGAACACATGCTGCCGCCGCTCTACCGGCAGGAGACAGGCCGCGACGAGTGAGAACGACTGCACGCCAATCACGCGCGCGTGGCGCTGCAACTCTTGTGCGTTGCAGCATGCACACTAGAATCAGGGTTAACCCTAGTCTGTGTCGCTGGGGCACCCACCGGCTACCCATTTCGGGATCGCTGGCCCACAAGGCCTGCTGCCATCTCTCAATGGCAAGGACTCCCATGAAGAACACTGCACTCAACACGATGCTCAGCCTGGCGCTGACGCTCGGCCTGTCGTCCACGCACGCCTCCGTGCTGGACACCGTCACCACGTCTGCCGCCAGCCAGGCAAGGTATTACGACGTCTTCCACGATCGCCAGACCGACTTCGTCTTTGTCCGGCTGCCCCAAGGTTGGGCCTTTGCCGGCCGCGACGAGCAGCAGGCCTTCCACGAGGTGTTCCACGACGCTTCGACGGGCTTCGTGTTCGTCAAGCTTTCGGCGGGCTGGAAGTTCCTCGGCAGCGTGTCGACCCCGAACTGATCTTTCTGCGTTTGCGGGCGCCAATCGCGTGTCTACGCGGCGGTGACGCGCCAGATCACATCACCCACGTCATCGGCCACGAGCAGCGAGCCGTCGGGGCCCAAGGCCACACCGACGGGTCGTCCGTACGACACGCTTTCATCGGGCGCGAGGAATCCACTCAGGATGTCGACCGGTGGCCCGGCCGGGCGCCCGTTGCGGAACGGGACGAAGACGACCTTGTAGCCACTCAGCTTGCTGCGGTTCCATGAGCCGTGCTGACCGATCACCATGCCGTCGCCATAGCCAGGCAAGGTGCCC
>NZ_DASSRA010000149.1:0-22848 GCF_035702065.1 Rhizobacter sp.
GGCAACGCGAGCGGCGAGGCCATGCACCACGTGAGCGGCGTGAGCGGCGCGGCGCCGGTGTGGCAGGCGCTGGTGAAGCAGCTGCACCACGGGCTGCCCTCGCGCCGCCCGCCGCCGCCACGCGGCGTGGTGACCCAGCGCGTGCAGATCGCCGGCGGGCGCGAGCCGGCGCGTGACGAGGTCTTTCTCGCCGGCACCACGCAAGCGCAGTGGCAGCCCAGTGCGCAGCTGCGCGAGGCGCAGCGCTTCGGCATCACCAACCCGCGCGACGGCAGTGTGTTCGCGCTCGACCCCGACATGCCGCCGCAAGCGCAGCGCATCCGCTTCGAAGGCGAGCGCGGCGTGTGGCGGCTCGACGGCAAGCGCGTGGCGCAAGGCGAGCGCTTCAACTGGGCGCCATGGCCGGGGCGGCACGAGTTGCAGCTCATCGGCGCCGATGGGCGTGAGATCCAGCGCGTGCGCTTCGAGGTGCGCGGTGCAGGTGTGAAAGCAACGCTGGCCTCGCGCTAACATCCGCGAGCCCCGCACCTTGCGGGGCACGTCGCTCGGACGGTTCCGGGCGCTCACGTGAAAGCCACTTCAATGTCTGTTTCAGGCAAGCGCCGCTTTGCGCGCATCGACCGCCTTCCCCCCTACGTCTTCAACATCACGGCCGAGCTCAAGCTCGCCGCGCGCCGGCGGGGCGAAGACATCATCGACATGAGCATGGGCAACCCCGATGGGGCCACACCACCGCACATCGTCGCCAAGCTCAACGAGGTGGCGCAGCGGCCCGACACGCACGGCTACTCGGCCAGCAAGGGCATCCCGCGGCTGCGCCGCGCCATCTCGCACTGGTACCGCGACCGCTATGCGGTGGAGATCGACCCGGATCACGAGGCCATCGTCACCATCGGCTCCAAGGAGGGCCTCGCGCACTTGATGCTCGCCACGCTGGACCGCGGCGACACCGTGCTGGTGCCCGATCCGAGCTACCCCATCCACATCTACGGCGCGGTGATTGCGGGGGCCGACATCCGCTCGGTGCCGCTGGTGCCCGGCGTCGACTTCTTCGCCGAGTTGGAGCGTGCCATCCGCGGCAGCTACCCCAAGCCCAAGATGATGGTGCTCGGCTTCCCGAGCAACCCGACGGCACAGTGCGTGGAGCTCGACTTCTTCGAAAAGGTGATCGCGCTCGCCAAGAAGCACGACATCTTCGTCGTGCACGACCTGGCCTACGCCGACATCGTGTTCGACGGCTGGAAGGCGCCGTCCATCATGCAGGTGCCGGGCGCGAAGGACATCGCGGTTGAGTTCTTCACCTTGAGCAAGAGCTACAACATGGCCGGCTGGCGCGTGGGCTTCATGGTTGGCAACCGCGAACTGGTGGCCGCGCTTGCACGCATCAAGAGCTACCACGACTACGGCACCTTCACGCCCCTGCAGGTGGCGGCCATCGCCGCGCTCGAAGGCGACCAGCAGTGCGTGAAGGACATCGCCGCGCAGTACCAGAAGCGCCGCGACGTGTTGGTGAAGGGCCTGCACGAAGCCGGCTGGATGGTCGAGACGCCCAGGGCCTCGATGTACATCTGGGCGCAGATCCCCGAGCGCTACCGCGCGCTGGGCTCGCTCGAGTTCGCCAAGCTGCTGCTGGAGCAGGCCAAGGTCAGCGTGTCACCCGGCATCGGCTTCGGTGACCACGGCGATGACCACGTGCGCTTTGCCTTGATCGAGAACGAGTCGCGCATCCGCCAGGCGGTACGTGGCATCAAGGCCATGCTGAAGTAGCCCCCCAGTCGCTTCGCTCCTGCCCCCAAGGGGCGCCTCCCGGCGGCCCGGCAGAGCCGGTTCCGCGGGAGTTGCTTGATGTTGCGCTTGCTTCGCTCGCGCCGTGGCCTCAGCCCTGGCGCGCGAAGAGACTCTCCAGAGCGCTGTCGATGACCATGCCGCACAGGCTGTAGATCAGCGAACCGATCAGCGCCGCGCCGAAGCTCGCGACCGACAGGCCGTCGAGCAGCTGCGCGGCGAAATAGAACATCAGCGCGTTGATGACGAAGAGGAAGAGCCCCAGCGTCACCACCGTCACCGGCAGCGTCAGCAGCACCAGCAGCGGGCGCAGCAGCGCGTTGAGCAGGCCCAGCACGAGGGCAGCGATCATGGCCGAGCCGAAGCTCGTGACTGTGACGCCGGAGTAGAGGTGCGCCACCAGCAGCAGCGCGGCTGCAAGCAGCAGCCAACGGACGATGGTCTTCATGGCCGCGAGCATAGCGGGATGCTGTGTGAGCGAGCACGCACCGCGCGATCTCTTTGGAGGCCGAGGGTTCCCCCGCCCCCCTAGTGATAGGGGGTGTCGTTCGCTTGACGCCCACGAAGTGCAGCGCCGAGCATGCGGGCTCCCCAACCCCACGTTCAGTGCCACGCGCTATCCGCGCATGGCCTGTCCCGGTTCCGCCCTTGCGGGGCCGGGTGGACTTGCCCCAAAAGGAGTGTCTCGTGTTCAAGCCCCTTCCCTGGAAAACCGCGTTGGCCTTGACGGCCTCGCTGGTGATGGCCGCTTGCGGCGGCGGTGGCAGCGGCCCCGCCGAATCCGACGCCGACAAGGCGCCGTTGGCCGACCCCAGCGCGCGAAGTGTCGGATCGCTGTCCCTGCCGGGCGGCGCCCAGCCCGGTGTGCTCGACAAGCAGCTGGCCGGTGCCCGCGGCTCGGTCGACGTGTGGGTGACGCTGTCCGATGCGTCGGTGGCCGCGGCCGCCACCAGCCTCGCGGCCAGCACCTTGGCCACGGGTGACCGCGAGCAGGCGAAGAGCATGCAGGCCCTGCGCGCCGCGCCCGAGGGTGTGCGCGCGGCGCTGCGATCGCACCGCGCGGCGCTGATGAGCAGCCAATCTGCAGCCGCCAGCCGCCTCCAGGCCCTCGGGGCCGTGGAGCTGGGCCGCGTGCACGTGGCGCACAACGCCATCGCCGTGCGCGTCGATGCGAGCCAGCTGAAGGCCATCGCGGCGCTGCCGGGTGTGGCCAAGGTGCGCCGCGTGGTGCACCACGAGATGAGCCTGAGCGAGACCGTGCCCTACATCGGCGCCAGCGCCGTGCAGCAGGCCGGCTTCGACGGCACCGGTGTGAAGGTGGCCGTGCTCGACTCCGGCATCGACTACACGCACCGCAACCTGGGTGGCGCCGGCACGGCCGAGGCCTACGAGAAGGCCTTCGGCACCGGCACCAGCGACCCGCGCAACACCACCATCGACCCGAGCGTGTTCCCCACCGCCAAGGTGGTGGGCGGCTTCGACTTCGTCGGTGAGTCCTGGCCCAACGGCGATCGCAGCGAAGACCCGAACCCGATCGACTTCCAGGGCCATGGCACACACGTGGCCGACATCATCGGCGGCAAAAGCCTCGACGGCACGCACAAGGGCGTGGCCCCGGGCGCCAAGCTCATCGCGTTGAAGGTGTGCAGCGCGGTCGCCACCAGCTGCAATGGCATCTCCATCCTGAAGGCGATCGACTACGCCATCGACCCCAACGACGACGGCGACCTCTCCGACTCCGTCGACGTGATGAACCTCTCGCTGGGCTCCAGCTACGGGCAGGTGGAAGACGACTCCACGCTCGCGCTGATGAACGCCGTCGACCTCGGCATCGTGGTCGCCGTGGCGGCCGGCAACAGCGCCAACCTGCCCTACGTGGTGAGCTCGCCCTCGATCGCCCCGGGGGTGATCAGCGTGGCGCAGACCTCGGTGCCCAGCGCCACGGCCTACCGCCTGCGCGTCAACTCCCCTGCGGCCATCGCCGGTGAGTACGGCAACACCGCAACCGTCGAATGGGCGCCCATCGGCGCCGGCTTCACCGGCAATGTGGTGGCCGTGGGCACGGCCTGCCCAGGCGGCGCCGCCCTGCCCGACGTGGTGGGCAAGGTGGCCCTGATCGACCGCGGCACCTGCTCGGTCAGCCTGAAGGTCGACCGCGCTGCCGCAGCCGGTGCGACCGCGGTGCTGATCGGCCTGGTCGCCCCGGGCGATGCGGTCTCGTTCAGCTACGGCGGCGGCACGAACTTCGTGCCCACGCTCGTGATCCAGCAGTCGCTCTCCAATGCCATCAAGGCCAACATCGCCGCACCCGTCAACGTGAGCGTGTCCGACGCCACGCGCGTGGCCATGGTGGGCAGCATGGCCAGCACCTCGGCACGCGGCCCCAGCATCAGCTTCCAGACCATCAAGCCCGAGATCGGCGCGCCCGGCGCCTCGGTGTCGGCGGTGGCCGGCACGGGCGACGGTGAAGAGTCCTTCGGCGGCACCTCGGGCGCCACCCCCATGATCGCGGGCTCGGCAGCGCTGCTGATCCAGGCCTTCCCGAACCGCACGCCGCTGCAGATCAAGTCGATGCTGATGAACAGCGCCACGACCGAGGTCTACACCAACGCGGCGCTGCTGCCCGGCCGGCTGGCACCGATCACGCGCATCGGCGCGGGCGAGGTGCGCGTCAACAAGGCGCTGGCGCTGAACGCCGTGGCCTACAACAAGGACGACCTCTCCGCCGCGCTCTCGTTCGGCGCGCGCGAGGTGAGCAGCTTCGCCGAGTACGAGAAGAAGCTGGTGGTCGAGAACCTCGGCAACCGGGCCAAGACCTTCAGCATCCGCAGCAGCTTCCGCTATGCCGATGACCAGGCCAGCGGCGCGGTCTCCGTCCACGCGCCCAGCAGCGTGCGCGTTGGGGCGAACAGCCGCGAGACGATCACTGTCAAGCTGCGCGTCGACCCGCGTCGCCTGCCCGACTGGACGCTCGACGGCGGCGCACTCGGCGGCCGCGGCGACCTGCTGGACGGGCCGGAGTACGACGGCTACGTCACGCTGACCGCTGGCACCGAGGTGCTGAGCGTGCCCTGGCACATCCTGCCGCGCAAGGCGGCCGAAGCCGGCGCCCTGATCGCGCAGCGCTCCAACTGGCCGGGCGGCATCATCCTGTTTGCCAACGCCGGCCTGGCCGACAGCGAGTTCGACGTGTTCGCACTCACCGGCACCAGCAGCAAGTACCCGGTGGCCGATCTGCCGACGCCGGGCTCCAACTTCGCGGTGGTCGACATGCGCGCGGTCGGCGTGCGCTACTCCGCGGCCGATGGCGCCCTGCAGTTCGCCATCAACACCTTCGGTCGGCGTGCGCACCCCACCTACCCGGGTGGCTTCGAGGTCGACATCGACGTCAATGCCGACGGCGTGCCCGACTTCGCGGTGTTCAACAGCGAACAGGGCGGCTTTGCAGCCACCGGCGTCAGCGTGGTGAACGTGGCCAACCTGGCCACGGGCCGAACCAGCATCTACTACTACGACGATGCCGACCTGAACTCGGCCAATACCATCCTCTCGCTGCCGCTGGCCGCGCTGGGGGTCACGGCCGACACGCAGCTGAGCTTCTCGGCCTTCGCGTACGACAACTACTTCACCGGTGCCATCACCGACGAGATCCTCGACATGCGCTTCACGCCGTCCACGCCGCGCTATGCGGTGGTGGGTGACAGCAGCGGTGTCGTGCGCTCGCTGCGCCTGGGCCGTGTCGACACGCAGACGGTGTCGGGTGGCGCCACGGCCTCGCCGTCGCAGACCGGCTTCCTGGTGATGATGCGCCGCAACGCGGGCAAGGAAGCCGAGGTGCTGACCATCCGCTGAGGCGGCTGCACCTCTGCCATTTTTCGTTTTCTCCTTCGCTCACACGGGCCGCTTGCGCGGCCCGTTTTTTTTGCACCGGGCGAACCTGATTGCGTGGATGGCCTGTCGGAGCCTCGCAACGCTGCGCCATTTCTGCAAATGCGAATCGTTCTCGTTAGTGTTAGACTGGCTCTCCCGTGAAGCTTTGTGGCGGCCCCGCAAAGCTTTGCTGCCCTTTGAGCCGCTGTGATGCCTTCCACCCCTGCCACCGTCGCCCCGCTGCCGCCCACGCCCCTGGCCTTGCGCAGGCCGGCCTCGGCGTCCGATGGCTTGAGCACGGGGCAGCGCCGCGGCGTCATCGGCGCGATCGCCCTGGCGCACGTGGGAGCGATCTGGGCCATCCTGCAGGTGCCTGCGGTGCGTGAAGCGGTGATGGACGCCGCACCGGTGTTCGTGGAGCTGCTCGCGCCGCCGGCCCCACCTGCTCAGCCACCCGCTCCGCCACCGCCTGCGATCAAGGCGCCGCCGCCTGTGGTGATGGCCGCACCGCCAGTGCCCCATGCGCCGGTGGCTGCCTTCGAGACCGCGCCACCGCCCGAGGTGCCTTCGCCGCCGGCTCCCGTGCAGGCTGTCGAGGCGCCGCCGGCCCCGCCCGCCCCCATGCCGGCCGCGGCGCCCAAGATGATCCCGGCCGCGGACGTGCAATACCTCGAGACGCCGCTTGAGTACCCGCGCACCTCGCGCCGCCTGCAAGAGGCCGGCACCGTGACGCTGCGCGTCTACATCGACGAACGCGGCCACGTGGCCAGCGTGCAGGTCAGCAAGTCGTCCGGCTTTTCTCGGCTGGACGACGCTGCGCTGACCTCGGTGAAGAAGTGGCGCTTCAAACCCTATGTCGTGAACGGCCAACCCATGGCGGGCTATGCCGTGATCCCCGTGATGTTCGAACTGGAGAAATGACCGTGGCAACCGCTGATACCGCACTGGGCTTCGGCCACTTCATCATGCAAAGCGACGTGGTGGGCAAGACCCTGCTGCTCATCCTGGTGCTGATGTCGGTGGCCTCGTGGGCCATCATCGCCCTCAAGGGCCTCACGCTCGTGGCCCGCAAGCGCCGCAGCGAGAGCTTCCTGCACTTCTTCTGGAACGCCACCTCGCTCGACTCGGTGGCCAACGAGATCGCCACGCACGGCGCCAACGACCCCTTCTCGCACCTCACCAGCCACGCCATGCACGCGCAGGCGCACCACGCCAAGTACGGCGCGGCCAAGCTCGAAGAGGCGGGCAGCGCCGGCGACTTCGTCACCCGCACCATCAAGAAGGTGCTCGACGAAGAGACCACGCGCCTGGAGAACGGCCTTGCCATGCTGGCCACGGTGGGTGCCACCGCGCCCTTCGTCGGCCTGTTCGGCACCGTCTGGGGCGTGTACCACGCACTCGTCGCCATCGGCATGAGCGGTGCCGGCACGCTGGACAAGGTCGCCGGCCCGGTGGGCGAGGCGCTCATCATGACCGGCCTGGGTTTGGCGGTCGCCATCCCCGCGGTGATGGGCTACAACTGGCTCACGCGTTCCAACCGCGTGATCCTCTCCAAGCTCGATGCTTTCGCTTACGAGCTGCACACCTTCGTGTCGATGGGCCAGCCGCTGAGCAGCGAGAGCGCCCCCGCGCCGCTGCAGCCGGTGCGTACCTCGGCGCCGCGCCCGCGCGTCGCCTGACGGCATCCCAAGGAGCAACGACATGGCCTTCGCCAGTTTCGACAACCGCAACGCCGGCGCACCCATGGCCGAGATCAACATGGTCCCGTTGATCGACGTGATGCTCGTGCTGCTTGTCATCTTCATCGTCACCGCGCCGCTGCTCACGCAGGCCGTGAAGCTGGAGCTGCCGCGCGCCAACGCACAACCCAACATCGTCAAGGCCGAGAAAGTGGAGTTCGCCATCGACGCCAACGGCCAGCGCTTCTGGAACGGCGAGCCGGTCGACCGCAGCGAAGCCGCGCGCCGCTTCATGGAAGAAGGCAAGAAGCAGCCGCAGCCCGAGGTGCACCTCAAGGCCGACCAGGCCGTGGCCTACCGCAACGTGGCCCAGACCCTGGCCGATGCCACCAAGGCGGGCCTCACCAAGGTCGGCTTCATCAGCGACCCCGAGGCACCCTGAGCCATGTCCACGCCGCCCGTGCCAACCGACCGACCGGCGCCCGAGCCGCTGCCGCGCCCTGCGCCGACGGCGGGTGAAGCGGTGCAGCGCATCTCCAGCGACGTGTTGCTGGCCGGTGCGCAAGAGGTGCAGATCGAGCACCGCGGCACGCTGTACCGCCTGCGCCAGACCTCGCTCGGAAAGCTCATCCTCACCAAGTAAAGCGCGGCCACGCACGGCCGCCACACACCGCGAGGCGGGAGAAACGCCTCGTTGTCCATACCCCCCTGAGCCAGCCATCGCCAGCAACGGAACACCTCGTCGTCTGACACACCCACTCAGGAGAAGACCTTGGCCCACATCAAGAGCCGCAAGCACGCAGCAACGCGGCAATCCCCCCTCGCCTACCCGGCCGCCCTCGGCCTGATGGCGATCGCCATGCCCGTGGCCGCACAGACCGCCACGCCACCCGCCGAGCCCAGGAAGCCCGAGGCCGCGCAAGAAGTGACGCTGCCGCCGGTGAAAGCCAAGGCCAGCGCGCCCGAGGCCACCGACTTCAAGGCCGACACCGTCGCCAGCCCCAAGTTCACGCAGCCGCTGGTCGACACGCCGCAGACCATCACCGTCATCAAGAAGGAGCTGCTGCAGCAGCAAAGCGCCACCACGCTGACCGAGGCGCTGCGCAACACCCCGGGCGTGACGCTGCAGCTGGGCGAGAACGGCAACACCACCACCGGTGACGGCATCTTCATGCGCGGCTTCGACACCAGCAACAGCATCTTCGTCGACGGCATCCGCGACATGGGCGCGATCTCGCGCGACATGTTCAACATCGAGCAGGTCGAGGTGGTGAAGGGCCCGTCGGGCTCCGACAACGGTCGCGGCGCCTCGTCGGGCTACGTCAATCTGGTCAGCAAGACGGCAGGCAAGGAAGCCTTCAACAAGGGCAGCGTGACGCTCGGCACCGACCAGCGCATGCGCGCCACGGCCGACCTCAACACGCCGCTCGAGCTGGGCATCCCCGGCTCGGCCCTGCGCCTGAACGTGATGGCGCAGGACTACGGGGTGCCGGGCCGCGACGAGGTCGAGAACAAGAGCTTCGGCTTCGCGCCCTCGCTGGCCTTCGGCCTGGGCACGCCCACGCGCGCGGTCTTCAACTACCTCTACGTCAAGCAGAACAACGTGCCGGACGGCGGGGTGTCGACCTTCGGCCTGCCGGGCTACATCTACCCCACCGGCACGGCCGGCAACCCCACCGTCGATCCCAGCAACTACTACGGCTCGACGGGCGACTACAACGACGTGACGGTGAACATGTTCACCGCCAAGATCGAGCATGACTTCGCGCCGGGCATCGTGCTGCGCAACTCAACGCGCCTGGGCCACACGGAGCAGGACTACCAGTTGACCGGCGTGAATGCGGTCAACCCGGCCAACAGCGGCGTCGTTCTCAGCAATCCCGCCACCTACACCGTGGCTCGCAGCCGCCAGGGCCGCCACCAGAGCAACGAGATCCTCACCAACCAGACCAACCTGCAGACGGCGTTCAAGACCGGCTCCGTCGAGCACGACCTGTCGACCGGCATCGAGCTGACCTACGAGCGCCAGAACCAGATCAACAAGGTGATCCCGCTCGGCGCCACGGCCCAGGCCCCCGCCAACCTGTACAACCCGAGCACGGGCGATGTGTTCCAGCCGACCGTGGACACCGGCGCCTACACCAAGGGCAGCACGCTGACCGCCGCGGTCTACGGCTTCGACACGCTGAAGTTCAGCGAGCAATGGCTGGCCACCGCCGGCCTGCGCTGGGAGAAGTACCACACCGAGAGCAACAGCGCCGCCTACAGCACCACCACCGGCGTCCTGACACAGAACGGGCCCATGAGCGTGAACGACGCGCTGCTGAGCTGGAAGCTCGGCGGCGTGTTCAAGCCCGTGTCCACAGGCAGCATCTATGCGGCCGTCTCCAATTCGTTCCAGCCGCCGGGTGGCAACAACTTCCAGCTCGCCAACAGCGGCAACAGCCAGAACCGCACGGACTTCGAGCCGCAGGAGGCCAGCAACATCGAGCTGGGCACCAAGTGGGATCTGCTCGACGGCAAGCTGGGCCTGACCGGTGCCATCTACCGGGCCGAGAACAAGAACGAGATCGTGTCCGACGGCGCGACCGTTCCCACCTACTCCCAGATCGGCAAGCGCCGCGTCGATGGCCTGGAGCTGGGCGTGGTGGGCCAGGTCACGCCCGCGCTCAACCTGAACGCCGGCTTTGCGTACATGGACTCGGAGATCCTGCAAGGCAACACCGGCACCAGCGGCAACACGATCGTCTACACGCCGAAGATCACGTTCACCTCCTGGGTGAGCTACAAGCTGCTGCCCGCGCTGACCATCGGCGGCGGCGTGCGCTACATCGACACGGTGGCGCGCACCAGCAACCCGGCCGTGACCTCGGGCGTGGTCACCGTCGACGACTACTGGGTGGCCGATGCCATGGTCAGCTACGACGTGAACAAGAACGTCTCGCTGCAGCTCAACCTCAACAACCTGTTCGACAAGGACTACGTGGCCTCCGTCAACAACGGCGGCTCGCGCTACACCCCGGGCGTGGCGCGCAACGCGCTGCTCACGGCGAACCTGTCGTTCTGAGACAGCATGTCGGCCCACCTCTCATCGGCGAAAGGATCTCCACCATGATGCTTCATGTACCGGGTGTCCTGACGCCGCGGCAGGTGGCCGAGATGCGTGCTGCCATCGACGCGGCCGACTGGCAGGACGGGCGCGCCACCGTCGGCGCGCAGGGTGCCCAGGTCAAGCAGAACCGGCAGCTGCCCGAGGCGGGCGAGCTGTCGCTCAAGCTGGGCCGGGTGATCCTGCAGGCGCTGGAGGCGAACCCGCTGTTCGTCTCGGCGGCCCTGCCACTGCGCTTCGTGCCGCCGCTCTTCAACCGCTACGAAGGCGGCGAGCACTACGGCCTGCACGTCGACGGCTCGGTGCGCGGCGTGCCGGGCACCAACCTGCGTTTGCGCACCGACCTCTCGTGCACGTTGTTCCTGTGCGACCCGGAAGACTACGACGGCGGCGAGCTGGAAGTGATGGACACCTACGGCGCCCACGAGGTCAAGCTGCCGGCGGGCGACCTGATCCTCTATCCCTCGAGCAGCCTGCACCGCGTGCAGCCGGTGACGCGCGGCGCGCGCGTGTGCTCCTTCTTCTGGCTGCAGAGCATGGTGCGCGACAACACGCAGCGCGCGATGCTGTTCGAGCTGGATCAGACCATCCAGCGCCTGCGCGCGAGCGTGGGCGACGCGGCCGAGGTGGTGTCGCTGACGGGCACATACCACAACCTCCTGCGCATGTGGGCCGATGTCTAACACTGCACGCCGCGCCTATTGGCTCAAGACCCTGCACCAATGGCACTGGATCAGCTCGGCGCTGAGCCTTGTCGGCCTGCTGCTGTTCACGGTGACCGGCTTCACGCTCAACCACGCCACGCAGATCGAATCCAAGCCGCAGGTGAGCACGCGCCAGGCCCAGATGCCGAGCGAGCTGCTGCCGCAGATCGCCAAGGCGGCCGACGGCGCGCCGCTGCCGAGCGCCGTGGCGGACTGGGTCGCGCAAACGATCCGCGTCGACGTGGCCGGCCGCGCGGCCGAGTGGTCGCCCGAGGAGGTCTACATCCCCCTGCCGCGACCCGGCGGTGACGCCTGGCTGCGCATCGCACGCGACAGCGGCGAGCTGGAGTACGAACTCACCGAGCGCGGCTGGGTCTCCTACTTGAACGACCTGCACAAGGGCCGCCACACCGGTGCGGCCTGGAGCTGGTTCATCGACCTCTTCGCGCTGGCTTGCCTGGTGTTCTCGGTCACCGGGCTCTTCATCCTCAAGATGCACGCGGCCAACCGGCCCAGCACCTGGCCCGTGGTGGCCGGCGGGCTGGTGATCCCGCTGCTGCTCGCCATCCTCTTCATCCATTGAACCCACTCACGTCTATCTGAAGGAACCACGATGCAACTGCGCTATTCGATGGCCCTGGGCGCCGCGGCCGCGCTCGCGACCCCTGCCTTCGCTGCCGAAGCCAACCTCAAGCTCGAACTGCCGCGCCTGAGCGTGGCCGAGTACCACCGCCCCTACGTGGCGGTGTGGGTCGAGAAGGCCGGCGACCAGAGCTTCGCCGGCAACCTGGCGCTCTGGTACGACCTCAAGAAGAAGGACAACGGCGGCGCCAAGTGGCTCAAGGACATGCGCTCGTGGTGGCGCAAGAGCGGCCGCGAGCTGCAGACGCCCATCGACGGCGTGACCGCCGCCACGCGCGCCCCGGGCGAGCATGCGTTCAGCCTGGCTGGCGCCAAGGCACTGGCCGCGCTGCCGCCGGGCAGCTACCAGCTGGTGATCGAGGCCTCGCGCGAGAACGGCGGCCGCGAGGTGCTGCGCGCGCCCTTCGAGTGGCCCATCAAGAGCGCCCAGACCGTCAAGGTGCAGGGCGAGCACGAGCTCGGCGCCGTCTCGCTCGAACTCAAGCCCTGAACGCCAAGCCCTGAACGACACGCCCCGGAGAAACGCCATGAACCTGACACGCCTCTCCCTCGCTTTGCTCGCCGCGGCCGCCCTGCTGCCCACCGCCGCCCACGCGCACCGCACCTGGTTGCTGCCGTCCGCCACCGTGGTGAGCGGCAAGGAGCCCACCGTGGTGGTCGACGCTGCCGTCTCCGAAGACCTGTTCGAGTACGACACCAACGCGCTCGCGCTCGATGGCCTGTCCATCACCGCGCCCGATGGCGGCAAGAGCAAGCCCGAGGCGGTGACGACCACGCGCCGCCGCAACAGCTTCGACTTCAAGCCCACGCAACCCGGCACCTACCGCATCGTCAACTTCAGCGAAAGCGCGATGGCGAGCTACAAGCTCGGCGGTGAGACCAAGCGCTGGCGCGGCAGCCTGGAGGCAATGGCCAAGGAGATCCCGGCCAACGCCGAAGAGCTGCAGGTCACGCGCACCCAGGCGCGCGTGGAGACCTACGTCACCTATGAGCAGGACGACAAGAGGCCCGTGGCCCCCAGCTTTGCGCCGCAAGGCACGGGCCTGGAGCTGATCCCGCTCAGCGCGCCCACCGACCTGAGCGTGGGCGACACCTCCAGCTTCCGCCTGCTGATCGACGGCCAGCCGGCCGCCAACATCGACGTGACGCTCATCCGCGGCGGCAACCGCTACCGCTACAAGATGGGCGAGATCGCGCTCAAGACCGATGCGCAGGGGCAGTTCAGCGTCAAGTGGCCCGAGGCCGGCCGCTACTGGATCGGCGCCAACACCGGCGGTCGCGGCCCCGGCGGCACGGCCGCCCAGCCGGCGCGTCGCGCCAGCCTGAGCGCCACCGTCGAAGTGCTGCCGGACTGAGTGACGCTGCGATGAACCTGCGCGTGCTGGTGCCGCAGGCCATCAGCCCGCGTGCGCCTGCCTTGGGTGGGGCCGTGCACGCGCTCGAAGGCCTGTCCATGGGCACCACCTGGGCGGTGCGCCTGGTGGGGCCGCCTGCGCTGCGCACCGAGGCCATTGCGCAGGCGATCCAAAGCGAGCTGGACGAGGTCGTCGCGCAGATGAGCCCGTGGGAGAGTGATTCCGACATCACGCGCTTCAACCTGGCCGGGGCCGGTGAGTGGCAGGCGCGGCCCGAGGCCTTCTTCGAGGTGCTTGGCTACGGCCTGGCTGTCGCGCGCGACAGCGCCGGTGCCTACGACCCGACTGCGGGCGCGCTCGTCAACGCCTGGGGTTTCGGCCCGCACGGCCGGCACGGCGACCCCGACTTCGCGCCGCCGTCGCCCACGCAGATCGACGCGGCGCGCGCCGTGAGCGGCTGGCAGCGGCTGGAGTTCGATGCCGCGGCGCGCCGCGTGCGCCAGCCAGGCGGCTTGCAGATCGACCTCTCGGCCATCGCCAAGGGCTACGCCGTCGACCGCATCGCGGCCCTGCTCGCGCAGCGCTTCGGCCTCGACGAGACGCTGGTCGAAGTGGGTGGCGAGCTGCGCGGCAGCGGCGTCAAGCCCGATGGCCAGCCCTGGTGGGTGGACCTGGAGGTGCTCGGCCCCGACGCGGTGCAAACGCGCGTGGCCCTGCACGGCCTGAGCGTGGCCACCTCGGGCGACTACCGGCGCTTCTTCCGCAGCGGCGGCGTCAGCTATCCGCACACCATCGACCCGCGCAACGGCCGGCCGATCGCGCACGGCCTGGCGCTCGTCACCGTGCTGCACGAGCGCTGCATGGCGGCCGATGCGCTGTCCACCGCGCTCACCGTGCTGGGCCCCGACGAGGGCCTGGCCTGGGCTGACGCGCGCGACATCGCGGCCCTCTTCATCACCCGCCAGCCCGATGGCGGCCTGCAAGAGCGCATGAGCCGCGCCTTCACCGCACTCGCATGAACCGGGCGCAACTCCTTGCCGCAGCCGCCGTGTTGCTGGCGTATGCGGCGCTGTGCGGCGTCATCTGGTGGCGCGAGCACAGCAAGCGTCTGCGGGCGCAGCGGGACGTGGCCGCCCTCGGCACCGCCGCCGAAGGCGCAGCACCCGTTCTCGTGGCCTACGCCAGCCAGACCGGCTTCGCCGAGCAGCTGGCGCAGCAGAGCGCACGCCTGCTGCACACCGGCGGCGTGCCGGTGCGCCTGCTGCCGCTGGGCCAGCTCACGCAAGACGAGCTGGCTCGCACCGAGCGCGCGCTCTTCATCGTCAGCACCTACGGCGAAGGCGATGCGCCCGACAACGGGGCGCGCTTCGCGCAGCAGGTGATGTCGGCCGAACTGAAGCTGCCGCGGCTGCACCACGCGGTGCTGGCGCTGGGCGACAGCAGCTATGCCCACTTCTGCGGCTTTGGCCGCCGCCTCGATGCCTGGCTGCAAGAGCGCGGCGCCGGCGCCCTGTTCGAGCGCGTGGAGCTCGACAACGAAGACGCTGCAGCCCTCACCACCTGGCAGCACCAGGTGGCGCACCTCGCCGGCACCACCGACCTGCCCGACTGGCAGGCGCCGGCCTTCGACCGCTGGCGCCTGGTCGAGCGGTGCGTGCTCAATGCCGGCAGCCAAGGTGCACCGGTCTGCCATCTCGAGCTGGAGCCGGTGGGTGCTGCGCTGCCTGCATGGGAAGCCGGCGACCTGGTGCAGTTGCGCGCACCGGGGGACCCCGTGCGGCCGCGCGAGTACACCGTCTCGTCGCTGCCGTCCGATGGCCGCGTGCACCTGCTCGTGCGCCAGGAGCGGCATGCCGATGGCTCGCTCGGCTGTGCCTCCGGCTGGCTCACGGAGCAGGCGCCGCTCGGCACCGAGATGCCGCTTCGCCTGCGCGCGCACAGCAGCTTTCGCATCGGCGACAACGCGGCGCGGCCGCTGCTGCTCATCGGCAACGGAACCGGCCTCGCCGGCCTGCGCAGCCACCTCAAGGCACGCGCCGCGAGCGCGCAGCGCCGGCCCGCGTGGCTGCTGTTCGGCGAGCGGCAGTCGGCACATGACCGCTTCTTCGCCGACGAGATCGAGGCCTGGCTCGCGCAAGGCGTGCTGGCGCGGGCCGATCTCGTGTTCTCGCGCGACCAGGCCGAACGCGTCTACGTTCAGCATTGCCTCATCGGCGAAGCGCAGCGCGTGCGCGAATGGGTTGCCGACGGTGCGGCGATCTACGTCTGCGGCAGCCTCGAAGGCATGGCGGGCGGCGTCGATGCGGCGCTCGAGCAGGTGCTGGGGCGCGATGAACTCGCGCGTTTGAGCGACGCAGGGCGCTACCGACGAGACGTCTACTGAACGTTCCTCGTGCGATGCGAGGTGCATCAAAGCAGCACCGAGGTGACGTGCCACAGCGACAAAAGCGTGCTGCACGGGGCACGAATGCGCGTTTTACCTATGAAAACTGCTTCTCAATGCAGCACTCTCGCAGTAGTATTCGCTCCGCACGTGGTCCATGGAGAACAGAGAGCTCATGCGGCTCTCACCCAACCCGGGCACATCAACAACTTATTTGATGGAGAAATTCAAAATGGCAACTGCGAAGAAGGCTGCGAAACCCGCAGCAAAGAAGGCCCCGGCCAAGAAGGCCGCTCCGGCCAAGAAGGCCGCTGCAAAGAAGGCCGCTCCCGCGAAGAAGGCCGCTCCGGCCAAGAAGGCGGCGCCCGCCAAGAAGGCGGCTGCGAAGAAGGCTCCGGCCAAGAAGCGCACCCCGAACGCCGCCTTCATGAAGGCCATGACCCCGAGCGCCGCACTGGCCGCCATCATCGGTGGCACCCCGGTTCCGCGCACGGAAGTGACCAAGAAGGTGTGGGAGTACATCAAGAAGAACGACCTGCAGGACAAGGCGAAGCGCACGATGATCAACGCCGACGCCAAGCTGAAGGAGATCTTCAAGAAGGCCCAGGTCTCGATGTTCGAGATGACCAAGCTGATCAATGGTCACCTGAAGTAAATCGCGGCGATACGCTGATTGAGAAGGCCGGTGCATTGCACCGGCTTTTTTCATTCTGGCGTCGAAGGAGCAGGCCTTCGATACCTCAGGCCGAGCGGACGGGGATGTGCGAGCGCAGCGAAGCACTCATCAAGCAACGCCCGCGGAGCCGGCTTTGCCGGGCCGCCAGGCGGCGCCCCTTGGGGGCAGGAGCGAAGCGACTGGGGGGCTAATTCAAAGCCTGTCCCAAGCCTTCGAGGATGTGGACCACGTTGATCGGTTTCGTCCAGTAGCCGTCAAAGCCGGCCGCCAGGGCGGCGTCGATCTGTGTTTGCATCGCATCAGCTGAGAGCGCGATGCACTGCAGGCCGGCGCCCTGGGTGTCGCTGCGCAGGGCGCGGATCAGTTCCAGCCCGTTCATGTCGGGCAGGTTCATGTCGATCAGCAGCAGGTCGTGGCGTCGTGCGCGCGCGGCCGCGAGGCCCGAGCTGCCGTCGGTGGCGACCTCCAGTTCCCATTGCGGGCGGGCCTTGAACACCTCTTGCATCAAGAGCACGTTGAGCGGCTCGTCCTCGATGTAGAGCACGCGCCGGCGTTCCTCGGCTTGCGGGGGCTGCGAGGTCTCGCCGGGCGCATCGCCGCCGCGCACCGCGGCCGGCGCGGCGCCGGCAGGCAGCAGCAGCGAGAAGGTGGAGCCCTTGCCGGGCTCGCTGCGCACCTTGAGTTCCCCGTTCATCGAGGCCGCCAGCTCGCGCGCGATCACGAGGCCGAGGCCTGTGCCTTCCACGCGCTTCTGCTCGGCACCCAGCCGGTTGAAGGGCTGGAACAGGTGCGACTGCTGCTCGGCGCTCAGGCCCGGGCCGTCGTCGCTCACCGCCACCTGGATGCGCGAGCCGCTGCGCGTGAGGGCCACGCGCACCGCGCCGGCCGGCTTGTTGTACTTGATGGCGTTGGAGAGCAGGTTGAGCAGCACCTGCTCCACCGCGCGCGCGTCGGCCTGGGCCCAGTGGGCGCGCTTGGTCGGCGCCACCAGGCGCACGCCGGCGCTGTCGGCCAGCGGCTGGATGAGCGCGAAGCAGGTCTGCAGCGTGGCGGTCAGGTTGACCGGCGCCTGCTGCAGCGAGAAGTCCTCCTGCTCGATGCGCGCCAGGTTGAGCATGTCGTTGATCAGCTCCAGCAGGTGGCGCCCGGCGCGCAACACGCTGTCGAGGCGGCGGCCCTGGTCGGCGGCGAGCGGGTTCACGCGGTCGATGGCCATCAGCTGCGCGAAGCCGAGGATGCCGTTGAGCGGCGTGCGCAGCTCGTGGCTCACGCGCGAGAGGAACTCGCTCTTGGCGCGGCTGGCGCGTTCGGCGGCTTCCTTGTCGCTGCGCAACTGCTCGTGTGCGGCCTGCTGCGTCATGTCGCGGCAGGTGCCCACCAGGCCGGTCACGCGCTGGCCATTGCCATAGGTGCAGCGGGCGAAGATCTCCAGGGTGGCCTCGCTGCCGTCGGCACGCGGCAGGCGGTAGCGTGCCTCCAGCATGCCGCCGGTGGCAATGGCCTGGTCGACGCGTGCCTGCACGCCGTAGCGGTCATCCGGGTGGATGGCGGCCAGCCATTCGGTGAACGGGTAGGCCGGCTGCGGGAACTTGAGGCCGTGGTTGGAGCAGGCGCGCGCGTCCAGGCTCATCCGGCCGCCGACGAGGTCGAACTCGGCGATGCCGATGCCCGCCGCTTCGGCGGCCAGGCTCCAGCGCTCTTCGCTGCTGCGCAGCGCGAGTTCGGTTTCCTTGCGCACCGTCACGTCGGACGAGAAGCCATGCCACAGCGTGCCGCCGGCCGGGTGCCGCTCGGGCACGGCGCGCGTCTCGATCCAGCGCACCACGCCGTCGCGCACGATGCGGAACTCGCGTTGCCACGGCACCAGCGTGCGCGACGCGGCCACCAGGCTGGGCATGTAGCCGGGCTGGTCGTCAGGGTGGAGCAGGCGGCAGACGACGTCGCAGTCGCCGCCGTCGTCGTTGCGCGGCGGGGCGGCACCGAAGAGTTCGCGCGAGGCCTCGCTGGCGTAGGTGTAGCTGGTGCTGCCGTCGGGTTGCAGCCAGAGCTGGTAGATGACGCCCGGCACCTGCGCCGTCAGCTTGCGCAGCAGCTCGGCCTGGCCGTGGGTGCGGCGCTCGGCGGCGATGTGCGCCGAGACATCGCGCGCCGTGCCGCGGAAGCCGCAGAAGCGGCCCTGTGCATCGAACACCGGCACGGCGCTGCGCGAAACCTGCAGCACGCCGCGTGGCGTGGTCTTGTCGGTGATGACGCGGGTGACCGGCTGGTGCCGGCGGAGCAGCATGTGCAGGTTGCGCTGGCCGCCCAGTGGCTGTCCCAGGCCGTCGAGCAGCGGCGAGTCGGCGAGCAGCTGGCCCTTCATGGCGGCCGGCGACAGGCCCGTGACCGTTTCGAAGTTGGGCGAGACCCAGGTGTAGCGCAGCTGCGCATCGGTCTCCCACATCCAGTCACCGGAGGCGCGAGCGAAGTCGAGCAGGCGTGCATGCTCCTCGTCCACCGGCGGCGTGCCGAGGCGCTGTGCCAGCAGCTCGCTGGCCAGGCGGGCGAGGCGTCGCAGGCTGTCGCGCTGTGCCTCGGTGAGCGTGCGCGCGTGGGTGTCGATGACGCACAGCGCACCGAGGGTGGCACCGTTCACGCGCAGCGGCTCGCCGGCGTAGGCGCGCACATGGGGCGTGCCAGTGACGAAGGGGTTGTGTGCGAAACGCGGATCGCGCGCGGCATCGGCCACTTCGAACAGGCTGTCGGCGGCCAGTGCGTGGTTGCAGAAGGAGATGGCGCGCGGGATCTCACGCACCGGCAGTTCGTCCCAGCCGTGCACCGCCTTGAACCACTCGCGATCGGCGTCGATCAGGCTGATGACGGCGATGGGGCAACCCGTCAGCTGCGCCGCGCACTGCGCCAGGGTGTCGAAACTCTCTTCGGGCTCGCTGTCGAGGAGGCCCGATGCCTGCAGCGTGGCCAACCGGTGGTGTTCATCAGCAGGCAAAGACGCAGGCGGCATGGGGTGTGTCGCGAGGGGTGTCGAACGAGGGAGCGAACGGGGGGCGAACGCGGGATTGTCGGGCTGGCGCAATGTAGTGCGGCACACGCGCCTTGCCAATAGTGGCAACTTCGCATGATTCGTGCCGCCTTGCAGCGCAGCACGGTGCGATCAGCGCAGCAGCGGCTTCAGGTAGTGCCCGGTGTGGCTGGCCGGGTTGGCCGCCACCTCTTCCGGCGTGCCGCTGGCCACCACGGTGCCGCCGCCGGCGCCGCCCTCGGGGCCCATGTCGATCAGCCAGTCGGCGGTCTTGATGACGTCGAGGTTGTGCTCGATCACCACGATGGTGTTGCCGGCGTCCCGCAGCTGGTGCAGCACCTTGAGCAGCAGGTCGATGTCGGCGAAGTGCAGGCCGGTGGTGGGCTCGTCGAGGATGTACAGCGTGCTGCCGGTGTCGCGCTTGCTGAGCTCGAGCGCGAGCTTCACGCGCTGCGCCTCGCCGCCCGACAGCGTGGTCGCGCTCTGGCCGAGGCGGATGTAGCCCAGGCCCACGTCAAGCAGGGTCTGCAGCTTGCGTGCGATGTTCGGCACGGCGTTGAAGTAGCCGTGCGCGTCTTCCACCGTGAGCTCCAGCACCTCGGTGATGTTCTTGCCCTTGTACTGAACCTCCAGCGTCTCGCGGTTGTAGCGCTTGCCGTGGCACACGTCGCAGGGCACGTACACGTCGGGCAGGAAGTGCATCTCGACCTTGAGCACGCCGTCGCCCTGGCAGGCCTCGCAACGCCCGCCCGCCACGTTGAAGCTAAAGCGCCCCGGGCCATAGCCGCGCTCGCGTGCGGTGGGCACCTCGGCGAACAGCTCGCGGATGGGCGTGAAGAGGCCGGTGTAGGTGGCGGGGTTGCTGCGCGGGGTGCGGCCGATCGGGCTCTGGTCGACGCTGATCACCTTGTCGAACACGTCCAGGCCTTCGATGGCGTCGTGGGCCTCGGGCTCGGCGTGGCTGCCGTACAGCTTGCGCGCCACGGCCGCGTACAGCGTGTCGTTGACGAGCGTCGATTTGCCCGAGCCGGACACGCCGGTCACGCAGGTGAAGAGGCCCACCGGGATCTCGGCCGTCACGCCCTTCAGGTTGTTGCCGCGGGCGTTGACGATGCGCAAGCGCTGCGGCTCGTCTTGATCGGCCAGGCGGTGCCGTTGTTTCGGCACCGCGATCTTGAGCACCTGCGACAGGTAGCGGCCGGTCAAGGATTCGGCGCTGGCGGCCACGTCCTCGGGGCGCCCTTGCGCGATCACGTGCCCGCCATGCACGCCGGCACCCGGGCCCATGTCGATCACGTGGTCGGCGGCGCGGATCGCGTCTTCGTCGTGCTCGACCACCAGCACGCTGTTGCCGATGTCGCGCAGGTGGCGCAGCGTGCCGATGAGGCGGTCGTTGTCGCGCTGGTGCAGGCCGATGCTGGGCTCGTCGAGCACGTACATGACGCCGGTGAGACCCGAACCGATCTGCGAGGCGAGGCGGATGCGCTGCGACTCGCCGCCCGAGAGCGTGTCGGCGCTGCGGTCCAGGCTCAGGTAGTTGAGGCCCACGTCGTTGAGGAACTTGAGCCGCGAGCGGATCTCGCGGATCACCTTGTCGGCGATCTCGGCCTTGGCGCCCTTGAGGTGCAGCGACTCGAAATAGGCCAGGCACTCGCGCAGCGTGAAGTGCTCGACGCGGTAGATCGGCTCGCCCTGCTTGTCACCTTCGCCCTGCAGGAACACATGGCGTGCCTCGGTGCGCAGGCGCGTGCCGTGGCAGTCGGGGCATGGCCTGGCGGCCTGGTAGCGCGCGAGGTCTTCGCGCACGGCGGCCGAGTCGGTCTCCTTGTAGCGGCGTTGCAGGTTGGGGATGATCCCTTCGAAGGGGTGCTTGCGCTTGACGCTGCGCGTCTTGCCTTTGCCCCCCTCGGCCTCGTAGACGAAGCTGATCTCCTCGTCGCCCGAGCCGTGCAGCAGCACCTGCTGCGCCTTCTTGGGCAGATCCTCGAAAGGCGTGTCGATGTCGAACTTGTAGTGCCGGGCCACGCTCTCCAGCAGCGAGAAGGTGTAGCCGTTGCGCCGGTCCCAGCCCTTCACCGCGCCGCTGGCCAGGCTGAGCGAGGGGAAGGCCACCACGCGCTCGGCATCGAAGGCCGTCACCTGGCCCAGGCCGTCGCAGCTGGGGCAGGCGCCCACCGGCGAGTTGAAGGAGAAGAGCCGCGGCTCCAGCTCGCTCAAGGAGTAGCTGCAGATGGGGCAGGCGAACTTGCTGCTGAACAGGTGCTCGCGGCCCGTGTCCATCTCCAGCGCCATCGCGCGGCCGTCGGCGATGCGCATCGCCGCCTCGAAGCTCTCGGCCAATCGTTGCTGCAAGCCGGGCTGGACCTTGACGCGGTCGATCACCACGTCGATGTCGTGTTTCTCCGCCTTCTTGAGCCTGGGCACGTCGGTGGCGTCGTAGGTCGTGCCGTCGACGCGGAAGCGGACGTAGCCCTGTGCCTGCATGTCGGCGAAGAACTCGGTGAACTCGCCCTTGCGGTCGCGCACCACCGGGGCCAGCACCATCAGCTTGGTATCGGGCGGCAAGGCCAGCGCGGCGTCGACCATCTGGCTCACGCTCTGCGCCTGCAGCGGCAGCTGGTGCTCGGGGCAGAAGGGCGTGCCGGCCCGTGCATAGAGCAGACGCAGGTAGTCGTGGATCTCGGTCACCGTGCCGACGGTGGAACGCGGGTTGTGCGAGGTGGCTTTCTGCTCGATGCTGATGGCGGGCGACAAGCCCTCGATCACGTCGACGTCGGGCTTGTCCATCAGCTGCAGGAACTGCCGCGCGTAGGCCGAGAGGCTCTCCACGTAGCGCCGCTGCCCTTCGGCATACAGCGTGTCGAAAGCCAGGCTCGACTTGCCAGAGCCGCTCAGGCCGGTGATCACCACCAGCTGGTTGCGCGGGATGTCGAGGTCGATGTTCTTGAGGTTGTGCGTGCGTGCGCCGCGCACCCGGATGACGGGGGCTTCGATGGAAGAAACGTCGGCGGGGGCGGCGGGCTTGCGGGGTGGCATCGGGCGTGACGCGAAACCGGACATGATAGCGGCGCAGGGTGTCGTGTCTGCTGACATCCGCCATGGCGCACGCCCATGAAAAAGGGGCGGACAAGGTCCGCCCCACAGAGTGGCCGAAGCCGAGATCAGTTGCAGTAGGTGACTGACTCGCTGGGGCTCGGGTTCGGGTTGGGCGGGTCGCTTGCCATCCAGGCGTTGGCGGTGGTGACCGTGACACGGCACTGGGCGTCGACGACGATGTCGAAGACGTGCCACTTGTCGAGCGTGCCTTCGCCCGGCCCCGGCGTGTAGACCGTGGTGTTGCCGTCGTAGATGAGTTCCACCTTGACCGGGGAGCCCGTCATGCCGGGATTGAAGGTGCTGGAGTAGTTGTCCAGGTAGTAGCGGTAGGTGCCTTGAGCCAGTCGGCGGACGGACACGAACTCGGGGCCGAAGGAAGTGACGTCATCGATGTCGAGGTTGACGTAGGGCGAAGCCGACAGCGAACCCTTGGACGAGTAGAAGACGTGCGCCCCTTGCGGCGTGAGCATGTGCGAGTCCACGTCGAGCGGTGCCGCACCCCAGGTCAGCTTGACCTGCAGGACAGTGCC
>NZ_DASSRA010000150.1:0-11117 GCF_035702065.1 Rhizobacter sp.
CACCGTCGCCGTGGAATTGCGCGAGCGGGCCGAACTCGCGCAGCACCTCGCACAGGAAGAAGGCGAGCCACACGCTCTCGCCGCGACCCTCGTGGCCGACGCGGTTCATGCCGTCGTTCCAGTCGCCACCGCCCATCAGCGGCAGGCCGTGGGCGCCGAAGCGCAGGCCGTGCTCCAGCGCCAGCGGTGGGTCGAGCAGCTTGATGAGGCCGGCCTCGTGGTCGACCAGCAGCTCGTCGGCCGAGGTCATGGCAATGCGCTGCAGGGCCACGGGCGCCGCTTGTGCCAGCACGCTCCAGGCCTGGGCGATGAGATCGATGCTGGCTTCGAGGTTGACGTGCGACCCGAGCGGAGAGCCGTCGTCGAAGAAGGCGCGCTTGAACCACTGGCCGTCCCAGGCCGGGCCGTTGAGTGCACTGCGCCAGGCGCGTGCGGCGGCCTCCCAGCGGTCGGCGCGGGGTTCCTCGCCACGCGCGCGCGCGATGGGCGCAAACCCGTCTACCAGGTGGCACAGAAACCAGCCCAGCCACACCGATTCGCCGCGGCCTTCATGGCCGACGCGGTTCATGCCGTCGTTCCAGTCGCCGGTGCCCATCAGCGGCAGGCCGTTGGCGCCGGTGCGCAAGCTGTGGTCGATGGCACGCGCAGCATGTTCGTAGACGGTGGCTTGGTGCGCACTGACAGTGGGCACGTAGTAGGCGTCTTCGGCGCCTTCGGGGATGGCCGCGCCTTCGAGGAAGGACACGCGCTCGTCGAGCAGCGCGGTGTCGCCGGTGCTGCGCAGGTAGTGCACGCAGGCGTGGGCCAGCCACAACAGGTCGTCGGAGAAATGCGTGCGCACGCCGGCGCCAGTCGGCGCGTGCCACCAGTGCTGCACGTCGCCTTCGGGGAACTGGCGCGAGGCCGCCACGAGGATCTGGTCGCGCAGCATCTGCGGCGCGGCCCAGGCCAGGGCCATGGCGTCTTGCAGTTGGTCGCGAAACCCGGTGGCCCCGCCGGCCTGGTAGAAGCCCGCCTTGGCCCACAGCCGGCAGGCCACGGCCTGGTAGAGCAGCCAGCGGTTGACCATGGCATCGAACAGCGGGTCGGGGGTCTGGACGGTGGTGGCGGTGAGCAAATCGTCCCATTGCTTGCGCGCGCTCTCCAGGCGGGTGTCGGCCGGCGCGGCTGCGGCCTGCGTGGCCAGCTGCCGCGCGGCGCCAGAGGTATCGCCGTAGCCCAGCAGGAACACGCGCTGCACCGACTCGCCAGGCGCGATGGACACGCGCGTGCTCAGCGCCGCGCACGGGTCCAGCCCCAGGCCTTGCTCCTGGCCGAAGCGCTCGGGGATGCGCAAGCGGCCGCCGGTGTCGAAGCATTCGCGGCGGTCGCAGGTCCAGTCGGGCATGTCGTCGTCGGACGTGGCCAGGCCGAGGAAGGCCGTGCCCTCGCCGAAGCCGGCTGAGCGGTCGAGCTGCGTGCACATCAGCGCTGTGAGCTTGCCCTCGGGCAGGCGTTGCGTGAACTGCGCCGTGCGCACGCTGCCGCGGTCGGCGCGGTTCGCACCCATCACCCATTCGGCGATGCCGATCAGGCGCAGCTGCAGCGTGCGCTGCCCGCGGTTGACGAGCTGCAGCCGCACCTGCTTGACCGAGGCCTGTGCATCCACGCACCACGTGGCCGAGACCTCCAGCTCGCCGCGGCGATGCCGCACGACGCTGTAGCCCTGGCCGTGCGCCACGCGGTAGCTCAGGCGCTCGTCGCCCCAGGCCGAGGGCGTGGCGCTCCACACCTCTCGCGTCTTGCGGTCTTGCAGCAGGAACCACTCCGAGGGCGGGTCGGCCACCGGGTCGTTGGACCAGGCGGTGAGCTGGTTGAGCCGGCTGTTGACGGCCCAGGTGTAGCCGCCGCCGGCCTCGGAGACCTGCGCGCCGAAGCGCGGGTTGGAGAGCACGTTGATCCACGGCCGCACGGGCCGGCCCTCGGCGCCTGCGTCGAAGCGGAACTCACCGCTCGACGCCGAGAACTCGCCGCTGGATTCGGCCTCGGGCGCTGGCCCGCCACTCACCGGCACGGCCACGGCCGACGTGGCATGGCGTTCGTCGAAGGCCTGCTCGTGCTGGGCCACCCACTCCTGCACGTGGTGGACCAGCGGGCGGCCGTCGGCATGCAGGCGCACGCGTGCCAGGCAGTGCAGGGTGCTCAGCTCCTCGGGCGTGAGCTCGTCGGCGCGCAGCTGGTGGAAGCCGGTGCTGGCCGGCGTGCCCTGGGTGCCGCTCTCGGCCAGATGGCGGTCGCGCAGCGCAGCGACCTCGCGGTGCAGCGCCATCAGGTACGAGGCGGGCTCGGCGTTCACCACCACCAGATCGCAGGCGATATTGCCCCAGGCCCAGACGCGCAGGGCCTGCGCGAGCGAGCGCAGCAGGCCGAGCGACTGCGTCACGCCTGCCGACACCAGCACGATGGGCCGGTCGCCCGAGATCCCGAAGCGCCACAGCAGCCGCCGGTCGCACACCTCGCGTCCTTCGGGCCGCGCTGGCCCGCTCTGCGGCCGGGTGAGGCTCAGCACCAGCGCGGTGGTGAGCGTCTGGATGGCGGCGAAGTTCTCGGCGCTCAGCGCCAGAGTGCGCAGGCGGATGCCGGTCAGCGTGGCCGACATCAGCGAGGCGCGCTCCACGTGGATGGTCTGGCGGTACTTGTCGATCACCGCACGCAGCGTGGCCTCGGAGTCGGAGGCACTGGTCGCGAAGGTCAGCCTCGCCTTGGCCTGGGGCGCGATGCGCAGGCGCACGGACAGCGCGCACACCGGGTCGAGGCCGGTGTCGAGCGTGGCCGCGTCGGGCGAATCGGCGGGCGGCTCGTCGAACACCGCCTGCGGCCGGCTGACGGCACGGTTGCGGCCCCACCACCGCTGGCGGTCGGTCTGCACGCGCACGCTGCGCACCTGTGGGTCGGTCTCGGCCAGGAAGTGCGCCGCCAGCAGCCCCTGCTCGGTGGCCAGGCGCGGCTTGCGCTCGAACAGCAGCGCCTGCTGGGCCGACAGCCACTGTGCGCGCACGAAGAGGTTCGAGAACGCGGGGTGGCTCTCGTCGGCGCGCGGGTCGGCCAACGTCACCTCGAAGGCAGAGATCAGCTCGATCTCGAGCGCGCGCTCGCCCAGGTTGCGCAGCTCGATCTGGCGGAACTCGATGTCGTCCTCGGGGCTGACCCACACCGTGGCGTGGGCCTGCACGCCCGGCCAGCTTGCGTCGAAGCACACGCGGTCGGCGTGGAAGGTGCTCTGGTAGTCCGCCTGTTCGTCGGGCGCGGGGTGCTGGGTGATCGACACCGGGTGCGCCTGAGGGCCCCAGCGCAGGTAGAAGAAGCTGCCCAGTGCGTCGCGCAGCGCGTCGTCGCGCGAGCGGGTCAGGCCGGTCGCGCCGCGGCGGCTCCAGCCGGCACCGTTGGCGCGCAGGGCCACGCTGTAGCGCCCGTTAGAGAGCAGGTGCGTGGGCTCCAGCGCCGTGGTGCCGGGCACCACCTCGCGCAGCATGCGCGGGCCGCGCTTGTGCAGCGCCTGCGGCGGCAGGGGAAGCGGCTCGTAGAGCATCGACACCTCGCGCGGCGCGCGTTCGTGCAGCAGCGAAGCCACCGCCTCGATGTGCGCGTTGCCCATGCCCCAGCGCTGCACCAAGCCGTCGAGCAGCACGTTGGCGAGGGCGACGATGCTCATGCCCTGGTGGTGGGCCATGAAGGTGCCCACCGGCGCGAAGCTCTCGCCGCCCGAGAGCCGTGCGGGCGTGAAGTCCAGCGCCTCGATGAAGCCGTAGCGCCCACGGGCCGCGAGCGACTGCAAGGTGTGGAAGTTGGCCGCCGCGCGGCGTGGCGCGATCAGCGAGGCCAAGGCGGTGGCATAGGGGGCGATCACCAGCTCGTCGGTGGGCGTGCGGCGCAGCGCCAGGCGCGGCACACCTTGCGGTGCGTACTGGTAGGCCAGCGTGTGGTCGCGCCCGGCGTAGGCCGACTCCGAGATGCCCCAGGGCACGGCGTGCGCACGGGCGAAGGCGATCTGCTCGTGGATGGCCGCGTGGCCCGCATCGCGCAGCACGCTGCCATGCGGCTCGTGCAGCACGAGGCTGGGCATGAGGTACTCGAACATCGAGCCCGACCACGAGCGCAGGCCGGCCTGCGCACCCACGGCGTAGAAGGGCCGGCCGAGCGAGCCCCAGTGGCGCACCGGCACGTCGCCCTTGGCGATGGCGAGCAGGCTGGTCAGCCGCGCCTCGGAAGCGAGCAGGTCGTAGAAGCCCGCATCGAGCTGCTGCTCGGCCACGCGGTAGCCGATGTGGAACAGGTGGCGCTTGCGGTGGAACAGGAAGCCGAACTCCGCGCTCCACGCGAGCTGCTCGAAGGCATAAGCCAGTGCCTGCAGGCGGCGGATGGTCTCGGCGGGTGCCGTGTCGGCCTTGGCGTCGCGCAGCACCGAGCGCAGGGTGGCGAGGTGGTCGGCCAGGTGCCAGGCCAGTTCGTCGCGCCAGCCGGGCAGGGCGGGCGAACTGGCCTGCACAGTCTCGGGCAGCAACGCGGCGAGCTCGTCGCGGGCGGCACGCAGCACCTGCTCCATCTCGCCGCTGTTGCGCTGCGCTTCGGCGAGCGGGTCGGTCCAGGCCAATGCGCGTGCGAGGGCGCTGGTCGATTCGGCGGAGAACAGCTCCGGCACGTGCGCCAGCAGCGGCCTCAGCTGCCGGTGCGAGGCCTGCAATGCGCGAACGTTGGCGCTGTTGTCGTGCGGTGCGCGGGCGAGCGACAGGCAGGCCTGGGCCGCGGCAAGCAGGTGGCCGCACAGGTTGCCGCTGTCCACCGTGGAGACGTACATGGGCAGCAAGGGGGCACCGGTCTGCGTGTCGTACCAGTTGAGGAAGTGGCCGCGGTGGCGCTGCAGCCGGTGCAGTGTGCCAAGCGTGGCCTCCAGGCGTGCCAGCATGTCCTGCGTGCCGATCCAGCCGAAGGCGCGTGCGCAGGCCGTGCTCAGCAGGTACAGGCCGATGTTGGTGGGCGAAGTGCGGTGCGCCACCATGTCGCTGGGCACGGTCTGCAGGTTGTCGGGCGGGAGATGGTTGTCGTCGGGGCCGACGCAGCGCTCGAACAGGCGCCAGGTGTCGCGCGCGATGCCATGCAGGTGCTCGCGCTCGTCGGCGGGCAACGCCGCCTCTTCGCTGGTGGGGCGCGGGCGGCTGACCCACCACGTCCACACCGGCGAGGCGGCCCACAGCAGGCACAGCACGGTGGCGAGCACGGGGTGCGGGGTGCCGCTGGCCAGCAGGCCAGCGAGCAGCAGCGCGCTCGCCAGCGGAGCCACCCAGTGCGTGCGCAGCAGCGCGCGCAGCTCGGTCTGGGCGGCGGCCTGCGCGGCGGCCGCGGTGGTCCATTGCAGCAGCCCACGGTGGCTGACGAGCATGCGGTAGAGCGCGCGCAGCACGGCATCGGCCGACATCAGCGCGTGCTGCATCAGTTGCGCGAGGTGCCACAGGCCGGCGCACACCGCGCGCAACAGGTCGACCGCGGCCCGGCGGTAGAAGTGGGTCTTGGCCACGTCGTCGCGGCTGGGCGAGAAGCCGGCCACCGAGCCCATCAAGGGCCCGCCGCAGAAGGCGGCGAGCACCACCGCCAGGGCCGTCCAGGGCGAGATCACGCCGCTGCCGAGCGCCAGCACCAGCAAGACGAGCGACATCGGCGCCACCAGCGAGCGGCGCAGGTTGTCGAACACCTTCCAGCGGTTGACGGCGCGCAGCGGGTAGCGGCGCGGCTGCAGGAAGAGGGGCAGCAGTTGCCAGTCGCCGCGCGTCCAGCGGTGCACGCGCGAGGCGGCCACGTCGGCATGAAAGGGCGCGTCTTCGATCAGCGTGATGTCGGTCACCGCGGCGCTGCGCGCGAGCGAGCCTTCGAGCAGGTCGTGGCTGAGCACCAGGCCTTCGGGCAGCCGCTCGTGCAGCGTGGCGTGCATGGCGCGCACGTCGAGCAGGCCCTTGCCGGTGAAGGTGCCTTCGCAGAACACGTCCTGGTAGACCTCGGAGCTGGCCACGCTGTAGGGGTCGATGCCGCACTGCCCGGCAAAGAGCCAGTGGTAGAGCGTGAAGTCGCGCGGGGCCGGCAGCGGCGTCACGGTGCGTGGCTGCAGGATGCCGTGGCCGCCCACCACCGTGCGTGTGAGCTCGTCGAGGCGCGGCCGGTTGTGCGGGTGCGCGGCCACGCCCACCAGCTCGCGCAGGCGGCCGGGTGGCAGCTGGGTGTCGCTGTCGAGCGTGAGGATGTAGGGCGTGCCGGGTGCGAGCTGGGAGTCGACGCCCAGGTCCATGAAGGGGCCGGGCGTGCCCTCGGCCAGCACGGCCACGAGCTGCTCCAGCTTGCCGCGCTTGCGCTCCCAGCCGATCCAGCGCTGCTCGCTCTCGCTGAACTCGCGCTCGCGGTGCAGCAGGATGAAGCGCGGCGGGTCGCCGCTCGCCGCCGGGTGGCGTGCGTTGAGTTCGCGGATCTGCCCACGCGCGATGTTGAGCAGGTCGGTGTCGGACGGCAGGTGCTGCGCATCGGCGTCCACCCAATCGCTGAGCAGCGCGAACTGCGCGTGCCGCTCGGGGTTGGCCAGGTGGTGCAGCAGCAGCCGGTGTGCGAACTCGCGGCAGGCAGCATCGCTGCTGAGCAGGCAGGGGATCACCACCAGCACCCGGTGTTCGGGTGGGATGCCTTCTGCCAGCGCCAGCCGCGGCAGATGCTGCGGGCGCACCGATTCGCTGATCAGGCGGTTGATCACCGCCACCACCGCTTCGGAGACGGGGAACACGAGCGCAGCTGCCGCCAGGAGGCTGAGCCACAGTGGCATGCCGGTGTCGGCCAGTGCGTGCGGGTGGCGCAGCAGCAGCCACGTCACGCCCGTGAGGGTGGCCAGCAGCGTGCCCAGGTAGAGCGGCAAGGCCCAGCGGAACATGGCCTGGCGCAGCGCGGGCCACGCAGCTTCGTGCAGTCCCAGGGCCTGCAGCAGGGCGGGCCGGCCGGGGCCGTGCAGCCAGTGGCCCGCCACGGCCACCTCGGGATCGGCGGCGTCGCCGGCCGCGTGCTCGCGCATCAGGCCGAGCAGCGTCTGCGCGACAGCCACTTCGCCGCGCCCGCTGCGGCGGGCCAGCGCCTCGATGCCGTGCAGCGTCTGGTCGCGGGTGTGGGCGTGTTCGGCCTCGAACACGGGGGAGCCGAGCAGGAGCCGCATCAGCGTGCTGGTGCGGGCGATGAGGTCGGGCCAGTCGGCGTCGCCGATGGTTCGCAGCGAGGTGACGGCGTTGCTCACGCTCAGGTTGTCGGCCGCCTGGTCGGCAGCCTGCTGCTCGCGCAGCGCGGCGAGGTCGGGCAGGGCTTCATTCAGCCAGTCCTGGTAGGCGCGGTCGGCATCGGCATCGGCATCTGAGCGTCGATCCTGCAGGCGCTGCGCCATTTGCCCGAGGAACATGCGCCGCACGCCGCGCTGTTCGAGCAGCGTCAGCAACTCGTCGAGCATGGGCAGCGTGTAGCGCTCGAGGTGGTCGCAGCACAGGTTGGCCGCCTCGCGCGCCGCCTTGTTGATGGCCACGCGCTCGGCCAGGCGGCGCAGGTTCTCGATCAACACCACGCGCAGGGTGGTGGGCAGCGCCCACAGCTCGGCGAGATGGAGTTCCCGTGTCTCCTGGTAGGCGCCGAGGAAGCGCTGCGCCAACTCTTCGTCGAAGGCGCCATCGGTGTGGGCCACGAAGGCCCAGGCCACGCCGTACACGCGCGGCAGGCCGGCGAGCGGCTCGTCGATCAGCAGCGGCAGGTTGCGGAAGTAGCTGCGCGGCAGGCCCTCGTGGATCTCCTTGAGCTGCGCGTCGATGAGGTGGAAGTTGTCGAGCAGCCACTCGCCGGCGGGGCTGATGTCGTAGCCGCCGCTGGCCTGCAGGCCGATGTAGTCGTGCGCTTCGCGCAGCGTGCGGATGTTGCTGCGCACGCGGGGAAAGAAGGTCGCCGAACGCCAACTCGCGCGCGCAGCGCGGTGGGTCTCACCCAGGCTGCGGCCGTGCTGCGCGAAGCGCTCCAGGCCGAAGATCTCGGAGCGGATGGGCGGCTGCACAGGCCCGCGCTCGCCGTCGAGGATGCGCAGCAGCGGCGGGGGCGCCTCCGGCAGCAGGCGCGCAAGCGCCGAATCGGCCATGGGTCACAGCAACAACGCCGCCGCACCCATGGCGCAGGTGGCGATCACCAGCGTGGTCACGAAGCGGGGTGCGATGAAGCGGTTGAGCACCTCGCCGACGCACTGCAGTGCGAACAGGTGGCCATGCACTCCCTTGCACGAGGCCATGTGTTCGCCCAATGCCGACAACTCCATCGGCAGGGTGTGCGTGCGGTCGCCGAACGAAGAAGTGGTCCAGGTGGGGGTGGCAGTCGTTGGTGGATTCATGGTGGGCTCCGAGGATCGATTCACTGTAGGGCCCGGGCGCGGTACCACCCATCGGACGCAGCCTGCGCACGCTGTCGGACTTGCCCTACATCGAGAGAGACGGCACCGAAAGCCTGCATGCCTTGTAGGCCAAGGCTCACAGCCGAAGGCGTTCCTTGCCGATGGCGGGCCCGCGAGGCTGCGATGACGATCCTGCCGAGGCGTTGCGCGCGATGCCGCGCCGCCACCGGTCTGCACAAGGAGAAGCCATGAGCGTGGGAACCATTCTGTTGATCGTCCTGATCCTGTTGTTGATCGGCGCGCTGCCGGCGTGGCCGCACAGCCG
The DNA here is from genome assembly GCF_035702065.1 of Rhizobacter sp. GTDB lineage: Bacteria > Pseudomonadota > Gammaproteobacteria > Burkholderiales > Burkholderiaceae_C > Rhizobacter. The sequence continues at coordinate 8,742 of NZ_DASSRA010000150.1, forward strand.
CGGCTGGGGCTACGGTCCCACCGGTGGCCTCGGGCTGGTGGTGCTCGTGCTGGTGGTGCTCTTGCTGATGGGCCGGATATGACGTCGGCCCAACGCATGAATCGCATCGCTTGAGATGAGCCCGCTTCGGTTCACGCTGCCTGCGGGGTGGCTGTGTCTGCTTGCGTTCGCTGTGGCGGGGCTGGCCGGCTGCAGCAGCCTGCCGACGGTGCTGCCCTACGACGACGCACCCAGCACCGCGCGCACCCCGGTTCAACTGGAGACCGCGCGCGGGCCTTTGTCGCCCGCGCAGAGCAAGCTGGTGCTGCAAGGCCTGGCGGCGCGCGGCAAGGACACGGGCATCTTCGAGCGCCACCTGGCGGTGGAAGAAGCCATCGTCGGCAGCCCGCTGACCACCGGCAACCGGGTCAGCTTGCTGGTGGACGGCCCGGCCACCTACCGCGCCATGTTCGCGGCCATCCAGGGCGCGCGCGACCACATCAACATGGAGACCTACATCCTCGAGAACGACGACGTGGGCCACAAGTTCGCGCAGGCGCTGATCGCCAAGCAGCGCGCCGGCGTGCAGGTGAACTTGATCCACGACAGCGTGGGCACGATCGGTACGCCGAAGGACTTCTTCCAGCGGCTGTCCGACGCCGGCATCAACGTGCTGGAGTTCAACCCGGTCAACCCGGCCACGGCCCGCAAGGGCTGGGAGCTGAACCAGCGTGACCACCGCAAGCTGCTGATCGTGGACGGGCGCATTGCCTTCCTGGGCGGCATCAACATCAGCAGTGTCTATTCAGGAGGGTCGTTCAAGTCGGGTTCGCGCGGTTCGTCGTCGGGCAAGGATGCCGGCAAGGACCCGGGCCCGCCCTGGCGCGACACCGACCTGCAGGTGGAAGGCCCTGCGGTGGCCGAGCTGCAGCGGCTCTTTCTCTCGACCTGGGTCAAGCAAAAAGGCGACCCCTTGATGCCGCGCAACTACTTCCCGCCGCCGCAGACGGTGGGCCAGCAGGTGGTGCGCGCCATCGGCAGTTCGCCCGACGAACCCTATGCGCTGATCTACGCGACCCTGCTGTCGGCCATCGGTGCAGCCGAAACCAGCATCCACCTGACCAACGCCTACTTCGCGCCGGACCCGCAACTGCTGGCCGCACTCGAAGCGGCCGCCAGCCGGGGCGTGGCGGTGAAGATGATCCTGCCCAGCCAGACCGACTCGTGGCTCATCTTCCATGCCGGGCGCAACTACTACGAGCAGCTGCTGCGTGCCGGCGTGAAGATCTACGAGCGGCGGGGTGTGATCCTCCACGCCAAGACGGCGCTGATCGACGGCGTGTGGGCCACGGTGGGCTCGACCAACCTCGATTGGCGCAGCTTCCTGCACAACGACGAGCTCAACGCCGTGGTGCTGGGCCCGGACTTCGGCAGCCAGGTGCAGGCCCTGTTCGACAAGGACCTGGCCGAGTCGGACGAGATCACGCTCGAAGCCTGGGAGCGCCGCCCGATCGGGCCGCGCATGAAGGAGATCCTGGCGAAGATGTGGGAGTACTGGCTGTGAGACCGGCTCAGTGAAGCGTCGAGCCGGGAGCGCGCTCGGCCGATGCGGGCTCGGGCGCCTGAGCATCGTTCCGCGGTGGAGATGACGAAGAGGTTGATGAAGGCGGTTCGGTGAACGTGGTCAGCACCGAGAGCCACGACTGCACCGGCACGTGCGCCATCACCTTGGACATGATCTGCGGCAGCAGCCCGGCGAACAGCGCCGGCTTGAGCAGGCCTCGCCAGGGCTTCACGCGCACGAGCAGGCCGCCGACGATCAAGGCCCCCAAGATCAGCGCCAGCGGGTGGCGTTGCGCCAGAGGCCGGATCAGGGTCTTGCCGGCATCGCTTGCCACGAGCGTGGCCAGACGCATCGGGTGGTGCGACCACCAGCCGCGCACGGCTTCGAGCACGGCGGCGACCACAGGCATCTCTGCAATGCCGTGCAGCCAAGCCGGCAGTTCACCCGGCGGGTGCTGGGCGCGCGCGGGCGGCATCGAGGCCTGCATGGTCTGGAGCAGGCGAGCGCGCGAAGCGGCCAGCCGCTCAGCTGCCGAGGGCAGCGCATGCGGGCCTGAGAGAGGGGCGGGCGAGGAGTCGTTCATGAGGGCGTGCTCACCTCGCGCAGCATGGCGACGTCGGCACGCATCTGCTGCCGCACGCCTTCAAAGGCCGCGGGGCCACGCGCGCTGCCGATCCACCAGCACACCCCGGCCGCCGCGAGCGGCACCAGGGGTGCGACCAGCAAGGCCCAGGGGGCGTGGATCTCGGCCGGCGGGATCACCGCCCAGAGCATGAGCGCCACGCCGCCCAGCGCCGCCGAGACGCCGACCAGGCACAGGCCGATGGACTTCA
>NZ_DASSRA010000151.1:0-8423 GCF_035702065.1 Rhizobacter sp.
AAGCTTGTGCCTCGATCTCAGGCACGGCCGCCACCGGGCCTTGCACCTCTTCGGCGCCAACATCCAATACCAGCAGCGACTCTTCGAAGAACGGCGCACGCGCACCGACATGGCCCTGGGCATCGATGGCAAACGATGCTCCGTCGAACACCACCTCGTCCTGCCCACCCGTCAGGTGCGAATAAAGCAGCGGCATGCCCACGTCGCGTGCGCGCTGCGCCATGCGTTCCTCACGCTCGGTCACCTTGCCCAGGTGGAAGGGCGACGCGTTGAGCACGCACAGCACCTCGGCACCAGCCGCCTTGGCCGCACGGGCCGGCTCGTCGAACCAGGCGTCTTCGCAAATGTTGAGGCCGAACTTCAGGCCATCGACCTCGAAGACCACCGCACCCTGCTGTGCATCGCGGCCCGATGCGAAGTAGCGGCGCTCGTCGAACACTTGATAGTTGGGCAGTTCGCGCTTGCAATAGGTCGCGAGGACCTTGCCCCCTGCGAGCACCGAGGCCGCGTTGTAGCGCTGCTGCACGGCGTGCGACTTCGACCTAACATCACCGCGCTCACCCCATTGATGCGGATGCCCCACCACCACATGCAAACCCGGCAGATCAGCCAGCGACCGCGCGCATTCGGCAAGGGCTTGCGCGCACGATTGCATGAAGGCCGGGCGCAGCAGCAGGTCTTCCGGCGGATAGCCGCACAAGGCAAGCTCTGGTGTCAGCACCACACGAGCACCTTGCGCATGCGCGCGCCGCGAAAACTCGATGATCTTGCGGGCGTTGCCGGCCAGATCGCCCACCGTGGCATTGATCTGCGCAAGAGCAACTCTGACCCGTGGTTTGGATGACATATGCGTGATGAAAAAGGCTCGAACAATTATGTCATTCGGGTTCTTGACCACCCTGCCCTAGTGGACCGTGGGCAGTGGAATGCGCTGCTCGATGCACAAGCCAGCGCCACACCTTTCATGCGTCACGAGTACCTGCTGGCCTTGCATGAATCGGGCAGCGCCATCGACGCCACCGGCTGGGCGCCGCAGTTCCTGGCAGTGACCGAAGGCGGCACGCTGGTTGCTGCCTGCCCCGTGTACCTGAAGAGCCACTCCTACGGCGAGTATGTCTTCGACTGGGCCTGGGCCGACGCCTACCAGCGCCATGGCCTGCGCTACTACCCCAAGCTGCTGAACGCGGTGCCCTTCACACCTGTGCCGGGGCCGCGCCTGCTCGCACGCGACAGTGCGGCACGCATCGCCCTGCTCGAAGCGATGAAGCAGTTCGCGCAGCAAGCCAAGCTCTCATCCGCCCACGTGCTCTTTCTCGACGAAGCCGACCAGCAGGCCGCACGCAGTGCCGGCTGGATGATGCGCAGCACGGTGCAGTTTCACTGGGTCAACCGCGAGCCACTGCCCTATGGCGACTTCGCGCAGTTCCTCGCCGACCTGCAGCGCGAGAAGCGTAAGAAGATCCAGCAGGAGCGCCGGCGCGTGCACGAGGCCGGCATCAGCTTCACGGCCCACCAAGGCCGCCACATCAGCCAGGCCGACTGGGACTTTTTCTACCGCTGCTACACCCTCACCTACCGCGCCCATCACTCCTCGCCCTACCTCACGCGCGACTTCTTCGAGCGAATGGCAATCGACATGCCAGAGAACTGGCTGCTCTTTGTTGCGTGGAAGGACGGCGAGCGGGTCGCAGCATCGCTGATCGCCATCGACCCCGAACGAGGCAACGCCTATGGACGCTACTGGGGTGCCACCGAGCACATCTCCTGCCTGCACTTCGAGGCTTGCTACTACCAGCCGCTGGCCTGGTGCATTGCCAACGGTTACCGGCGCTTCGAAGGCGGCGCGCAAGGCGAGCACAAGATGGCCCGCGGACTGCTGCCGGTACAGACCTGGTCGGCTCACTGGCTGGCCCACCCGCAGTTCGCGCAGGCAGTGGCCGACTTCCTCGAACACGAAGGAGAAGGCGTGGCGAGCTACCTGGACGAACTGAACGAGCGCTTGCCGTTCAAGGCTTGAAGTCGCCCGCAACCGCGGCAACGAAGCCCTCGGGCTTGACGTAGGTGCGCAGCGCCGCGTTGACCTGCTCCAGTGTCAGCTTGCTCAGCGCGTCGTCCACGCGCGCAGACACCGCAAAGGTGCGGCCCAGATCGAGGTTGTTGGCCAGCGCACCGGCCAGGTTCCGGTCTTGCGCACGTGAAAGCTGCCTGAAGGCCAGCAGGCCACGCTTGCCTTCCGCCAGCTCCTGGGCCGTGAAGCCGTCTTTCAGCGCACGCGCCACTTCTTCCTTGAAAGCGGTCTCCACCTTGGCCAGGTTTTGCGGGGCGAAGATAGCGCTGGCCTGCCACACCGAGTGCGGTTCGTGGCTGTTCCAGCCCACACCACTGTTCACGTCGTACGACAGGCCTTCGGTCTCGCGGATGCGCTTCCACAGACGCGACTGCCCACCCGAGCCGAGGAGGAAGTTCGCCATCGACAGCGCGGGGTAGTCGGCATCGTTGTCCGAGAGCGGCACGCTCAGGCGCACCAGCATGGTGGCGTTCTGCTTGTCGGGCGTGGCGAGCTGAAGGCGCTGCGGCTTCACTGGAACCAGGGGCTGCGAAACGCGGGTGTAGGGCTCACCGCTGCTCCAGCCAGCAAAGGCCTTGTCCAGCGCGCTGCGCACCGCCGCCACGTCCATGTCGCCGGCCGCACCGAACTCGCCTCGTCCTGGGCCATAGAAGCGCTTGTGAAAGGCCTTGAGCTGATCCACGGTGATGGCATTCACATCGCCCACCATCTCGTCGAAGGTGCTGACGTAGCGCACATCGCCCCGCGGGTACGGGCTGCGCAGGCGCGACAAGGCGTTGTCGGCCACGGCCTCCGGCTCCTTGCGCTGCTGTTCGACGTCGGCCACCACCTGGCGCTTGATCTCATCCAGTGCGTCGGCCGGGAAGACAGGATTGCGCAAGAGGTCGCCGACGAGTGCCACGGCAGCAGGCAGGTGCTCGCGGCGCGAGGTGAGGCTGACGCTCACCCGCCCTGCCCCGCCGCTGATGCGCATCTCGGTCTTGAGTTGGTCGAGCTGATCCTGGATCTGCTGGCGTGTGCGCGTGCTCGTGCCCTTGTCCAGCATGGCCGCCACCACGTCGGGCACCTCACCCTGGCCGGCGAGCGTCTTCTCGTCACCAAAGTGCAGCGTGAGAACCGCCTGCACCGCCTCGCCGCGCGCCGGCTTGGGCAACAGCGCCACCTTCAACCCGCCGAGCTCGAAGCGCTGCGTGAGCCGGTCAATGTTGGCCGGCGTGGCGTCGAAGGCCGCAACGCTGGCCACGCCCGCTTCGGGCTTGAAGCTCTTCATCTCGGCAGCCACGTCCACCTTGGCCGGCGCCGGGGCGCGCAGCGGCTTGTCGATGGGGAGGTACAACCCCACGGTGCGGTTGGAGGGCAGCAAGCGCTGCTCGGCCACGCGCTGTACGTCGGCCAGCTTCAGATCGCGCACGCGGTCGCGCAGCAGGAAGAAGAGCCGCCAGTCGCCTTGAGCCACCGATTCGCTGAGCGCCACACCCACTGTCTCGGGGTTGGTGAAGGCCTGTTCCCAGCCCTTGAGCCATTGGGCCTGGGCCCGCTTCAGCTCTTCGTCGGTGATGGGCTCGCGCGCCACCGATTCAAGCGTGGCCAGCATCTCGGTGCGTGCGGCGTCAACGTCCTGCCCCGGCGCCAGTTGCGCGCCGAAGATGGTGAAGCCCGGGTCGGCCAGCCCCTGCGCAAACGCGAACGTGCCGGCCGCGAGTTGTTTGGCCGTGAGCCGCTTGTGCAGGCGGCCCGCGGGGGTGTCGCCCATGATGAGGTCGAGCACCTCCACGGCCGCGAAGTCCGGGTGCGCGGCCGGCACCACGTGGTACGCAGCCAGCACCATGGGCACGCCCCCGGTACGGCGCACGGTGACGCTGCGTTCGCCGTCCTGCACCGCGTCGAGGGTGTAGTGCACCGGCAGCTTGCGCACGGGCTTCTTGATCTTGCCGAAGGATTGCGCCACCCAACCCAGCACCTTGGCCGGGTCGAACTTGCCGGCCACGATGAGCGTGGCGTTGTCGGGCTGGTAGTACTCGCGGTAGAAGGCCTGCAGGCGCGGGATGTCGACGTTCTCCACGTCGGCCCGCGCGCCGATCGTGCTCTTGCCGTAGTTGTGCCACTGGTACATGGTGGCCAGCGTCTTCTCGTACAGGATGCGGTCTGGGCTGTTCTCGCCCATCTCCATCTCGTTGCGCACCACGGTCATCTCGGTGTCGAGGTCCTTGCGGGCGATGAAGCTGTTGACCATGGCATCGGCCTGCCAGCCCAGGTACCACTTGAGGTTGTCGTCGCTGGTGGAGAAGCTCGCGAAGTAGTTGGTGCGATCGAACGAGGTGCTGCCGTTCGCTGCCAGGCCGCGCTTGGTGAACTCACCCAGCAGGTTGCGGTGCGTGGGCGTCCCCTTGAACAGCAGGTGTTCGAGCAGGTGCGCCATGCCGGTCTCGCCGTAGTTCTCTTGGCGCGAGCCCACGTGGTACGTCATGTTGACGGTGGTGGTTGGCTTGGCATCGTCCGGGATCAACAGCAGCTGCAGGCCGTTGGCCAGCCGGTACTCGGTGATGCCTTCGACCGCCTGCAAACGCGTCACCCCGGCGGGGAGGTTCTGAGCGAGCGCCACCGGGGCGAGAAGCACAAGGGCAAGCGTGGCACTGGCACTCAGGAATCGACGCAGCATGGGCAAGGCTCGTGATGGCAAAGAGGCAGTGTAGAGCCGCGTTGCACGCAGCGAGTTCCGGCCGGAACCCGCACCACAAAGGACAAAGGGAGCCGAAGCTCCCCTTGTTGGCTTAGAACATTCAGCCCGGGTTCAGGGCTTCTTCGCGTATGCGGCGATGCCTTGGCGAATCTCTTCCTTCGCCGATTCGGGGCCTTCCCAGCCCTGGACCTTGACCCACTTGCCCGCCTCGAGATCCTTGTAGTGCTCGAAGAAGTGCTGGATGGCCTTCAGACGCATCTGGTTGATGTCTTCCGGCTTCTGCCAGTGCGTGTAGATGGGCAGGATCTTGTCGATGGGCACGGCGAGCAGCTTGCTGTCACCACCGGCTTCGTCTTCCATCTTCAGCACGCCGATGGGGCGGCAGGTGACCACCACGCCGGGCGTGAGGGGGAACGGGGTGATGACCAGCACGTCGACCGGGTCGCCATCGTCCGACAGCGTTTGCGGCACATAACCGTAGTTGCACGGGTAGTGCATGGCAGTCGTCATGAAGCGGTCAACGAACAACGCACCGCTCTCCTTGTCGACTTCGTACTTGATCGGATCGGCGTTCATCGGGATCTCGATGATCACGTTGAACTGGTCGGGCGCTTTGTCGCCGGGGGTCACGTTGTGCAGGCTCATGATGCTTTTGATTGAAGTGAGCGGGAAAACCCGAATTTTACCCGCCCCTCTTGCAGCGGCCTGACGCGTGCCACAGAGCGCACCAACCGCTGGAAAACCACCATGCAGCGTTCGTTGCCATGTCACGGCCCTTCCCTTAGCATGCCCCGCAGACCCGCCCGTACCTGCCAAGCCGGGTGAAGTAGTGGTGGGCACCGTCTCTCTCAACGTGTGAACAACGAAACGAGGAGTCCCACCGATGTCGACGAACTTGGCGCTGTACTTTGCGCTTGCCTGCGGTGTTGCCGCAGTTCTGTATGGCTTCGTTCAACGGAGCTGGATCCTGGGTCAGAGCGCGGGCAATCCGCGCATGCAGGAGATCGCTTCCGCCATCCAGCAAGGCGCCGCCGCCTACCTTGCCCGGCAGTACAAGACCATCGCCATCGTGGGCGTGGTACTTGCCGTGCTCATCGGTATCTTTCTCGATGTGACCACTGCCGTGGGCTTCGTGCTCGGAGCCGTGCTGTCGGGCGCCTGCGGCTTCATCGGCATGAACGTGTCAGTCAAGGCCAACGTGCGCACGGCCGAGGCGGCCACCAAAGGCATCGCTCCAGCGTTGAACGTCGCCTTCAAGGGGGGCGCGATCACCGGCATGCTGGTCGTGGGCCTGGGCCTGCTCGGCGTGACCATCTTCTTCATCTACCTCACCGGCAACGGCACCAGCACCGCGCCGCTCTCCGGTCTGCTCAAACCCTTGCTGGGCCTGGCCTTCGGCGCCTCGCTGATCTCGATCTTTGCGCGCTTGGGCGGCGGCATCTTCACCAAGGGCGCTGACGTCGGCGCCGACCTGGTGGGCAAGGTCGAAGCCGGCATCCCTGAAGACGACCCGCGCAACCCCGCGGTGATTGCCGACAACGTGGGCGACAACGTCGGCGACTGTGCTGGCATGGCCGCCGACCTCTTCGAGACCTATGCCGTCACCTTGATCGCCACCATGGCACTCGGTGCACTGATGGTCACCGGCACAGGCGCCATCAACGCCGCGATCTACCCGCTGCTGCTGGGCGGCGTGTCCATCATCGCGTCGATCATCGGCTGCAGCTTCGTCAAGGCATCGCCGGGCATGAAGAACGTGATGCCAGCCTTGTACAAGGGCCTCGCCGTCGCGGGGGTGCTCTCGCTGATCGCCTTCTACTTCGTCACGACGGCGCTCTTCCCGCAGGCCCTGACACTCTCGAGCGGCGCCTCCGTGTCGGCACTGGCGCTGTTCGGCACCTGCATCGTCGGCCTGGTGCTGACGGCGGCCATGGTGTGGATCACAGAGTTCTACACCGGCACGCAGTACAAGCCCGTGCAGCACATTGCTCAGGCCTCGACCACGGGTCATGGCACCAACATCATCGCGGGCCTGGGCGTGTCGATGCGCTCGACGGCCTGGCCGGTGATCTTCGTCTGCATCGCCATCCTGGTGGCCTATCAACTGGCTGGCCTGTACGGCATCGCCATTGCCGCCACCTCCATGCTCAGCATGGCGGGCATCGTCGTGGCACTCGACGCCTACGGCCCCATCACCGACAACGCCGGCGGCATTGCTGAAATGGCCGAGCTGCCCAAGGCCGTTCGCGATGTGACCGACCCGCTCGATGCCGTCGGCAACACCACCAAGGCCGTCACCAAGGGCTATGCCATCGGATCGGCCGGTCTGGCCGCCCTGGTGCTGTTTGCCGACTACACGCACTCGCTCGAAGGTCGCGGCATCAGCGTGAGCTTCGACTTGAGCGACCCCAAGGTGATCGTGGGCCTGTTCATCGGCGGCCTGATCCCTTACCTCTTCGGCGCGATGGCGATGGAGGCCGTAGGCCGTGCCGCCGGCTCTGTGGTGGAAGAAGTGCGCCGCCAGTTCCGCGACATCAAAGGCATCATGGAAGGCACCGGCAAGCCCGAGTACGGCAAGGCGGTCGACATGCTAACCACCGCAGCGATCAAGGAAATGATCGTCCCCAGCCTCTTGCCGGTGGTCGTGCCCATTCTGGTGGGCCTGCTGCTCGGCCCGGCTGCGCTGGGCGGCTTGCTGATGGGCACCATCGTCACCGGACTCTTCGTCGCCATCTCCATGTGTACCGGCGGCGGCGCCTGGGACAACGCCAAGAAGTACATCGAAGACGGGCATCACGGTGGCAAGGGCTCCGAAGCCCACAAGGCGGCTGTGACGGGTGACACCGTCGGCGACCCGTACAAGGACACGGCCGGCCCCGCGGTGAACCCGCTGATCAAGATCATCAACATCGTCGCGCTGCTGATCGTGCCGTTGCTGCCGGTCGTCGCCGGCGGTGGCGCGAGCCACTCGAGCGCAGCCCCAGCCGCGTCGGCCTCGGCGAGCGCTTCTGCCGAGGTGGCCTCGTTCAAGGTGGAGGGCGGGGTCGTGAAGTTCTACTTCGCCACCGGCAAGGCCGACGTCGCGGGTGGTGCAAGCGATGCACTGGCCACGGTGGCCGGGCAAGTCGCCGCCGGCAAGAAGGCCGTGGTCAGCGGCTACACCGACGCCACCGGCGACGCTGCGAAGAACGAAGAGCTCGCCAAGCAGCGGGCGTTGGCTGTGCGTGACGCGTTGAAGGCTGCAGGCATCACCGAAGACAAGATCGAGCTGAAGAAGCCCGAGGTGCTTACCGCCACCGGCAGCAATGCCGAGGCGCGCCGCGTGGAGGTCTCGCTGCAGTAGCAGTTCTGAACCCACAAAACAGAAGGCCCGAGTTCGTGAGAACTCGGGCCTTTGTCGTTCAATGGTCGGGGTGGCGGGATTCGAACTCGCGACCCCTTGCACCCCATGCAAGTGCGCTACCAGGCTGCGCTACACCCCGACGTAAGCCGCGCAGTATAGCCTGAAATCGGCAGCCTTCCGACTCACACCACGAGCAATCCGCGGATAGAGATCAGCTCCTGTCGCATCTGAACCATCGACACCTCGCTGGTGACAACCTCGGGAACAGGCAGCTCTTCGATCGGTGCGGCGACATCGTCCTCGCCCATCGGCTCATCGGCGAATTCGGCCGG
>NZ_DASSRA010000152.1:0-11306 GCF_035702065.1 Rhizobacter sp.
GTGGCGCCCCGCGCGCACCGATTCGGCGATTGCCGCCAACTGGCGGTGCAGACGTGGGGCTTCGGCCCGCTCGTCACTGCCGAGGTAACCGTTGCGCGACGATAGCGCGAGGCCATCCGGTGCCCGCACCGTGTCGCAGCCGATGATTTCGATCGGCATGGCAAGTTCACGCACCATGTTGCGGATCACCATCAGCTGCTGGTAGTCCTTCTTGCCGAACACCGCCACCGCCGGTTGCACGATGGTGAAGAGCTTCATCACGACCGTACTCACGCCGGTGAAGAAGCCGGGGCGGAAGTGGCCCTCCAGGATCTCGGCCAGTGCCGGGTCGGGCTGCACCTTGAACGCCTGGGGCTGCGGGTACATCTCGCGCTCGTCGGGCGCGAAGACGAAGTCGCAGCCGGCACCGGCCAGCAATTCGGCATCGCGTTGCAGGGTGCGGGGGTAGCGGTCGAAGTCCTCGTGCGGCGCGAACTGCAGGCGGTTGACGAAGATGCTGGCCACCACCGGGAGGCCGTGCTGCTTGGCCTGGCGCACCAGGGCCAGATGGCCTTCGTGCAGGTTGCCCATGGTGGGCACGAAGGCGCAGGCCTGCGGCCCCGGCAGGGCGGCGCGCAGGTCGGCGATGGTGTGCAGGATCTGCATGGTGAAGCGATCAGTAGGCGTGGACTTTGTCGTCGGGGAAGCGGCGGGCCTTCACGTCGGCCACGTAGCGCGTGATGGCGGCCTCGACCGAGGGCGCGCCGTCCATGAAGTTGCGCACGAAGCGCGGCAGCTTGCCTTGCGTCACGCCCAGCATGTCGTGCAGCACCAGCACCTGACCGTCGCATTCGACGCCGGCGCCGATCCCGATGGTGGCCATGCGCACTTCCTTTTGCACAGCCCGCGCCGCGGCGGCGGTGACGAGCTCCAGCACGCACAGGGCCGCGCCCGCGTCCGACAACTCCTTGGCATGCCTGACCAGCGTGGCCACGGCCTCGTCGCCCTTGCCCTGGATGCGGTAGCCGCCCAGCGCGTGCACCGACTGCGGCGTGAGGCCCAGGTGGGCGCACACCGGCACGCCGCGGTCGACGAGGAAGCGCACGGTGTCGGCCGTCCAGCCGCCGCCTTCGAGCTTGACCATCTGAGCGCCGGCCTGCATCAGCGCGGTGGCGGTGCGCATGGCCTGGCTGGTCGACTCCTGGTAGCTGCCGAAGGGCATGTCGCCGATCAGCCAGGCGCTGCGGTTGCCGCGCGCCACGGCTCGCAGGTGGTAGGCCGTCTCTTCCACCGTGACCGGCATGGTGCTCTGGTGGCCCTGGATGACCATGCCCAGCGAGTCGCCGACCAGCAGGCAATCGACGCCGGCGCTGTCGAGCAGCTTCGCGAAGCTTGCGTCGTAGCAGGTGAGCATCGTGATCGGCTCGCCAGCCGCCTGCATCTCGCGCAGGCGGTGCAGGGTGACGGGCTTGCGGCCCGCGGCCGGTGCTTCGGTGGGGTGGCTGCTCATGACGTCTTCATGCCGAGCTTGCCGAGCAACTGGCGGTCGGCCTCCACGTCGGGGTTGCCGGTGGTGAGCAGCTTCTCGCCATAGAAGATGGAGTTGGCGCCGGCCGCGAAGCACAGCGTCTGGATGGCCTCGCCCATCTGCTGGCGGCCGGCAGACAGGCGCACGCGGGCGGTCGGCATGGTGATGCGTGCCACGGCGATGGTGCGCACGAACTCCAGCGGGTCCAGCTTGGCCTCGCCGTGCAGCGGCGTGCCTTCGACCTGCACCAGGTTGTTGATGGGCACCGACTCGGGGTAGGGGTCGAGGTTGGCCAGGGCGGCCACCAGGCCGGCGCGTTGCGTGCGCGTCTCGCCCATGCCGACGATGCCGCCGCAGCACACCTTCACGCCCGCGCCGCGCACGCGCTGCAGCGTGTTCAGGCGGTCTTCGTACTGGCGGGTGCTGATGATGTCGCCGTACTTGTCGGGCGCGGTGTCGATGTTGTGGTTGTAGTAGTCGAGGCCGGCTTCCTGCAGCTGCTCGGCATGGCCGTCTTCCAGCATGCCCAGCGTGGCACAGGTCTCCATGCCCAGCGACTTCACGGCGCTGATCAGCTCGGCCACCTTCTCCACGTCGCGGTCCTTGGGGCCGCGCCAGGCGGCGCCCATGCAGAAGCGCGTGGCGCCGGCTTCCTTGGCGCGGCGCGCGGCGTCGAGCACGGAGTCGCAGTCCATCAGCTTGCCGGCCTCGACGCCGGTGTCATAGCGCGCGGCCTGCGGGCAGTAGCCGCAGTCCTCGGGGCAGCCGCCGGTCTTGATCGACAGCAGGGTGGACAGCTGCACTTCATTCGGGTCGAAGTGCTGGCGGTGCACGGTCTGGGCGCGGTAGAGCAGTTCGTTGAAGGGCAGGGCGAACAAGGCCTCGACCTCGGCCACCGACCAGCGCTCGGGTGCCTGCACGGGCGGGCTCTTGCGGGCGTGGATCTGAACGGCTGCTTCTTGCATGGACTTCTCTCCTCGGTCGAACCGGTTGCGCGCGCCAGGATGGCGCTGGTGGTGCAGGGTCAGGGGTGGGTCAGGCGGGCTGGTAGGCCAGCCGCACGTAGATGGGCGCGAACGCTTCGGCCTGCGTCACTTCGAGCAGGTGCTCGCGCGAGAGTTCGAGCATGGCGATGAAGGTCACCACCAGCACCTGCGGGCCGCGGGCCACGTCGAACAGGTCTTCGAACAGGGCGAAACGCTTGCCCTGCAGGCGGCGCAGCACGATGCTCATGTGCTCGCGCACCGAGAGCTGCTCGCGCGTGATGGTGTGGTGCTGGTTGAGCTTGGCGCGCTTCAGGATGTCTTGCCAGGCGGCACGCAGTTCGTCGGCGTCGACGTCGGGGAAGCGCGGCTTGAGCGACTGCTCGATGGTGACCTGGGCGCGCAGGAAGTCGCGCCCGATCACCGGCAGCGCATCCAGTCGCGCCGCGGCCAGCTTGATCTGCTCGTACTCCAGCAGGCGGCGCACCAGCTCGGCCCGCGGGTCTTCGGGTTCTTCGCCCTCGGCCACCTTCTTGGGTGGCAACAGCATGCGCGACTTGATCTCGATCAGCATCGCCGCCATCAGCAGGTATTCGCTCGCGAGCTCGAGGTTGGTCTTGCGGATCTGGTCGACGTAGGCCAGGTACTGGCGGGTCACGCTGGCCAGCGGGATGTCGAGGATGTTGAAGTTCTGCTTGCGGATCAGGTAGAGCAGCAAGTCGAGCGGGCCTTCGAAGGCCTCGAGGAAGACTTCCAGCGCGTCCGGCGGGATGTACAGGTCCTGCGGCAGGGCGAAGAGCGGTTCGCCATACAGACGGGCCACGGCCACGTGGTCGACCACGTCGGGGACGGTGGCTACGTCTGGCGTGTCGGGCGCCATCACCTCGGTACTCACGGTCGGCTCAGACAGTCAGCTCAGCGCTTGGTCTGGTAGACGTAGGGCTGCTGATCCACGCGTGCATCGCGGTAATCGGCCTGCGCCTCCAGGTCAATGGGCTTGTCCCACAGCAGGGCGCGGCCCTGGCGCTGCTCTTCTTCCAGCGTGGGCTTCTTGGCCTTGAGATCCTCGATGAACGAGGTGACGTCGGATTTGTAGGCTTTCCAGAACAGCGGCATGGTGGTCGTGTCGAGCGGGAGAGGCGCGATTTTAACGGCCTCAGGCTTCCGTTCGACGCACACTCTCAGCCTGCTTGAGGAACTGGTTGGGTTCACCCACGACCCATCGGGCGAGTTGATCGAGCAACTCGGATCCCACCAGATGGGCGGGGAAGTCGGCAGTTACCGTCTCAAGAGCATCGAAATTGGCAATCTGGAAGCGTAAGTGGCCCTCATCGTGGTTGGGCAGGACGCGCACCATCATGGTGATGTCGGCGGTGAAGGTGAAGCGAACCTCTTCGAGCCGCCCGCTTTGCTGATCACGAACCCACTGCGTATCAGGTGAGATGCCGGCTTGGCGCAGGCGCGATTCGAGACGTTCGATCTCGGGCGGGAAGTCCTTGCTCATGCTGAGCTTGCGGCTTGTCTTCTGCAGCCCATGCAGGACGACGTGGTCAAAGACCTCCTGGCCTCTGTGCTGCTTGCGGCGTGCGTCAACCCGGAAGTCGCAGCGCTTGAGGCCGTCGATGGTGTTGGCCTTGTCGAGCAAGATGCGCAGGGGCGGCGTGGGCTGCAGGACGTTGAGCTGCTGGGCCAGTTCCATGAAGTACTGCAGCACGCTTCTGCACGCCCCCTCGACCAGCGCGGCATTGCGGGCCAAGGCTGCCGTGTCGATCGTCTGCTGCGTCTTCAGCGCATCGGCCTGGCGCTTCAGGTCGTCGAGAAATCCCACGAAGTTCTCCCCTTTTGTAGGGCGAAAAGGATAGCTCAGACAGGTTCGTTAGCCCGGGCGAGCGCAGCCCCCAGATGGGCGGTGAAGTTGGTTTCCCCGAACTCCGCGTCCAACCCCGCGGTGTGGATCAGGGCCCGCGGCTGCTCGTTCAGGTCGCACAACACCAGCCGCACACCCTGGCGCGCCAGGCTGCGGTGCAGCTGCATCAGGGCGTCGAGCCCGGAGTTGTCCATGGACACCAGCTGGTGCGCCTCCAGCACCACGGCACGGGTGCCGTCGGGCAGGGCCTGGGCGATGGCTTCGATCTTGCCGACGGCCCCGAAGAACAGGGCGCCGTAGAGCCGGTACACGCGCATACCGGGCGGGCTGTCGGGGGCCAGGTCGGCGCGGAAGGTCATGCTCATGCGGTAGATGAAGAAGCCGCAGGCCAGCACCAGGCCGACCTGCACCGCCACCGTGAGGTCGAACACCACGGTCAGGAAGAAGGTGCCCAGCAACACGGTGCGGTAGGGCACGCTGAAGCGGCGCAGCCGGGAGAATTCATGCCATTCGCCCATGTTCCAGGCGGCGAATAGCACGATCCCGGCCAGCACGGCCAGCGGCACGCTGGCGGCGAGTGGCGCAGCCACCAGCACGATCACCAGCAGGGTGACGGCATGCACGATGCCCGCCACCGGGCTGGCCGCACCAGCCCGCACGCTGGTCACCGTGCGGGCGATGGTGCCGGTGGCGGGCAAGCCGCCGAAGAACGGCACCACGAAGTTGGCCACGCCCTGCGCCATCAGCTCCTGGTTGGGGTCGTGGCGCGGCGGGTCGATCAGGTTGTCGGCAATGCGCGCGCACAGCAGCGACTCGATCGCTCCCAGCAGCGCGATGGTGAGCGTGGGGAACACCAGTTCCTTGGCGCTTTGCCAGCTGAAGGGCGGCAACTCCAGCGTGGGCAGGCTTTGCGGGATGCCGCCGAAGCGCGTGCCGATGGTTTCCACCGGCAGCTGCAGCCCCCAGGCCAGCAGCGAGAGCAGCACCAGCGCCACGATGGGCCCGGGCACGCGCGCGGCCGTGCGCAGCGTGCGCCCTTCCAGCAGGGCGGGGGGCAGCACCGAGTTGCGGGCGAAGAGGCGCGGCCACCCGAACAGCAGCAGCACGCACAGCGCCCCCAGTGCCAGCGCGTAGGGGTTGAAGCTGCCCAGGTGCGTGGCGAGCGCGTACACCTGCGCAAAAAAGTCGCTCGGCAGCTTGTCGACCTGCAGGCCCAGCAGATCCTTGAGCTGCGAGAACGCGATCAGCACCGCAATGCCGTTGGTGAAGCCGATCACGATGGTGACCGGGATGTAGCGCACCAGCGCCCCCAGCCGGAACAGCCCCAACAGGAACAGCAGCACACCCGCGAGCGCAGTAGCGATCAGCAGGTTGGTCAACCCGTAGCGCTGCAGGATGCCGTAGACGATCACGATGAAGGCGCCCGCCGGCCCGCCGATCTGCACACTGGAGCCCCCCAGCGCCGAGATGATGAAGCCCGCGATGATGGCCGTGAAGATGCCTTGCTCGGGCTTCACGCCCGAGGCAATGGCGAAGGCCATGGCCAGCGGCAGGGCCACGATGCCGACGGTGATGCCGGCGCCGAGGTCGGCAATGAAGCGTTGCCGGTCGTAGCCCTTCAGGGCATCGAGCAGGCGAGGACGGAACCGGGCCAGTTCCATGCCCATGAGGCGCCAGCCACTCACCGTGTGGCGCTCCACGGCGACACGAAGCGCTCGTTGACATCGCGCCACAGTGGCTTGAGGCACAGCAACAACAGCAGCAGGGCCAGCGGCACGGTGGTGATGTAGCCCACCCATTTGAACCCCAGTGCACCGATCAACCCACCGACGAAGAAGCAGCTGATCAGCAGGCCGTGAGTGCGAAGGCGTTCGCGGTTCGCACGCACCTGGGCAAGGGCTTCATTGCGGTTCACATACAGCAGTTTGCCGAATTCGATGCCGAGGTCGGTGGCCAGCCCGGTGACGTGGGTCGTTCGGATCTCGGCCCGCGAGATCTTGGTGATCACGGCATTCTGCAGGCCCATGATGAAGCACAGCAGCAACACCGTGGCAGGCAGCAGAAGGGCGGAGTGCAGGCCCAGGCTGGCACCCAGCAGGCCGAACAGCATCAGAAAGCCCGCCTCGATCAGCAGCGGCAGGCTGTAGCAGCTGTGCAAGCGGCGGCGCTGGCCCCAGTTCACCAGGAGCGCAGTGCACATGGCACCGGCGATGAAGGTGGCCAGGGAGGCCGCCGCTGCGCCCGCCAGGCGCCACTCACCCAGCACCAGGTGGTCGGCGGCGGAGGACACCACGCCGGTTGTGTGCGAGGTGTACCGCCCCACGGCCAGAAAGCCCCCGGCATTCGCGGCACCGGCCACGAAAGCCAACGTGGCACCCAGCCGCAGATTGGTTCGCGGCGTTCGCTGCGCGTCAGCCCACCCTCGGATGATCGGCAGCATGCAGTCTGTCTTGTGCTGTGTCAGCGAACGCGCAGCCCGGGCGTGGCACCGGGCCAGGGTTCCAGCACGTAGAGGCCGGGGTTGGCCTTCTCATCGGCGTGCGAGGCGGCGAGCACCATGCCCTCGCTCACACCGAACTTCATCTTGCGCGGTGCGAGGTTGGCCACCATCACGGTGAACTTGCCGATCAGGTCCTCGGGCTTGTAGGCGCTCTTGATGCCGCTGAAGACGTTGCGTGTGCGGCCTTCGCCCACGTCGAGCGTGAGGCGCAGCAGCTTGTCGGAGCCAACGACCTGCTCGCAGTTGACGATCCTGGCGATGCGCAGGTCGACCTTGGCGAAGTCGTCGACCTTGATCTCGTCGGCAAGCTTCTCGCCACCCGGCGGAGGCGCTTCGACCACAGCAGGCTCGAACAGGGCATCGAGCAGCTTGGGGTCGACGCGTTGCATCACGTGCTTGTACTCGCCGATGGTGTGCGCACCCAGGCCGCGGGCTGCGTCCGCAAAGCCCAGCGGCTGCACGCGCAGGAAAGTCTCCACCTGCGCCGCCAGCGCCGGCAGCACCGGCTTCAGGTAGATGGTGAGCAGGCGGAAGGCCTCGATGCACACCGTGCAGACGTCGTGCAGGCGCGCGTCCATGCCCTGCTGCTTGGCCAGCTCCCAGGGCTTGTTGGCGTCGACGTACTCGTTGACCTTGTCGGCCAACGACATCACCTGGCGCAGCGCCTTCCCGTATTCGCGCGTCTCGTACAGCTCGGCGATGGGCTCGCGTTCTGCGCGCAGTTGCGTGAGAAGCGCTTCGCCGTCGGCGCCGATCTTGCCCAGCTCGCCGTTGAAGCGCTTGGTCAGGAAGCCCGCCGCGCGGCTGGCGATGTTGATGTACTTGCCCACCAGGTCGGAGTTGACCCGTGCAATGAAGTCATCCGGGTTGAAGTCGATGTCTTCCACGCGGCCGTTGAGCTTGGCGGCGATGTAGTAGCGCAGCCACTCGGCGTTCATGCCCAGCTGCAGGTACTTGAGCGGCGACAGCCCGGTGCCGCGGCTCTTGCTCATCTTCTCGCCGCCGAGCGCGAGGAAGCCGTGCACGAAGATGTGGTTGGGCACCTTGCGGCCGCTGAAGTGCAGCATCGCCGGCCAGAAGAGGGTGTGGAAGGTGATGATGTCCTTGCCGATGAAGTGCACCTGCTCCACGTCCGGGTCGGCCATGAAGGCTTCGAAGTCGCGGCCGGTCCGGTCGAACAGGTTCTTCAGCGAGGCGAGGTAGCCGACCGGCGCATCCAGCCAGACATAGAAGTACTTGCCCGGCGCATCGGGGATCTCGATGCCGAAGTAGGGCGCATCGCGGCTGATGTCCCAGTCGGCCAGGCCCACGTGGCCTTGCTCGTCGACGGCGAACCACTCCTTGATCTTGTTCAGCACCTCGGGCTGCAGGCGGCCCGCGCTGGTGGTCCAGTCCTTCAGGAAGTCGATGCAGCGCTGCGACGAGAGCTGGAAGAAGTAGTGCGAGCTGCTCTTGAGCACCGGCGTCGCGCCGCTGAGCGCCGAGAACGGGTTCTTCAGGTCGGTGGGCGAATACACCGAGCCGCAGACCTCGCAGTTGTCGCCGTACTGGTCCTTCGCGCCGCACTTGGGGCACTCGCCCTTGATGTAGCGGTCGGGCAGGAACATGTTCTTCACGGGGTCGAAGAACTGTTCGATCACGCGCTCGGCGATCAGGCCCTGCTTGCGCAGCGCGCGGTAGATGTCCTGCGCCAGCGCGTGGTTCTCGGGGCCGTCGGTGGAGTGCCAGTTGTCGAAGCCGATGTGGAAGCCGTCGAGGTACTGCTTGCGGCCGGCGGCGATCTCGGCGACGAACTGCTGCGGCGTCTTGCCGGCCTTCTCGGCCGCGATCATGATCGGCGCGCCGTGCGCGTCGTCGGCGCAGACGAAGTGCACTTCGTTGCCCACCATGCGCTGGAAGCGCACCCAGATGTCGGCCTGGATGTACTCCATCATGTGCCCGATGTGGAAACCGGCGTTGGCGTAGGGCAGGGCGGTGGTGACGAAGAGCTTGCGGGTCATCGGGCGGCTCGGGGCAGGGGAAACCTCGAATTCTAGGCGCCCATCCCCCAGAGACGCATGGGGGGGAAGGCCTGCGCGCTAGACTGGCACGGCCTCTTCTCCCTCTGCACGCACCCATGGCCCTCACTGAAACCGCGCTCCTCGACGCGCTGAAAACCGTCATCGACCCCAACACCGGCAAGGACTTCGTCAGCACCAAGCAGCTGAAGAACCTGCGGATCGATGGGGGCGCCGTCTCGTTCGACGTGGAGCTCGGCTACCCCGCCAAGAGCCAGGTCGGCGCGTTGCAGGCTGCGCTGGGTGCAGCGGCGAAGTCGGTGCCCGGCGTGACTGCCGTCGATGCGCGGCTGGCCAGCAAGATCGTGGCCCACGCCGTGCAGCGCGGCGTGCAGCTGCTGCCCAACGTGAAGAACATCGTCGCCGTGGCCTCGGGCAAGGGCGGCGTGGGCAAGAGCACCACCGCCGTCAACCTGGCGCTGGCCCTGGCCGCCGAGGGCGCCAGCGTGGGTGTGCTCGACGCCGACATCTACGGCCCCAGCCAGCCCATGATGCTGGGCCTGTCGGGCCGGCCGCAGAGCGCCGACGGCAAGACCATGGAGACGATGGAGAACCACGGTGTGCAGGTGATGTCGATTGGCTTCCTGGTGGAGCAGGACAACGCCATGATCTGGCGCGGCCCCATGGCCACCCAGGCACTCGACCAGCTGCTGCGTCAGACCAACTGGAAAGACCTCGACTACCTGATCGTCGACATGCCGCCCGGCACCGGCGACATCCAGCTCACGCTCAGCCAGCGCGTGCCGCTCACCGGCGCGGTGGTCGTCACCACGCCGCAGGACATCGCCCTGCTCGACGCCAAGCGCGGCATCAAGATGTTCGAAAAGGTGGGCGTGCCCATCCTCGGCATCGTCGAGAACATGGCGGTGCACGTGTGCTCGAACTGCGGCCATGCCGAGCACATCTTCGGCGCCGACGGTGGCAAGCGCATGGCCAACGACCTGAACATGGACTACCTGGGCGCGCTGCCCCTCAGCATGGCCATCCGCGTGCAGGCCGACTCGGGCACGCCCACGGTGGTGAGCGACCCCGGCAGCGAAGTCGCCATGCTCTACAAGGCCATGGCGCGCCAGGTGGCGGTGAAGATCGCGCAGCGCAGCAAGGACTTCTCGTCCAAGTTCCCCACCATCACGGTGTCGAAGAACACTTAGGGCTTGAAGGGGACGAAGAGCGGCGGCAGCTTGATGTCGACGCCGTCTTGCGCGCCCCGCTGAGCCAGGTCGGCCATCACCGCGTCGAAGTCGTCCAGCAGCAGCGGCATGGCCTGCAGCGGCTGGTCGAGCGGCAGCCAGAAGTTGTCCCAGTGCGTGGCGATCACGCGCTTGGCGCCCACGGCCTTCACCGTCTCGTTCCAGTAGGCCGCGCGGTAGGCGGCGTCCTTCTTGCCCAGTGTGCCGGTGCCCAGGAACACCGTGTCGGCATGCAGACCGGCCAGCGCGCCCGGCACGAATCCGGCACTGCCTTGCACCAGAAAGCTCGCGCCCGAGGCGTGGGTCACGGCGATGGACCAGACCGTGCCCTCGCGGTAGGCGGTGGCGCGGGCCGGCGGCACCACGGGGGCTTCGATGTTCTCCACCGACGTGCCGTCGCTGTACGGCGTGGGGCTGTGTCGGCTGGCGATGAAGCGCAGGCTGAACTTGCCGAGGGTCACCAGCTCACCCGGCTTCACCCGTTTCATCTGCTCGGGTGCGAGGCCGAGCCCGCGGCCGATCTGGAGCGACGACTCCGAACCGATCAGCAAGGCGCCGGTGCGCTGGGCGACCAGGGGCGAATCCATCGCGTGGTCGTAGTGCGAATGCACCGGGATGACGGCGGCCAACCGGGTCACGCCCAGCTGCTTGAGCGCGGTGTCGATGCGGGCCGCGTCGGGCCCGATCTTGCCGGTGAAGGTCTGCCTGGCGCTTGGCCGCGAGAAGAAGCCGTCGGTCATCCACATGGTTTCGCCATCGTCGAACACCAGGGTCGAGACGCCGCCGAAGCGCACCCGCACGCCGTCGCCCTGCGTGGCCTCGGGCAGGGTGAGCGTGCGGTACGGCGCCAGCGAGGGATGACGCTGAGATTGGACGGCGACAAAAGCCACCCCCAGCGCAAGCAGCACCAGCAGGCCGGCGCCGATGCGCAGGGCGACCCGTCGCAGCCTCATTTGGCGGCAGCCGCCTTCAGGTCACGGATCACGGTCGGCCCGGTGCGGCGCTCGATCTCGGCCAGCATCTCCTTGCCCCAGCCCAGCGCGAAGAGCGCCTCGCCGGTCACGAACATCGGGCCGACCATCAGGCCGATCAGGTCATCCGCAAAGGCGGGCTTGCGGCCTTCGTAGTAGTGGCCAATGAACTGGATCACCCAGCCGACGAAGAAGCTGCCCGCGCCCCAGGCCAGCCAGCTGGCGGTGCTG
>NZ_DASSRA010000153.1:0-4273 GCF_035702065.1 Rhizobacter sp.
CAGGCACCGATCATCGCGACCCAGCGGTCGGCGCCCAGGCGTGCGGGGTGTTCGTAGCCATTGGTCACGCCAGCGGCATGCGCGGATGAAACCACCCAGCGCGGGTCGATGTCCCACAACTCCAACTGCTCTTCGACGCGACGCTTGATGCCGTCACCCGCCACCACGCAACCCAGCATGCTGGACGGCGCGGGGATGTTCTTCCAATCGGTCTCGGCGAGCTGGTCGATGGTTTCGAGAAAGGCCGCGCCATGGGCCATCACGGCAGCCCCCGGCTGCGGCGAAGCGTAGAGCGCCCACTTGAGACGCGTGTTGCCGACGTCGATGGCCAGAAAACTCATCGACGCAGTATGTCAGGAAGACGGCAGCGACAAGGACGGGTGGGTGGAAAGCAGCTCGCGCACGCGGGCCATGGTCTGCGAGGCCCACAGGCCCTTGAAGGGCTTGAAGATGCGCGACTCGACTTCTTCGAGCAGGCTTTCGATGTCTTCGCGCGTGCGCGCACGGCGCAAGCGCAGGATGGTCAGCGAGCCGGCGACCGGCGCCTCGGCGCGCACGGCGCGCAGCAGGATGGCGCGCGCTTCTTCCAGGGCTTCGTCTTGCACGTCGAAGGGCTCTGATTCGAGTGCTTCGGGCGCCGCATGGGGCAACTCGTTGAGCGAGTCCAGGTGGGACTCGGAGTGCAGGCTCAGCGACGGCGGCAGCACGCTCACGACCGAGTCGGGGCCCAGCGGCATCGAGGCCGACGGCGCGGCATCCAGCGGCACAGGCTGGCTTTCGATCAGCACCGACGACGAGGACGACTTGCGGCTGGAACGCGGCTCCGGTTCGAGCGGCGCGGGGCGCGAGATCATGCCCAGGTCCATCAGTTCGTCGAAGGCCGTGTCCGGCGAGCCGGCCGCGATGGCCATCTGGCGCACCTCGTGTTCGTCGCGACGCCCATCGACCAGCAGCAGCACCGTGCGGTGGCGCTGGCTCAGCTTGCGCTGGCGGCTGGTCAGCTCAGCCAACGCCTCCGGTGTCTTGGTGGGAACGTTGATCGTGGCCACGACGTCTCTCCTCGTACTTTCTGATGGGGCGGCTCTCACGCGCCCTCGATGGGCTGCGATTGTGCCGCCAAACCCATTTTTCGAGACCCCCGAAACGCCTCTTGTGCACCAGTGTGCAAAAGTGTTGAGGGCCAGGGCGATACACTCGGCAATTGACGTATACGTCAATCAACCCCGAGGGCTCCCATGGCCACCCCCCGTCCTCAGCTGAGCGATTTCCAGCACGCCGCAGCCGGTGCCGCCAACAGTGCGTTCGATCTGGCGCGCATTTCCCCGCAAGCCAAGCCTTACTCCACGGGCGACAAGCAGGCCGACAAGACGGCGGTCGACACACTGGCCGTCGAGCTCGACACGCAGCAAAACCTCTTCTATGCCGACCGCCGCTTCAAGCTGCTGGTGGTGTTGCAAGGCACCGACACCAGCGGCAAGGACGGCACGCTGCGCGGCGTGTTCGGGCGCATGAGCCCGCTGGGCGTGCACACGGTGGGCTGGAAGGCGCCGACCGAACCGGAGCGTGCGCACGACTACCTGTGGCGCATCCACCAGCAGGTGCCGGGCAATGGCGAGGTGATGATCTTCAACCGCAGCCACTACGAAGACGTGCTGGTGCCCGCGGTCAACGGCTGGATCACGCCCGAGCAGACGCGCCAGCGCTACGCCCACATCAACGACTTCGAGCGCATGCTCAACGAGACCGGCACGGTGGTCGTGAAGTTCATGCTGCACATCTCAAAGGACGAACAGGGGCGGCGCCTGCAGGAGCGCCTCGACGACCCCACCAAGCGCTGGAAGTTTGCCGCGGCCGACCTGGAAGCGCGCAAGCAGTGGGCCGCCTACCAGGCCGCCTACGCCGCCGCCATCTCGGCCACCGGCACGCCCTGGGCGCCGTGGACCGTGGTGCCGGCCGACTCCAAGACGCACCGCAACCTGATGATCGCCACCGTGATGAAGCAGGTGTTCGAGTCGCTCAATCTGCGCTATCCCCCCGACGACCCCGCACTCAAGAGCCTCAAAGTGGTCTGACCGAGCACCACGCCCAGGAGACAAACGACATGACCGACCTCTCCGCCGAACACAAGGCGCTGGCCAACTACCGTCCCACGAACAAGGTGCGATTCGTCACCGCCGCGAGCCTGTTCGACGGGCACGATGCAGCCATCAACATCATGCGGCGCATCCTGCAAAGCATGGGCGCCGAGGTGATCCACCTCGGGCACAACCGCTCGGTCGACGAGGTGGTGACCGCTGCGCTGCAGGAAGACGCGCAGGGCATCGCCATCAGTTCGTACCAGGGCGGCCACGTCGAGTACTTCAAGTACATGGTCGACCTGCTGCGCGAGCGCGGCGGCGCGCACATCCAGGTGTTCGGCGGCGGCGGCGGCGTGATCGTGCCGGCCGAGATCGCGGAGCTGCAAAGCTACGGCGTGGCCCGCCTCTACAGCCCCGAAGACGGCCAGCGCATGGGCCTGCAGGGAATGATCGGCGAGATGGTCATGCGCTGCGACCACGACCTGTCGCCGCATGCACCGACAACGCTGACCGCCATTCAAGGCCACGCCGAAGCGAACTGGCGCGCGCTGGCGCAGCTCATCACCGCACTGGAAAACGGCAAGGCCGATGCATCGCTCAAGACCGCCCTGCACGGTGCCGCCAAGAAGGCCCGCATTCCCGTGCTCGGCATCACCGGCACCGGCGGTGCAGGCAAGTCCAGCCTCACCGATGAGCTGATCCGCCGCCTGCGGCTGGACCAGGGCGATGCGCTGCGCGTCGCGCTCATCTCCATCGACCCGTCGCGCCGCAAGAGCGGTGGTGCGCTGCTGGGTGATCGCATCCGCATGAACGCGATCTCGCCGTGGCAGCAGGGGGCACGCATCTTCATGCGCAGCCTCGCCACGCGCGACTTCGGCAGCGAGATCAGCCAGGCCCTGCCCGACGTGCTGGCCGCCTGCAAGGTGGCCGGCTTCGACCTGGTGATCGTCGAGACCTCGGGCATCGGCCAGGGCGACGCCGCCATCGTGCCGTTGGTCGACGTGCCCATGTACGTGATGACGCCGGAGTTCGGCGCGGCCAGCCAGCTGGAGAAGATCGACATGCTCGACTTCGCCGAGTTCGTGGCCATCAACAAGTTCGACCGCAAGGGCGCCGCCGACGCGCTGCGCGACGTGGCCAAGCAGGTGCAGCGCAACCGCGAAGCCTTCGGCAAGAGCCCCGACGAGATGCCGGTGTTCGGCACCATGGCCAGCCGATTCAACGACGACGGCGTGACGGCGCTCTACCAGGCGCTGCTGCCGCGGCTTGCCGAACTGGGCCTCAAGACCCGCAAGAGCACGCTGCCGACCGCCGCGACCCGCCACAGCACGCACCAGGTGCCCATCGTGCCCGGCGCGCGCGTGCGCTACCTGGCCGAGATCAGCGACACCGTGCGCCACTACAAGCAGCAGGCGCTGGCGCAGTCTCGCCTGGCGCGCGAGATCCAGCAGCTGCGCGAATCGGGCCGCATGCTGCAGCAGGACAACCCCGACAAGGCCAACGCCGTCGGTGCCGTGCTCGGCCTGGCCGAGCAACGCGAAGCCCGGCTCGATGGCCATGCGAAGAAGCTGCTCGCGCAGTGGCCGGCGATGCAGAAGGCCTACGCCGGCGACGAGTACGTGGTGAAGATCCGCGACAAGGAGATCCGCACCGCGCTCACCACCACCACGCTCAGCGGTACCAAGGTGCGCAAGGTGGTGCTGCCGCAGTACGAAGACCACGGCGAGGTCTTGAAGTGGCTGTTGCTCGACAACGTGCCGGGCAGCTTCCCTTACACCGCCGGCACCTTCGCCTTCAAGCGCGAGAACGAAGACCCGACGCGCATGTTCGCGGGCGAGGGCGATGCCTTCCGCACCAACACGCGCTTCAAGCTGCTCTCCGAAGGCATGCCGGCCAAGCGCCTGTCGACCGCCTTCGACAGCGTCACGCTGTATGGCAACGACCCGGCGCTGCGGCCCGACATCTACGGCAAGGTCGGCAACTCGGGCGTCTCCATCGCCACGCTGGACGACATGAAAGTGCTGTACGGCGGCTTCGACCTGTGCAGCCCCAGCACCAGCGTCAGCATGACCATCAACGGCCCGGCGCCGACCATCCTCGCGATGTTCATGAACACCGCCATCGACCAGCAGATGGACAAGTTCCGCGCCGACAACAACCGCGACCCGAGCGACGACGAGGCGCAGAAGATCACC
>NZ_DASSRA010000154.1:0-2522 GCF_035702065.1 Rhizobacter sp.
GCCCAGCAGCGCGAGGAAGGGAGCGAACAGCTTGCCTTCGTCGGCAGTGTTGCCGGCGAGCACCGGCACCTTGTTGTAGTTGCCGGCGGTGATGGCGGCGATCGGGTCGGTGGGGAGCACCGTGCCATCCGGGATCGGGCCGGACCCGCTCAGGCCGCGCTGCAGCAAGGTGGTGAGCACCGTTCCCGCCGGTTTGCCGCGCAGGTAGGTGGCGATCTGCGTGTTGCTCTGCGTCGCGGCATAGGCCTGGGCCGAGGGCACGTCGGTGGCCAGGCCATCGGCGATGTACAGCTGGTACAGCAGGTTGTTGGCCTGCGTGGTGTAGGTGGTCGCCGGGTTCAGCGTCGGGATCGTGCCGGCGGGCAGGTTGCTGGCGAGCGAGATGCCGCCCGACAGCGGGATCGCCTTGTGGAAGAGGCCTGCCGCCCTGGGCGAGGCAAGCAGCGCCCAGGTGTTGATGGCACCCGCCGACTGGCCCATCAGCGTGACGTTGCCGGCGTTGCCGCCGAAGCCCGACACGTTGTCCTTCACGAAGCGCAGCGCCTGCATGAGGTCGAGGAGCGCGAAGTTGCCCGACGCTTCGTCGGCGTTGGCCGCGCCGGCGTTGATGGCCGCCGAGTTGAAGAAGCCGAACGGACCGACGCGGTAGTTCGCCGTCACCACCACCGCATTGGCGGTCTTGGCGAGGTTGGCACCGTTGTAGACGGGGTCCGCGGTGTAGCCGGAGATGTTGCTGCCGCCGTAGACGAAGAACAGCACCGGCAGGTTCACGTCTTGCGTGGCCGGGCGCCAGATGTTGAGCGTGAGGCAGTCTTCGCTGCCCACCGGCGTGTTGAGCGTGGTGCCGATGGTCGCGTCGTAGGTGTTGTTGCTGCCGGGGCCGTAGATGCGGCCGTTCTGGATGCACGCGTTGCCGAAGGCCTTGGTGTCGCGCTTGGTGGTCCATGCGTCGGGGGCGGCCGGCGCCTTCCAGCGCAGCGCGCCCACCGGCGGTTTGGCGTAGGGAATGCCGAGCCAGGCGTAGGTGCCGGCCTGCTCGATGCCCGAGACGGCGCCCAGGCTGGTGCTGCGTTCGGTGGTGGGCGACGCATCGGTGTCGTCGCCGCCGCAGGCGGTGAGCAGCATGCAGGTGCCGAGGGCCGCGATGGCGGCGATGCTTGAGCTTCTCATGGGACTCCTGTCGAAGGTTCGATGGGCGGGGCACGGGCGCCGCCCTGGGCGGGAAGACTAAGAACGGCGGTTGCCCTTGGGCATCGGATATTTCCGAAAGCGTTTCGGGGTTAAGCCGCTGTGGCCGCCCTCCCCGTTCAGTGGATGAGCCGGCCGTCGTGGGCGATCATGGAAAGCGTCACGGGGTGCGGGCGCGTTCCCTTGTAGCTGCCGGCGGAGACGGGAATGCCGTTGATCTCGCGCTGCGCAACGGACTTCATCGCGTCACCCAGCGAGCGCTTGGCCGGGCCGCCGTAGGCCGCACGAACGCCCTCCACTGCCACCATGGCCGCCACGTAGCCTTCGAGCGAGAAGTAGCTGAACTCGCTGCGGCCGGTGTACTGCTTCACATCCTGCTGGTAGCGGCGCACCAGCGGCGTGGTGGCGGTGTGGGGGTTGGGCAGCACCTGCGAGATCACCGTGCCGCGCGCGGCCTTGCCGACGCTGCTCGACAGCGTCTCGCCGTTCACGATCGACAAGGCGTACGGCGTGAGCTTGTACGAGCCGTCCGAGGCGAGCGCCTGCAGCACCTTGCCCGCACACGGGGTGATGCACAGCATGAAGAGCGCGTCGGCCTTCGAGGCGCGGATCTCCTTGGCCAGCGCCGCGGCGTCCATGGTGGCGACCTGCACGCCCCGCTGGCCCGCCAGATCGAGCTTGCGCTCCTTCAAGGCCTGCTCCAGCGCGGCGAAGGCGTCGCGCCCGAGGCCATCGTCCTGCCACACCGCATACACGCGTGACTGCGCCACCGAGGCGGCCTGCTGCACCAGGCGCCGCACTTCGTCGGCATAGCTGGCGCGCAGGTGGTAGATCAGCGGGTGGTCGGCACCGCGCAGCACCGTGGCGCCCGTGAGCGCACCGATCAGCGGCTTGCCGCTCTTCTGGATGTCGGCGTAGGCGGCGTCGATGTTGGAGGTGCCGGCCGACAGCACGAGCGCGGCCACGTCGTCTTGCTCCAGCAGCTTGCGCACGTTCTCGACGTGGCGGTCCGCCTGGTAGGCGTCGTCCATGCTGCGCAGGGTGACGTGCCGCCCACCGACGCCGCCTTCGCGGTCGACACGCGCGAGGTAGGCCTCCATGCCCGTGCGCGCGGCCTTGCCGGCCGATGCGAGCGGGCCGCTAAAAGGCAGGGTGTTCCCCAAAACAATGTCTTGGCCGGTTGCGGGCCGCAGCAGACAGAATGCAATGGCGATGAAGGTCAGGAAGCGATGCATCGAACTACTCCTTGCGGGACCGATCCCGTAGGGCATATCGTTTGATACATCTTGTTTCAGGGCCATCAGAAGATTCCGACCCCCTCTCGGGAGAAGCAC
>NZ_DASSRA010000155.1:0-4474 GCF_035702065.1 Rhizobacter sp.
GAGCTGAGCTTCCAGGACCGCGATGCGCCGGCTTAACCGCGACTTCGGGATACCCGTCCGGCGCTCCCCGGCAGAAAAGCCGCCCGCCTCGACGACGCGGGCAAACAGGTACAGGTCGTTCAGATCATCCATGCGAGGCTAGATTCAAGGATGGGTCACATTGTGCTCAAAAGTGGCGCCACTCACGCGCTGCGCATGCTGCACGCGATTCAAGCTTTCGCGCGTGGGGCGCCGATCCTCAGCTCAATGGCCCGAAGGAAGTCTGGGCGCGCCGACGCGCCAGCTCTGTACCGATCTGGAAAGCCCCGCGGGTTGACCAGAAATAAAAACGCGGTACGCGCGCTGCACGGCTGCTCCTGGCCGGGACTGCTTGTTCGGGACGTAAACCGTTAGCGAACTTTGGAATGCTTCCACTCAGATTGATCGTCAGCTCCTGACGCTGTGAGGGCCTCACACTCCCGGCCACCACCTGCGATGGGCGACTGACCGCTTCAGGGTAGGCCACTCGAACTTCTCTCCTGCGTCGGCCTTGCCTCAACGCTGCGTCGCTCGATATAGGGCAAGACAAACATGTACAGCCCGCTGAACAGCATCAAGAACAAAGGTGGCAGCGGTGAGTAGGTGACCCATGCGGGGGGCTCGCCTTTCGTCCGCACCACGAAGTTGGCAATGACGGTGAGCGTGAAGATGATTGACAGCCATCTGTGGCTCTGTCTGATCCAGTGTGTCCAGTTCATAACAACCCCATCAGTCCTTTGCCTGGATCATCTTCCGGCGGTTGCCCGAGGCGTCGCTGAAGCCGCCATAGTCGGCGCCGTAGCGACCGATCAGCTTCTGAGCGAACTTCACGCCTGCTGCGTGCGTCGCGTCGTACGCGTCGCAACAGGTGGCAATCACTCCCACACCTTGCTTCATGGAATCTCCTTTCATTTGAAGAGACTCGTTTATACGTTCGGCCTCCAGCCACCGCTTCTCCGAAACTGCGATTGTTGGGTCGGTCCGCTGAGCCGCATTAACGAACCAGACTGGCAGGCGGTCCCCTTTCGCACCGCCGTCGAGCGTCTGCTCTTGTGGCTGCTGCAGTCGGTTAACACAGTGAGATGTGAATGCCCGGTGTGCCAATCAGCAGTCAACTGGATCGCATGGTGCGAACGTCTCAGTTCAGTCTGGACTCGTCGCCCGACAGGACTCACTCCGAACCACCTGCCGAGCCATTCCGTCTCCGACGCCACCTTCATGGTGACCAGTGGACTGGGCGCTTCCGGAGTGACCAAGCAAACCCCTCCGCAAAGAAAAAGCCCACAACAGCCGCACAGCGTTTACCCTCGGGCTTCCATCCACTGCGAAAGGAGGTGATCGTGTCTACATCCTCTCGGTCCGGGGCGTCTCCCCGAACATAGTCTTCGGCTTCGCAGCCGGACCCGCAGGCGCTCCTTGGAGCGCCTGCGTCATTTCTGGCGGCGTGTGCGGCTCAGCAGGGCGAGTTGGTCTGCGTCAGCAGGCCCAACTTGTACGGCAGCCGGTCGTAGCTGCCGCTCGCCCCCGGCGCGAGGCCTTGGTAGAGCATGCGCATGTTGCAGGCGCTGATCTCCAGGTTCTGGTCGTGGCCGCTGCGCAGGATCTCGCCGTGGCTGATGCCCTGGCTCCATTTGCCGGTGGGGAAGCTCACGTTCGCATCGCCCGCGAAGGGGTTGCTTTCGGTGGCGGCGAGCGTCGTCCACGGGCCGCTCAGGCTGTTGGACGTGAACGAGCGGAAGTAGCGCCCGCTGCTGCCGATGGCCTCGACGATCATCAGGTACTGCCCCGTCTCGCGCACCTTGTAGACCTGCGGGGCCTCGAAGAGGTTGTTGCGGTTCGAGTCTTGCAAGGCCACCACCGTGCTGCCGAAGCCGTTGGGGAAGTTCGCGAGCGTCGTCTGCGAGCGGTAGATCTTGCCGTTGTCGCCGGCCGAGAAGAGGTGGCAGTTGACGGTGTCGCAGGCGACGGCGAAGTCGAGCCAGTTGGCGCCGGCGTTGATGTCCGACTGGATGTTGCTCGGCACGCTGCTGTAGAAGGTCTTCACCGCGCTCCAGCCGCCGGGGTTGTTGATGTCGGGGTTGGTGGAGTAGGCGGCGTTGCCGTTCTGGAACACCAGGTACCAGAGCTGCGAAGGCGTGTGGAAGAACACGAAGGGCGCGGCCCGGTAGCCCGCGCCGATGCGGGTCGAGTCGAGGAAGTAGGGGTTGGCCGAGCCGGCGTTGGCCCAGTCGGTGAACGAGCGGTATTCGAGCCCCCAGCCGTTGCCCTTGGCCTGTGTCGAGAACACATGCCAGCGTCCGCCGTGGTAGACGACGGTCGGGTCCTTGATGGCCACCTCGGGGAACTGCGACGAGGGCTTGGCCACCATCAGTGCCGCGCTCGAGCTCCAGCGGAAGCTCGTGGGCAGCTTCACCGTGCCGGTCGGCGGCGGCGTGGTCGTGGTGACCGGCACCAGCGCCCAGGTTTGGTTGGCACCGGCCCAGTCGGTGTACTGCTGGATGTCGCCGCCATCGGCGGTGGACCCGCCCACCACGTCGAGCGCCTTGCCCGAGTTGGCGTTGACCAGGCGTACCGCGCTGTTGTCGCTGCCGGTCAGGCGGAACTGCTGGCTGGCCAGGTTCTGGTCGGTGTACTGGTTGATCGCCGCGCCGTTGGCGGTCGACGCGTTGGCCACGCCCACCACCTTGCCGGAGTGGCGGTTCTTCAGCCGGTAGTAGCCATTGCCCGAACTGACGAACTGGAACTGCTGGTTGTTGCCATCGGCCCGCGTCCACTGGCGGAACTCGGCGCCGTCGGCGGTGACCCAGTTGTAGAGGTCGAGCGCCTTGCCGCTGTTGGCATTGACGAGCACGTACCAGGCGTTGGTGTCGATGGTGACGGCTGCGTCGGCCGGGCCCAGCAGCAGCGCCGCGCCCGCGGCGAAGACCAGCGCCGAGATCATGCGGCGCGCGCGAAGTGTCAGGGTGTTCATGAGGTGCCTTTCGCCGCGGAAGCGTTCACAGATCGCCGAAGCCGATGGCGCCGTTGCAGTGCAGCCATTCGCTGCGCCCGCTGCCCCCGCCGCAGCTGCCGTTCTGGTAGACGCCGGTGTTGTAGGTCTGGGCCTCGGCCTGGCGCAGGCTGCCGTTCACGCTCAGGTAGTCGACCTGCACATCACGGCCGGTCGCGTCGTTGGTGAACTCGACCAGCGAGCCGCCCGACAGCGTGGTCGTGATGGTGTAGTTCGTCATGGTGGTGCTGAGCGTCCAGGTGCGCACGGCGGTGCCGCCGATGCGCAGGGTCACGCTCTCCTGCCCGGTGGTGCCGCGGGCCCGCACGACGATGGTCTTGGGGGTGCCGCTGTCGCCACCGCCGCCGATGGTGGTGGTGCGCACGTAGTTCTTCAGCCAGGTCATCGCCGGGCGCTCGCTGCCGTCGCGGCGCACGAGGTGCGAGTTGTCGACCCAGGTCTGGCCCTCGATGTAGCCCCACAGTGTCACGTGGGCCACGCCGGGGTGCGTCCACAGGCCGGGGAAGAGCCGCTGGTAGCGCGCGAGCTGGGTCGAGTCGTCGCCGGTCATGTCGAGCTCCGACACGAAGATGGGCACGCCCGCCTGCGCCAGCGAGTCGAGGTTGGCCTTCATCGTGGCGGCGCTGAGGTTGTCCATGCTGAAGTAGTGCGACTGGATGCCCACGCCATCCACCAGCCCGCGGGCCTTGAGGATGTTGACGATGCCCTTGTAGCGGTTGAGCTTGGTGGCGTCGTTGATGATCCCGTACTCGTTGATCAGCAGCTTGGCCGTGGGGCAGTGCTGGCGCGCCTTCTGGAACGACCAGACGATCCAGTCCCAGCCCGTGGAGCCTGCGCCGCCCAGCGCATTGCGGTAGGTGGCGGGCTGGCTGATCGGTTCGTTGACGACGTCGATGTACTGCGTCTGCGGGTAGCGCTGGCAGTAGAGGCGGATGAACTCTTCCACTTCATACGCCTGCTGCGAGGCGCTGAGCGAGCCGATCCAGCCCGGCTCCTGCGCGCCCCACACGAAGGTGTGCTGCTTGAACGGGAAGCCGTTGGCTCGCGCGTAGTTGTAGGCGGTGTCGAGCGGGCCCCAGTTCATCTGGTTGCGCGTGGCTTCCACCGAGCCCCACTTGCCCGCGTTCTCGGGTGTGACCTGGTTCCAGTAGGCGCTGAAGTTCGAGGGCACGCTGCTGGCGATGATGTTGCCCAGGAACTTGGGCTTGCCCGTGGCGAGCTGCGCCTGCGCGAGACCGCTCGCAACGAGCAGACCCAGGGCCGCGCTGGTGCAGACGATGGCGCGATGCAGCGCCTGGAAGACAAGGGGGGTGCTCATGGTCGCGCTCCTGTGCTGTACCGGCCGGGGCGGCCGAGGTGGGCGAGCGATCGTCGATGAAGCGCCTGAAGTGTGCGATTGGTGCTTGCTTGCCCCTCGTTCGTACAAGATCCGCGGCCTCGCCTGTG
>NZ_DASSRA010000156.1:0-6896 GCF_035702065.1 Rhizobacter sp.
AGCGCACCCCGGCACGCAGGCGCACGGCCACCTTGCGCCGCACCACGTTGGCCGACTCGTGGCCATGGCCGGCCTCCACGCCCTGCAGGCCTTCGATGCGGAACACCAGCACGCTCACCGGCTTGGGCTCGCGCTCGCGCAGCGCCAGGATCTGGCTCATGTGCTCGATCAGCTGCTGCCGGTTGGGCAGGCCGGTGCTCAGGTCGGTGGCGAAGGCCTTGCGCGCTTCGGCGTCGACCAGCTTGCGCTGGGCCGCCAGGCGCACCCGCTGCGCCAGCGAGGCGGCGTCGGCCTGCAGCACCACGTCTTGCGCGCCGGTGTTGAGCAGGCGCTGCTGCGTGGCGGCGTCCATGATGTCGGCCAAGACCAGCACGGCCGCTTCGGCGCACACCGACGAGAGCGCTGCCCACGGAATGGGCGCGGCGTGTGCACCACCGGGCAGGCACAGCAGCACCACGTCGGCGCGGCCAGCGGCATCTTCCGCGGCGAGCGATTCCAGGCCCGTCGCTCGACTGGCTGTGAACGACCCCCAGGTGCCGGCGCCGGGGAGCTGGAACGGCGACGCCTCGGGCGCATCGACCCACACAACGCGCAGTGGCTTGTCACTCATTCCACACCCCTTGGAAGCGCTGCAAAAACGACAAGGGCCGCATGTGCGGCCCGGTGAAAACTGGAGCGGGTGATGGGAATCGAACCCACGTATGAAGCTTGGGAAGCTGCCGTTCTACCATTGAACTACACCCGCAGAAGGCCGGTAGTCTACCTTGGACCGCCTCGGCCCAGGCCGGGCGAACCCGGCGTCTCCAGGCCGCGAGATGCTTAGGATTTGGCGGCGGCGGGGTACTTCTTCCTGAGCGCCGCCACGGCCTCATCGTGTTCCTTCTTGAGCGCCTTCATCTTGGCGTCATGCTCGGCCTTGGTGGCGGCCTTGACGCGGGCCTCGGCATCGCGCCGGGCCACACCCTGCTCCTTGCCCTTGGCCTTGGCTTCGGCCGCCGCGGTGTCGCCTGCCGCCTTGACCTTGGTCATGCGCTCGCTGTTCAGGGCCTTCTTCTTCTCGGAGAAGGTCTTGTCGACTTCCTTCTTCTCCAGGCGCATCTGCACCATGGGGTCCGCCGGTGCGGCCGGGGCCTGCGCCTGCGCCGAACCCGCCAGGGCGGCCAACAGCATGGCGATCATCAGAGTGGATTTGCTCATGTCGATTCCTTTGTGTCGAGATACGTCGGGCCGACGCGGCCGGGAAACCACCTCCGATGCTACGCCACTGTGGCGCCGCACCAGCCCCGTTGGCGCGGCACTTGCATGACGAGCAACTCCCAGGGAGAACACCGTGTTCCATTGCAGGAGCTGACACCATGCCGCGCTTCTTTCGTTCTCTGTTCGGCCAGGTCGTGCTGGCACTCGCCCTTGGCGTGGTCGTGGGCCTGCTGTGGCCCGACTTCGCCGTCAAGCTCAAGCCCCTGGGCGACGGCTTCATCAGGCTGATCAAGATGATCATCCCGGTGCTGGTGTTCTGCGTCGTGGTGCATGGCATCGCCGGCGCGGGCGACCTCAAGCGCGTGGGCCGGGTGGGCGTCAAGGCGTTGATCTACTTCGAGGTCGTCACCACCTTCGCCCTGGTGCTCGGCCTGGTGCTGGCCTTCGTCTTCCAGCCCGGCGCGGGCATGAACATCGACCCCAAGGTGCTCGACGCCAAGGCCATCGGCGTGTACGCCGAGAACGCCAGCAAGCTGACAGGCGGCGGCACGGTGGAGTTCCTGCTCAAGCTGATCCCGACGACGGTGGTCAGCGCCTTTGCCAACGGCGACGTGCTGCAGGTGCTGCTGTTCGCCGTGCTGTTCGGCTGCGCCATCGCCATGCTGGGCGAGCGCGGCCAAGCCATCGGCGCGCTCGTCGACGACCTGAGTCAGGTGCTGTTCAAGATCATGGGCCTCATCATCAAGCTCGCCCCGCTGGGCGTGCTGGGGGCCATCGCTTTCACGGTCGGCAAGTACGGCCTGGGCTCGCTCAAGCAGCTGGGCATGCTGGTCGTGCTCTTCTACGCGGCGGTGGCGATCTTCGTCTTCGTGATCCTCGGGGCCATCATGCGGCTGTCGGGCCTGAGCCTGCTCAAGCTGCTGGCCTACCTGCGCGAAGAGCTGGCGGTGGTGTTCGCCACCACCTCGTCCGACAGCGTGCTGCCGCAAGTCATGGCCAAGCTGCGCAAGCTGGGCATCCGCGACTCGACGGTCGGGCTGGTGATCCCCACCGGCTACTCGTTCAACCTCGATGCCTTCTCGATCTACATCACGCTGGCCGCTGTGTTCATTGCGCAGGCCACCAACACGCCGATCTCGATGACCGACCTGCTGACCATCCTGGCCATCTCGCTCGTCACGTCCAAAGGCGCGCACGGCGTGCCCGGCTCGGCCATCGTGGTGCTCGCAGCCACCCTGCAGGCCATTCCTGCCATCCCGGCGATCGGGCTGGTGCTGGTGCTGTCGGTCGACTGGTTCATGGGCATTGCCCGCGCCCTGGGCAACCTGATCGGCAACTGCGTGGCCACCGTGGCGGTGGCCCGCTGGGAAGGCGATATCGACATGGCGCGCGCCCGTGCCGTGCTCGATGGCGACATGCCCGCGGACACCCCCGCAGCAACCAACGCGGCCCAAGCCATCGCCTGAACCGCAGCCTCCAGCGGCAACTTCTCACGTTCGGGGCCACGTCCGCCCCCAGTCGGAGCTCACCCGACGGGGGTTGACGGCCGATATCTCTGGGAGATGCCGCACCGTGCGTGGGTGCCGGCCAATGAACCCTGCCGTCCACCCCATGAGCTTCATGATCCCCCGCTACAGCCCTTGGGTGGTGGGGGCGTCGCTGTCCATTGCATTCCTCGCCTCCTATGTGGCACTGGACCTGGTGGAGCGCATCCGCGCCCATGGCGGCCGGGCTGCGCGCATGTGGTGGCTGTGCGGTTCGGTGGCCATGGGCACGGGCATCTGGTCGATGCACTTCGTGGGCATGCTGGCCTTCACCTTGCCGATCGCCCTCGGCTACACCGGCGGCATGACGCTGCTCTCATGGCTGGCCGCCGTGGCGGTGAGCGGCATCGCGCTGGGCATCGCCGGCCGCGGCGAGATGGCGACGTGGCGGGTGAGCGTTGGCGCACTGACCATGGGCGCCGGCATCTGCGCCATGCACTACACCGGCATGGCCGCGCTGGACATGGCGCCGGGGATCGTCTGGAACCTGCTGCTGGTGGCGGCCTCGGCCGCCATCGCCACGGCGGCAGCCGCCGCGGCCTTGCTGATCTTCTTCTGGCTGCAGACCATCCGCGGCGTGCGCAAGCGACAGCTCTTCAAGGCCCTGGCCGCCGTGGTCATGGGGCTGGCCATCAGCGGCATGCACTACACCGGCATGGCCGCGGCCGACTTCAGCTTCGATGCGGTGTGCATGAGCGCCGACCAGCTCGGCGGCAACCAGCTCGGCGGCATGGTGATGTTGGCCACCGGTGTGCTGCTCGCCTTCACGCTCTTCACCTCCATGCTCGACAGCCGCCTGCAGCACAAGACCTCGCGGCTGGCCGATTCGCTGCAGCGGGCCAACACCGAGCTGCAGTCCGCCAACGACGAACTGCAGCGCCGCGCCTTCCTCGACCCGCTGACGGGCCTGCCCAACCGGCTGCTCTTCGAAGACCGCCTCTCGCACGCACTGGCGCGCAGTCGGCGCGACCATGACCGCCAGGTCAACCGGCTCGCCGTGCTCTTCGTCGACCTCGACGGCTTCAAGCCCGTCAACGATTCGCTGGGCCACGCCGGGGGTGACCACGTGTTGCGCCAGGTGGCCGAGCGCCTGAAGCAGGTGGCGCGCGAGCGCGACACGGTGGCCCGCATCGGCGGCGACGAGTTCGTGCTGCTGCTGGAAGACCTGCACGACGAAGCCGACAGCGCGGCCCTGGCCCGCCGCGTCGTGACCGCAGTCGCCGAACCCATCGAGTGCCAGGGCCAGAGCCTGCAGGTGAGTGCCTCGGTGGGCATCGCCGTGCACCCCGACCACGGCGACGCCGACCGCCTGATGGCACATGCCGACGCCGCCATGTACGCCGCCAAGCGCGCCGGCGGCAACACCTACGCGCTCTTCGAGTCGCACATGAACAGCGACGCCTCCCAGCAGCTGGCCCTGCAGTCCGACCTGCGCAAGGCGCTCAAGGGCGGCCAGCTCGGCCTGCACTACCAGCCCAAGCTCGACCGGCGCAGCGGCCGCATCCGCGGCGTGGAGGCCCTGCTGCGCTGGAAGCACCCGGAGCATGGCTTCGTGTCGCCTGCCGTCTTCATCCCGGTGGCCGAGCGCTTCGGCCTGATCCAGGACCTGGGCGACTGGGTGATCGAGGAAGCTTGCCGCCAGATGCGCGCCTGGGAAGACCTGAACCTGCACCTGCGCGTGGCCATCAACCTGTCGGCCCACCAGCTGCGCCAGGACGACCTGGTCGAGCGCATCGGCAACGCGCTGGCGCGCCACCGCATCGACGCCTCGCGCCTGCTGTGCGAGATCACCGAATCGGTGGCGATGGAAGACACGCAGACCACCCAGCGCGCCCTCGATGGCCTGGGCCGCCTGGGCGTGTTCCTCTCCATCGACGACTTCGGCACCGGCCACTCCAGCCTCAGCTACCTGCGCCAGCTGCCGGCACGCCAGCTCAAGATCGACCGCAGCTTCATCAGCGACCTGGCGACGAGCCGCGACGCCCGCGCCGTGGTGGACGCGGTGATCAAGCTGGC
Organism: Rhizobacter sp.; assembly: GCF_035702065.1. Classification (GTDB taxonomy): domain Bacteria; phylum Pseudomonadota; class Gammaproteobacteria; order Burkholderiales; family Burkholderiaceae_C; genus Rhizobacter. The sequence goes on from NZ_DASSRA010000156.1 coordinate 4,758, forward strand.
CCACGCGCTGGATTTGAGCGTGGTGGCCGAGGGCGTGGAGACGGCCGACCAGTGCGACATCCTCTTCAGCTTGCAGTGCGACGAACTGCAGGGCTACCTGATCGCCCGGCCCATGCCGCCGGAGCAGCTGGCGGCCTGGGCCGAAGGTCAGCGGCAGGTGGATTCGCCGGCGTTCTCGGCCACGGTGCTCGGTGGGGCAGCGGAACTCGACGCAGCCTGAACCCACCGGGCCTCCCGAGGCACAATGCGGCCCCCGCCCCTGCGGCCTGCCCCATGAACGACGACACCTCCTCTCCGCCGCCCCGCCGAACCATCCGCAGCTTCGTCGTGCGCGCAGGGCGCATGGGCACCGGACAGATCCGCGCCCTCGAGACGCTGGGCCCGAAGTTCGTGCTGCCCTATGCGCCCCAGCCGCTGGTGACGGAGCAGGTGTTCGGCCGCCAGGCACCGCTGGTGCTGGAGATCGGCTTCGGCATGGGCGGCGCCACCGCGCAGATCGCCCAGGCGCTGCCGGGCACGGACTTCCTCGGCGTGGAGGTGCACACCCCCGGCGTGGGTGCGCTGCTCAAGCTGATCGACGAGAAGCGCTTGAGCAACCTGCGCATCGTGCAGCACGACGCGGTGGAGGTGCTGGAGCACATGATCGCGCCCGGCTCGCTGGCCGGCGTGCACATCTTCTTCCCCGACCCCTGGCACAAGAAGAAGCACAACAAGCGCCGGCTGGTCCAGGCCCCCTTCATCGCCGGGCTGGTGACGCGGCTTGCGCCAGGCGGCTACCTGCACTGCGCGACCGACTGGCAGCCTTATGCCGAGCAGATGCTGGAGGTGCTGTCGGCCGACCCGGCGTTGCGCAACACCGCCGAAGGGTATGCGCCGCGGCCCGAGTACCGGCCGCTCACGAAGTTCGAGAACCGTGGCCTAAAGCTCGGCCACGGAGTGTGGGACCTGGTCTTCGTGAAGAAGTGATCAGGCCGCCCAGGTGACAAGCCCGCTGTAGGCGGTGCCCAGCACGATCAACCCGAACACGATCCGGTACCACGCAAACATCGTGAAGTCGTGCGTCGAGACATACCGGATCAGCCAGCGGATGCAGATCAGCGCGCTGACGAACGCGAACACCGTGCCCACCACGAAGATCGGCAAGTCGGCCCAACGCAGCAGGTCGCGAGCCTTCCACACCGAGTAGGCCCCAGCGGCCGTGAGCGTGGGGATGCCCAGGAAGAAGCTGAACTCGGTGGCGGCCTTGCGCGAGAAGCCCAGCACGAGCGAGCCGATGATGGTGGCCCCCGAGCGGCTGGTGCCGGGAATGAGCGCCAGGCACTGCAGCAGCCCCACCTTCAACGCGTCGAGCGGCGTCATATCGTCCACGGTCTCGACACGGGCGTGGCGCGTGCCTTCGAGGTCGCGCTCGCCGTACAGGCGGTGATGGCGGCGCTCCACCCACAGGATGATCAAGCCGCCCACGATGAAGGCCACCGCCACCGGCACCGGGTGAAACAGGTAGGCCTTGATCGGCTTGCTGAAGAGCAGCCCGAAGATGGCCGCCGGAATGAAGGCAATGACGACGTTCAACGCAAAGCGCTGGGCGACCGGGTCGGTCGTGAGGCCTGCGAAGGTGTTCTTCAGGCGCTGCCGGTACTCCCAGACCACGGCGATCATGGCCCCGGTCTGGATGGCGATCTCGAACACCTTGACGGTGTCGCCCGTGAAGTCGAGCAGCGAGCCCGCAAGGATCAGGTGGCCCGTGCTGGAGATGGGGAGGAACTCCGTCAGGCCCTCCACGATGCCCATGATGGCGGCCTTGATCCACAACGCGATGTCCACACCGGCTCCCTGTCCTGAAAACGAGCGGCGATGATAGCGGGCGACTTTTGCAGCAACTTCACGCTTCTTTACGCCGGCCGCGCTGACAGGTGTCGCGCCTCGGATAGGCTCCCGCCTTGACCCTGCGCCCCGCCGTGGCTACATTACTGACTCGTTAGTCAGTATCCCTTCCCACATGCCCAAGCTCTCTCCCGCCGTGCCCACTCGGCAACGACGCAAAGAAGCGCGCCCGCAGGAACTGCTGGACGCCGCGCTGGAGTTGTTCGTCGAGAAAGGCTTCGCCGCCACGCGCTCCGACGAGGTGGCCGTGCGCGC
>NZ_DASSRA010000157.1:0-2182 GCF_035702065.1 Rhizobacter sp.
GCTGAAGCCCAGGCCGCTCACCACCAGCCAGTCGCGCCGCGTGAGCGCCGGCTTGCCGCGCCCGGCCCACCACGAGAGCAGCAGGAACATCGGCAGCGCAAACAGCATGCGGTACATGATCAGCGTGACCGCATCCACGCCGTAGCGGTAGGCCAGCTTGACGATGATGGCCTTGCCGGAGAAGGCGATCGCGCCCAGGATCGCGAAGGCCAGGCCGGGCCACATGGCCCGGTGGGGTGCCGCTGCACCCGCAGCCAGTGGAGGAGAACTCATCGCGGCGATTCTACGAACCGGCTTGGTGCGACGAGGCCCGCATGAAAAAAGCCCCCGCGGGCATGGCCGGCGGGGGCTGGAGCACGGATCGCGAAGATCAGTCGCGGTCGAGCTTGCTGCCGCCTGTGCGTGCCACGCCGGCACGGGTGCCGTTGCCCGGAGGCACGCAGGTGAAGGTCACCGGCGCACCAGCGGTCGCGGTCTGGGCGATCAGCGCAGCCTGCGTCACCGCGGCTTCGGTGCTCTTGTCCGGCGCGAAGTTGCCGGCGCTGTTGAGCACCCAACCCTTGGCCACGCCGCTCACCACCGCCTTGGCGATCAGCTCGCACTCGGGCAGCGGGCTCGTGACCTTGGCGCGGGCCACCAGCAGGTTCAGGCGGGCTGTCACGTCGGACTGCGTCGCATTGGCCTGGGTCACCGTGACCTGCTGGCCGACGACCGGGTTCATCTCGGCCGGCGAGGCCATCAGGTACTGCTCGAGCTGCGCGCGCTGCGTCGCGCTGAGCTGTGCGAACACCCGCTCGCCGAGGAACTGCACCAGCGTGCCGAACTTGCCGGCGTTGGCGAAGCCGAAGCCACGGATCTGGTCGCCCACGTTCGTGAACGTCGAGACCTGCGAGTTGGTGCCGAACATGCCCACCTTCTGGTACATGTTGCGCAGGTGCGGGATCTTGAAGTCCTGGTCGAGCTGCGCGCCTTCGATCGACATGGTGCCGTCGGTGCCGAAGCGCTTGTTCACCGGGTCGATCACGTGGCAGCCGTTGCAGGTGGTGATCTGGTCGGAGGTCACGGTGTTGTAGACGTTCCGGCCCGCCGCCTGGGTGGTGGTCAGCGTGTTGTCGAGGTTGGTGATCGGGTTGGGCGGGTAGATGATTTCCAGCGCGAAGTCGGCGAAGGCCTTCATCTCGTCGGCGGTCAGCTGAGACTCACGACCCAGCAGGCCGGTGAAGGCAACGTTGAAGTCCTCGAACGACTGGTGCTCCAGCGCTTCGCCCGCGCTGCGGCTCGCGCCGGTGCGGTCGCCGCGCCAGTGCAGCGGGCCGTTGCCGCTCATGCCGCGGAAGCTCTGTGTCGTCATCGGCCCCTTCATGGGGTGGAAGAACGCCTTGCGGCCGATGGCCGGCACGTTGCTGTTGTAGGTGTTGGGGCTGCTGACCCGGCTGTCGCTCGGGTTGCCGAGGTCCCAGGCCAGCTGGTCGAGGTCACCGAAGATGTGGCAGCCCGAGCACGACGAGTCGCCCCGGCTGGACGTGAGCGACGCGTCGTAAAGGAACTTGCGGCCGTTCTGCACCACCGCCGGCTCCGGGTTGAACATCTTCACGTGACCGACTTCGCTGAAGCTCGAGGTGTTGACCACCGAGACGCCGTTGTCGCCTCGCGTGGTGACGTAGGCCAGGCCGCGCGTCGGGTCGAGCACCACGCCGGTGGGCAGCCCGCCGGTCAGCGTCACGTGGCTGCTGGCCGAGGGCGTGAAGCTGTCGCCTTCGAGCTGCGAGGTGCTGAAGCGGCCGAGCTTGTTGGAGCCCATGGCTGCCACGTAGAGCGTGCCGCCGTCGGGTGTGATCGCCATCTCGAGCGGCGTGGCCAGGCTGGCCGCCTTCTCGGCTGCGGTGCCCGTGGCGGCGGCGTAGCTGGTGATGTGCTTGTTGAGGTGGCGCGGCGAGACGGTGCTGCCATCGACCACCGTGATGCGGCTCTCCACGAAGTGCCCGCGCACCGTGGTCGAGCGCGTGCCCGGGCCTTCGAAGCGCACCACGTTGCGCGCTTCCTGGTTGCTCACGTAGACCTTGCCCGAGGCGGGGTTCACCGCCACGTTGAAGAGCGTGGTGCCCACGCCCGAGACGCGGCCCGTCACCGTGGGCAGCGTGCCGGTGGTGTCGATGGTGAAGACGTCGTAGTCGGGCAGGTT
>NZ_DASSRA010000158.1:0-3777 GCF_035702065.1 Rhizobacter sp.
TTCGACCGCGTGGTGATCGAGACCACCGGCCTGGCCGACCCAGGGCCCGTCGCCCAGACCTTCTTCATGGACGACGAGATTGCCGAGAACTACCTGCTCGATTCCATCCTGACCCTGGTCGACGCCAAGCACGGCAACGACCAGCTCGACAGCCGCCAGGAGGCACGCCGCCAGGTGGGCTTTGCCGACCAGATCTTCATCAGCAAGAGCGACCTGGTCGACACCGCCGCGGTCGACGACCTGGCCCACCGCATCAAGCACATGAACCCGCGGGCGCCCCAGCGCCGCGTGCACTTCGGCGAGGTGCCCATCGCCGAGGTGTTCGATCTGCGCGGCTTCAACCTGAACGCCAAGCTCGACATCGACCCCGACTTCCTCAAGGCCGACGAGCACGACCACCACCATCACGGCCATGACCACGATCACGACCATGAGCACGGCGAGCACTGCGACCACCCGCACCACCATGCGCACGACGACGACGTGAAGTCCTTCGTCTTCAAGTCCGACAAGCCCTTCAACCCGGCCAAGCTCGAAGACTTCCTGGGCGCGATCGTGCAGGTCTACGGCCCCAAGCTGCTGCGCTACAAGGGCGTTCTCTATATGAAGGGGTCGGACAAGAAGGTCATCTTCCAGGGCGTGCACCAGCTGATGGGCAGCGACCTCGGGCCGGCCTGGGCCAAGGGCGAGAAAAAGAACAGCAAGATGGTCTTCATCGGGCTCGATCTGCCGCAGCAGATCCTCGAGCAAGGCCTGGAGCAGTGCCTGTCCTGAGGTATCGAAGGGCCTGGTCTGAACCGTGACGGGGCCGATTTGAAGCACCGAGGAGACCCCTGCAAATATGGAGCAATGCTCATAAACAACGTGGCTACAATCCGCGGCGCCCAAAAGGGGCTGCGGGGCCACTCAGGGCAGCGCAGAGCGGGTATAACCGCCGTTGCGAGGAGATTTCAGTGAGCAAGACCCCGGTTAAGCGACCCACTCCCACCAAGCCAGCGGCCAAGAAGGCGGCTCCGGCGGCGAAGAAGCCCGCGTCAAAACCAGCGGCCAAACCAGCCAAGGCCTCACCCGCTGCCAAACCCGTCGCCAAACCCGCCCCAAAGTCACCCGCCAAAGCCCCTGCCAAGACCGCCAAACCCGCTCCCAAGCCTGCTGCAAAACCTGCGGCCAAACCCGCTGCCAAGGCGGCTCCCGCCAAACCCATTCCTGCCAAGCCAGTCGCCAAGGCGTCTGCTGCACCCGCCCCAGCTCCGCAACCTGCCGTGACCAAACCTGCCGTACCCGCCCCCTCGCCTGTCGTGGCGCCCAAGCCCGCCAAGGTGGCCCAGCCCAAGCTTTCCGCCGCAGCGCGCGCTTCGGCCGCCGCGTCGACGCCGGCGCCCGTTCCGCCTGCCACTTCCCGGTTCGCCGACCGCTTCGCACCGCCTCGCCCGCCGACCCGTCAGATGAACCCGGTGCTGATCGACGTCGCCAAGACTGCACACAAGGCCGACCCCAAGCTGGCCAATGCCTGGAAGTCCAAGTCCGGTCGCGAACTGACCGAAGCCGAAGTGCTGGCCATGCCGGACAGCGAGTACATGAACGAGAAGCAGCTGGAATTCTTCCGCGTCAAGCTGCAGACGCTCAAGGACGATCTGCTCAGCAACGCCGGCGAAACCACCGAGCATTTGCGTGAAGACACCTCGATCGTCCCCGATCCGGCCGACCGCGCCACCATCGAGGAAGAGCATGCCCTGGAGCTGCGCACCCGCGACCGCGAGCGCAAGCTGCTGAAGAAGATCTCCCAGTCGCTGGGCCGCATCGATGCCGGCGACTACGGTTTCTGCGACGAAACTGGCGAACCCATCGGCCTGGGCCGGCTCATCGCACGCCCGACCGCTACACTGTCCCTCGAAGCCCAGCAACGGCGAGAGCTCAAGCAGAAGATGTTCGGCGACTGATCCTCCGGTCAGACGCCCGCACCAACCTCCCGACATGGCGGACCCGAAAGACAGCAGCAGCTTCTTCCGAAAGGTGGTCAAGTTCGTGGCCAATCCGGCCACCGACTGGGCGCAGCTCGGCGTGCCTCCCGAGGATGCGCGCGAAAGCGAGTACGCCAAGTCCGAGCTGAAGGCCATGATCGAGCGCAAGCGGCGCAACGACTTCGTGCGCAAGCGCGAGTTCGACATGCTGCGCAAGGTGCGCCGTGAAGGCCTGACGGGCGAGCAGCTGGCGGCATTGGGTGGTTCGTCACGCCTCGACGACTCCGAAGCCCGCATGCAGGAAAGCGGAGCCAAGCCCGACAGCGGCGTCAAGGCCAAGATCGACGAGATCGAGCAGCAGATGGTGGGCGACGGCCTCGCCTCTCCCTCGCCGCGCCGCACCCCAGCCTTCTACGAAGCCCCCACGCAGCCCGCCGCCATGGGCTACGCGCGCACCCAACCCGACGACGGCCACAGCAAGCCCCCCATTGGCGAGCCCAGGCCGACCGCCGGCGTCCCGACACTGCAGTCGGTGGCCAGCGCACCCGCCACACCGGTGCAAGCTGCGCAAAGCCCGAACCAGCCACAGCTGGCTCCGCTCGACATGAACGCCGGCGCCGACGCGCTCAGCAGCCAGTTCGCCGAGTTGAGCGAAGTCGCGCACGACCCCGACCTCGACGAAGCGGTGATCGCCTTTGCCAATGCCGACTTTGAGCTGTGCGAGCAGTCCTTGTCGGCCCTCACCGGCGCGGGCGGGGGCCGGTCGCAGCATGCCGAGACCTGGCTGGCGCTGTTCGACCTCTACCGTGCCATCGGCCAGCAGCACAAGTTTGAGAGCCTGGCCATTGACTACGCCCAGGCATTCGGCTGGTCGGCGCCGCAATGGTTCTCGATGCCCAAGATGGTGGCCGAGGCCGCCAGCGAAGAGCGCCAGCCGCGCGCACGCATCGACGGCCAGGTGGGCTGGGTCTGCCCCGCGGTCATCGATGCCGAAGCCGTCGCCAAGCTGCGCTCGCAAACCCTGCAGATGCCGCTGCCCTGGGTGTTCGACTGGGGCGCACTCAAGAGCGTCGATGCCGAAGGCGCTGCGCGCCTGAGCGAACTCTTCCGCGGCTGGATGCCGCAGACGCTGGACATGCGCTGGCTGAGCGGCGAGCGCCTGATCGAGGTGCTACAGGACGCCGCCCCGACCGGTGTGCGCGATGCGGACCCGGTGTTCTGGCAATTGCGACTGGACGTGCTGCGCATCGTCAACCGCCCCGACCAGTTCGACGAGGCCGCCATCGACTACTGCGTCACCTACGAGGTGTCACCGCCGTCGTGGGAGCCGGCGGTGTGCCAGGCCCGCATCAGCGGCGCCAGCGTGAGCACGCAATCGCCTCCGATGTCGGTGGTGAGCGATGTCTCGACCACCTTCCAGGAGTCGCAGATCATCGACGAACCCGGCATGGTGCAAGTGGCCCGCGTCGAGCTGTCGGGCCAGCTGGTGGGTGACATCAGCGCCACGCTCACCAAGATGAACGAGGAACTGGGCACGGCAGCCATCGTCAACGTCTCGTGCGCACGCCTGATCCGTGTCGACTTCATCGCCGCTGGCGATCTGCTCAACTGGGTGCTGGCACGCCGCAGTGAGAACCGTGCGGTGACCTTCTCCGACTCGCACCGCCTGGTGGCGCTCTTCTTTGGTGCCATGGGCATCAATGAGCACGCAAAGGTCAAAGTCAGAGTAGTCTGACATTCCTTTTCGCCGTCGTTCGAGCTTCGGCTTGAAACTTCGGGGCCCACCCGAATCTGATCACCCTATGGACCAATATCA
>NZ_DASSRA010000159.1:0-7311 GCF_035702065.1 Rhizobacter sp.
GTAGCCGAGGAAGCCGCGGTACAGGCCGAGCAGCAGCATCAGCCCCACCAGCATGGTGATCCAGGCGCTCTCGGCCGGGAAAGTCCAGACACAGCCGCCGAGCACCGCCCCCGTGGCGAGGCCGGCCCAGAAGCCCCAGACCCAGCCCAGGCGCAAGCGGTAGACGCAGCCCACCGCCACGGCCAGCGCCACGAGCGCGGCCGCCCACGCGCTGCCCGAGCGCTCGTGGCCGACGAAGAGCGCCGACGGCACCAGCAGCAGCACGCACACCAGCAGCTGCAGGAACAAGAGCGCCAGCACGCGCGAGAACACCCAGTTGGCCCAGCGGTGCATGCGCGCCAGCCAGTGCAGCACGGTGCTCTGCGGCAGCACCACGTCGGCCAGCGAGATGGTGTCGGTGCCCAGCTTGGCGAGGTGGAACAAGAGCGTGAACAGCTCGGCCAGGATGCGCGCCACGCCGCCGCCCAGGCGCGACAGGTCGGCCCAGTACATCTCGAACACGTCCGTTTCGCGGTCAGCGCTGCGCACCTGGCGCAGCGGCATCTCGTAGTTGCGTGGCGCCTCGTGTTCGTCGCGGCGTTCTGTGGACTTGGCGAACAGGTAGTCGGTGAAGCGCACGCCGTGGTCGACGAAGTTGTTGCGCGTCTGGGTCACCTCGGTGTCGGGGGCGGCCTTGGCGTCGGCCGGGCGCATGCCGTGGTGGGCATCGACGAAGTCGCTGCGCAGCGATTGCAGCATCGACTTGCTGATGCGCTCGATCCAGCCGCGGGGGTTCCAGCGCGCGAGCGGCACGGCCGGGTCGACCGGGGTGATCGCGATGGGCAGGTCGGTCGCCGTGATCTGCGCCTGCTGGCCGGCAGCAAGCAGCACGGCCACGTCGGACGCGGTCTGGCCGCGCACCTGGTCGGCAATGCCGTGCACCACGATCACGGCCACGCGCTCGGGGGAGGATGCGGCTGTCATGGCGCGCAGCGTAGGCTGTGGGCTCCCGGGGTGCATCCCTAAGGTATGGGGAAGCTCGCTGCGCGATGCCTCAGTCGAGGGGCCAGGCGCGTGGCGTGGGCCGCAGCTGCTCCCAAGCGCGCGCCATCTGCAGCACGCCCAGGTCGTCATGCCGGTGGCCGACGATCTGCAGGCCGATCGGCAAGCCGCTCGCCGTGTAGCCGCAGTTGATGCTGGCGGCCGGCTGCTCGCTCATGTTGTAGGGCAGCGTGAAAGCGATGTGCTCGAAGGGGCGCGCCGGGTCGTTGGTGGGGCACGGCAGCTCGGCCGCGAACGCGGCGATGGGCGAGGTCGGCGTGAAGACGAAGTCGAAAGGCTGGCAGGCCACCACCGCCGCCTCGCGCATCGCGCCCATCTGGCTGAAGCCGGTGAACACCTGCTCGCCGGACAGGCCCGCGCCGCCGCGCGCCCACTCGACGATGAAGGGCAGCACCTTCTCACGCCGCTCGGGCGGCAAGGCCGAGATGTCCATCCACGAGCGGCAGCGCCAGAACTGGTCCATGCCGTCAGCCATGGCGCGCGTCATGAAGGGCGCGAGCGGCTCGACGATGGCACCGGCCGCCTCGAAGGCACGGGCGGCGCCCTCCACCGCGGCGCGCACCTCGGGCTCGACCGGCAGGCCCCAACCGGCGTCGAGCATCAGGCCGATCTTCAGGCCGCGCAGCGGGCGTGCCAGCTCCAGCCAGGCGATGGGCTGGTAGGGCAGGCTCATCGAGTCGCGCGCGTCGGGCAGCGAGAGCACGCGCATCATCAGCGCGGCGTCGACCACCTGGCGCGTCATCGGCCCGGCCACGCGGCCGGCATACGGCGGGTAGATGGGGATGCGGCCGAGGCTGGGCTTCAAGGCGAAGATGCCGCACCAGCTGGCTGGCAGGCGCACCGAGCCGCCGATGTCGGTGCCCAGGTGCAGCGGGCCGTAGCCGGCGGCGGCCGCCGCCGCGGCACCGGCGCTGCTGCCACCGGGGTTCTTGCTCGTGTCCCACGGGTTGCGGGCGAGCGCATGGAAGCTCGACAGCCCCGACGACAACATGCCGTAGTCGGGCATGGTGGTCTTGCCGAGGATCACCGCGCCGGCCTCGCGCAGCCGGGCGGCCGGCGGCGCGTCGCGCTCGGCCGGAGCGAGCACCACCGCGGCCGTGCCCAGCGGCACGGGCACGCCGCGCGTGGCGATGTTTTCCTTGATGGTGACGGGCACGCCGTCGAGTGCGCCGTGCGGCTCGCCCTGCTGCCAGCGCGCCTCGGAGGCGGTGGCCTGCGCCAGCGCGCCGTCGGGGTCGAGCGCGTAAGTGGCCTGCACGCGCGGCTCGCAGCGTTCGATCTGGGTCAGCACCGCGCGCGTCACGTCCACCGGCGAGACGGCCTTGCTGCTGTAGAGGGCGAGCAGCTCGACGGCGCCCAGGGTGTGCAGTGCGGTCATGGGGGGCCTCGTTCAATGTGTCATCCCGGCGAACGCCGGGATCCACTGTGCCTCAATCACCACGCCGTTCAAGCGCGCGAAACCCTCACAGGGTGGATCCCGGCGTTCGCCGGGATGACGCAGACGGACTACTTGGGCACAGCCAGGCCGGCCACATAGGCGTCGAGCACCTGGGTGCCGACCTTCACCAGGTCGAAGGCCTCGGGCGCCAGCATCCAGTTCTGGATCAGCCCGTCGATCAGCGCATGCAGGCCCAGCGCAGCGGCACGCGCCGGCATGCGCCGCGAGAGCTGGCCGCGCCGCATGGCCAGGGTGATGCCGCGCTCGGCCTCGAGCAGGCAGTTGTCGCGGGTGGCGAGGTGGCGGTCGCGCACGGCCGTCAGCTCACCCACGTACTCGACCTTGTGGGTGGCGATCTCGAACACGCGGCGCACCTGTGGGTCGTTCACGGTCAGCTGCAAGGCGCGGGTGAAGTTCTCGCGCATGTAGGCCAGCGGGTCTTCCAGCGCCGGGTCGCCGCTGCGCAGCGCGGTTTCTTCCAGCGGCAGGATCACCCGCTCCATCATGGCGTTGAAGAGATCGGCCTTGTCCTTGAAGTGCCAGTAGATGGCACCGCGGGTGAGCCCGGCGGCCTGGGCGATGTCGTTCAGCGAGCTGCGCGAGACACCGCGCTCGTGGAACACCACTTCGGCCGTGTCAAGGATGAGCCTGCGGGTAGCCTGGGCTTCTTCTTTGGTGCGACGAACCATCGGGGGGAATGAGAAAGTTGGCAACAGCGGGCGTCAACATACATTCACGCACGTATGTATACTAACTCACCACCCTGTGCCGACCGGCTTCTTCGCCCCTTCGCGCACCCTGACTTACCCTGAACCGCGCCTGATGGGCGCAACCCCGAAGGAACACGCATGCCTGCGCTGAGAACCGCTTTGCCCGTCTGGGCCCCCTGGGCCGCTGCATCCGCCGCCCTGCTCCTGGCCGCCTGCGGCAAGTCAGGCGGCACACCCGGCGGCGGTGGCGGTGGCATGCCGCCGGCGCAGGTGGGCGTGGTGACGGTGGCGCCGACCACCGTGGCCCTCACCACCGAGCTGCCGGGCCGGCTCGAGGCCTCGCGCGTCGCGCAGGTGCGGGCGCGCGCCGCCGGCATCCTGCTGGAGCGGGTGTTCAAGGAAGGCAGCGACGTGAAGGCCGGGCAGCTGCTCTTCCGCATCGACGCCGGCCCCTACCAGGCGGCGCTCGCCAGCGCCCAGGCCTCGCTGGCGCGTGCGCAGTCGAACGTCACCCAGACCACGGCACAGGCCGAGCGCTACAAGCCGCTGGTCGAGGCCAACGCCGTCAGCAAGCAGGATTACATCAACGCAGTGGCTGCCCAGAAGGCGGCCGAGGCCGACCTGGCCGCCAGCCGCGCGGCGGTGCAGACGGCGCAGATCAACCTCGGCTACGCCAGCGTGACCTCGCCGATCGCCGGGCGCATCGGCCGCGCCCTCGTCACCGAAGGCGCGCTGGTCGGCCAGGGCGAAGCCACGCCGCTCGCCGTGGTGCAGCAGATCAACCCGATGTACGTGAACTTCACCCAATCGACCACCGAGGTGCTCAAGCTGCGCCAGGCGCTCGCCGCCGGCAAGCTGCAGAAGGCCGGCCCCGACGGGGCCAAGGTGCAGGTGGTGCTGGAAGACGGCACGGCTTACGCGCAGGCCGGCAAGCTGCTCTTCAGCGACCTGACGGTCGACCCGACCTCGGGCCAGATCACGCTGCGCGCCGAGATCCCCAACCCGAACGGGCTGCTGCTGCCGGGCATGTACGTGCGCGTGCGCCTGGCGCAGGCCGAGCTGCCGCAGGGCATCCTGCTGCCGCAGCAGGCCGTCACCCGCACCGAGGCGGGCGACTCGGTGCTGGTGGTCGGCGCCGACAACAAGCCGGCCAAGCGCGACATCAAGGTCAGCTCGGCCCAGGGCGGCAACTGGCTCGTGACCGACGGCCTCAAGCCCGGCGAGAAGGTCATCGTCGACGGCTTCCAGAAGATGATGGTGCCGGGCGCGCCGGTGAACCCGGTGCCGTGGTCGCCTGCAGGTGCGGGTTCGGGTGCTGCGCCGGCCGCATCGGCCCCGGCATCGGCCGCCAGCCGCTGAGAGGCGCACGCACATGGCACGCTTCTTCATCGACCGACCCATCTTCGCGTGGGTGATCGCCCTCTTCATCCTGGTGGGCGGCAGCGTGGCGATCACGCAGCTGCCGATCGCGCAGTACCCGCCGGTGGCGCCGCCGGCCATCGTCGTCACGGCCGTCTACCCCGGCGCGTCGGCGCAGACGCTCGAAGACTCGGTGCTCTCCGTCATCGAGCGCGAGATGAACGGCTCACCCGGTCTGATGTACATGGAATCGGTGGCCCAGGCCAACGGCACCGGCACCATCACCATCAGCTTCCAGCCCGGCACCAACGCCGACCTGGCGCAGGTGGACGTGCAGAACCGCCTCAGCCGGGCCACGCCGCGCCTGCCCTCGGCGGTGACGCAGCAGGGCGTGCGGGTGGACAAGTCGCGCTCGAACTTCCTGCTCTTCGCCATCCTCTCGTCGGACAACCCGGCCTTCGACCCCATCGCGCTCGGTGACTACGCCTCGCGCAACGTGCTGCCCGAACTGCAGCGCGTGCCCGGCGTCGGCCAGGCGCAGCTGTTCGGCACCGAACGCGCCATGCGCGTCTGGATCGACCCGAACAAGCTGCAGGGCTACAACCTGTCGTCGGCCGACGTGATCAACGCAATCCGGCAGCAGAACGCGCAGGTCTCGTCGGGCACGATCGGCGACCTGCCCAACATCGCCGGCCAGGGCATCTCGGCCACCGTGATGGTCAAGGGCCAGCTCAACAACACCGACGAGTTCGGCAACATCGTGCTGCGCGCCAACACCGACGGCTCCACCGTGCGGCTGCGCGACGTGGCGCGGCTCGAGCTCGGCGCCCAGGCCTACTCCACCTCGGCCCGGCTGAACGGCAACCCCTCGACCGGCATCGGCGTGCAGCTGGCGCCCAGCGGCAACGCACTCGCCACCGCCGAGGCCATCCACAAGCGCATGGACGAGCTGCAGAAGCTCTTCCCGCAGGGCGTCAAGTACTCCATCCCCTACGACAGCTCGCGCTTCATCAAGATCTCGATCAGCCAGGTGGCCGAGACGCTGTTCGAAGCCGTCGTGCTGGTGTTCCTGGTGATGTTCCTGTTCCTGCAGAACTGGCGCTACACGCTGATCCCGACCATCGTCGTGCCGATCTCGCTGCTGGGCACCTTCGCGGTGCTGCTCACGCTGGGCTTCTCCATCAACGTGCTGACCATGTTCGGCATGGTGCTGGTGATCGGCATCGTGGTCGACGACGCCATCGTGGTGGTGGAGAACGTCGAGCGCATCATGAGCGAGGAAGGCCTGTCGCCGCTGCACGCCACGCGCAAGGCCATGGGCCAGATCTCGGGCGCGATCGTCGGCGTGACGGTGGCGCTGATCTCGGTGTTCGTGCCGCTCGCCTTCTTCGCCGGTTCGGTGGGCAACATCTACCGCCAGTTCTCGGCGGTGATGGTGGCCGCCATCGCGTTCTCGGCCTTCATGGCGCTGTCGCTCACGCCGGCCCTGTGCGCCACCCTGCTCAAGCCGGTGGAGGCCGGCCACCACCACGAGAAGACCGGCTTCTTCGGCTGGTTCAACCGCGGCTTCACGCGCACCGCCAAGGGCTACGAAGGCTGGGTCGCGCGCATCCTCAAACGCGCCGGCCGCTTCATGGTCATCTACCTGGCCATCGGCGCCGCGGTGGCGGTGCTCTACCTGCGCCTGCCCACCTCCTTCCTGCCGCAGGAAGACCAGGGCAACATGATCGTCAACGTGCAGCTGCCGCCCGGCGCCACGCAGGAGCGCACGCTGGAGGTGATGAAGCAGGTCGAGGGCTACGTGCTCAAGCAGCCCGAGGTGCAGAGCATGGTCAGCGTGCTGGGCTTCAGCTTCTCGGGCCAGGGCCAGAACGCCGCGCTCGCCTTCGTGACGCTCAAGGACTGGAAGGAGCGCGAAGGCAAGGAGCACCAAGCCGACGCCATCGCCGGCCGCGCCTTCGGGGCGCTGATGGGCATCCGCGACGCTTTCATCACCCGCTGAGCCCGCCGCCCATCCCCGAGCTGGGCCAGTCGTCGGGCTTCACCTTCCGCCTGCAGGACCGCGCCGGCCAGGGCCACGAGGCGCTGGTGAAGGCACGCAACATGCTGCTGGGCATGGCCTCGCAGAGCAAGGTCATCACGCAGGTGCGCCCGGACGGCCTGGAAGACGCGCCGCAGGTCGAGCTGGTGGTCGACCGCGACCGCGCCAACGCCCTGGGCGTGACCTTCGACGCGATTAACACCTCGATCTCCACCGCGCTCGGCTCGGCCTACGTGAACGACTTCCCGAACGCCGGCCGCCTGCAGCGCGTGGTGGTGCAGGCCGACGCGCCGGCACGCATGCAGCCGGAGGACCTGCTCAAGCTCAACGCCTTCAATGCCCAGGGCAAGCCGGTGCCGCTCTCGGCCTTCGCCACCACCAAGTGGGTCAACGGCGCGATGCAGACGGTGCGCTACAACGGCTACCCCGCGATGCGCATCAACGGCGCGGCCGCACCCGGCTACAGCACGGGCGCCGCCATGGCCGAGATGGAGGCGCTGGCCGCCAAGCTGCCGCCGGGCTTCGCCTACGAGTGGACCGGCCAGTCGCGCGAGGAAAAACTCGCCGGCTCGCAGGCGCTGATCCTCTACGGCTTCGCCATCCTGGCGGTGTTCCTGTGCCTGGCGGCGCTGTACGAGAGCTGGTCGATCCCGCTCGCGGTGATGCTGGTGGTGCCGCTGGGCGTGCTGGGGGTGATCCTCGGCGTGACGCTGCGCGGCTTC
>NZ_DASSRA010000160.1:0-8255 GCF_035702065.1 Rhizobacter sp.
AAAGCCGGCTTGTTGCCTTTCTTGCATGCAAGCAGGTTCAGCCTCGCGCCTCGTTCTCGCGTATACTTGTTTTTCTATTTCCATCCGACGACACGATGCCATGCGACCAGACACACGCTTCGAAGGTTCTGAAAACTACGTTGCCACTCAGGATCTGATGCTCGCGGTCAACGCGGCCATCACGCTCAAGCGCCCGCTGCTGGTCAAGGGCGAGCCCGGCACCGGCAAGACCATGCTGGCCGAGGAAGTGGCCCAGGCGCTCAACGTGCCGCTGCTGCAGTGGCACATCAAGTCCACCACCAAGGCCCAGCAGGGCCTGTACGAGTACGACGCGGTGAGCCGCCTGCGCGACAGCCAGCTTGGCGACGAGCGCGTGAAGGACATCCACAACTACATCGTCAAGGGCACGCTGTGGCAGGCCTTCACGGCCGACCAGCCGATCGCGCTGCTGATCGACGAGATCGACAAGGCCGACATCGAATTCCCGAACGACCTGCTGCGCGAAATCGACCGCATGGAGTTCTACTGCTACGAGACGCGCGAGCTGGTCCGTGCCAAGCACCGGCCGGTGGTGTTCATCACCTCCAACAACGAGAAGGAACTGCCCGACGCCTTCCTGCGCCGCTGCTTCTTCCACTACATCAAGTTCCCCGACGCCGCCACGATGAGCAAGATCGTCGAGGTGCACTTCCCCAAGCTGCGCAAGGAACTGCTGAGCACGGCGCTGAAGAACTTCTACGACGTGCGCAACCTGCCCGGCCTGAAGAAGAAGCCGTCGACCTCCGAACTGCTCGACTGGCTCAAGCTGCTGGTGGCCGAAGACATCCCCCTCGACGTGCTGCAGAGCAAGGACGACAAGGTCTCGGTGCCGCCGCTGGTGGGCGCCCTGCTCAAGAACGAGCAGGACGTGTCGCTGTTCGAGAAGCTGGTCTTCATGCAGAAGCACAACCGCTGATGCTGACAGTTGCGCCCGTCACGCTGGAGAGCGATCGTCTTCGCCTCGAACCGCTGACGCACGCGCACCTGGATGGCCTGCTCGCCGCCGCCGCCGACGGCGAGCTCTGGAAGCTGCGCATCACCTCGGTGCCCGAGCCGCAGGACACCGCCGCCTACATCGCCACCGCGCTCAAGCAGTTCGAACAGGGCAACCGCCTCGCCTTCGCGGTGATCGACAAGGCCAGCGGCCGCGTGCTCGGCAGCAGCAGCTACCACGACATCGTGCCCGCGGTGGAGCGCCTGGAGATCGGCTACACCTGGTACGCCCAGAGCGTGCAACGCAGCCACGTCAACACCACCGCCAAGCTGATGCTGATGACGCACGCGTTCGAGACCCTGGGCGCCAGGCTCGTGGGCTGGCGCACCGACAACTACAACTTCGCCAGCCAGCGCGCCATCGAGCGCCTGGGCGCCCGGCGCGATGGCGTGCTGCGCCACCATGCACTGCGTCGCGACGGCACGGTGCGCGACACCGTGATGTACAGCCTGACCGCCGGCGAGTGGCCTGAAGTGAAAGCCCATCTCCTCTACCAACTTCAAAAGCCGCGCTGAGCGGCTTTTTTTCATCCATGGCCCAACGCAAGACACTCACCGTCGATGACCTCTGGGCGCTGGACCGCGTTGGCGGCCTGGCCCTCTCGCCCGATGGTGCGCAGGCGGTGTGCTCGGTCACCCGCTACTCGATGGAAGACAACAAGGGCACGGCAAGCCTGTGGCTGCTCTCCACCTTCGGCGGCACGCCGCGCCAGCTCACGAATTGCGGGGAGAAGGACGGCCAGCCCGCGTGGTCGCCGACCGGCGAGCGGATCGCCTTCGTCGCCAAGCGTGAGCAAGAGGGCAAGAAGGACGAGACGCCGCAGCTCTACGTCATCGCACCCGACGGCGGCGAGGCACAGCGCATCACCCACTTCGCGCCAGGCATCGAGGCCTTCAAGTGGTTCCCCGACGGCAAGCGGATTGCCTTCATCGCCTGGGTCTGGCCCGAGCTCAAGGGCACGGCAGCGCAGAACAAGCGCCACAAGGAGTTCAAGGACCGCAAGGAAAGCGGCTACGTCACCAGCGAGACGCAGTACCGCTACTGGGACCACAACCTGCCCATGGGCCGCGTGCCGCACCTGCACGTGCTCGACGTGGCCAGCGGGCGCATCCGCGACCTGTTTGAAGGCACAGAGCACGAGCTGACGCGCTGCGAGCCCGACGCCGACGCCTTCGACATCTCGCCCGACGGCCGCCACATCGTCTTCGCCACCGACCCGAATGCCGAGCGGCGCATCGACCACTGCAAGGCCCTGGCCGAGATCGGGCTGCGCCACGGCAAGGTCGAGTTCCTGGTGCGCGACAAGGCCTGGAACTGCGAGGCGCCGCGCTACAGCCCGGACGGCAAGAGCATCGCCTTCGTCACCGCGCACCAGGGCAAGCGCCACACGCTCCACCATCAGCTCGCCGTGCTGCAGCGCGGCGCACGCCACCGCGTGCTCAGCGCCAAGTGGGACCACGAAGTCAACACGCCCCTGCGCTGGGACGCAAGCGGCAGCGCAATCTGCTTCACCGCCGAAGACCAGGGTCAGCGCCACCTCTACCGCTTCGACCTGCAAAGCGGTGTGCCCGAAGTGGCCGTGCGCGGCGGCTGGGTGCAGCACTTCGATCTCGCCGGCGACACCCTCGTCACCGGCGCCGACGCGATGGACCACCCGGTGCGCGTGCATGCCCACCGCGGCGCGGAACCGGCGCTGCGGCTGGAGACCTTCAACGACGACAAGCTCAAGGCCTTCCGGCTGGGCGCGCACGAGTCGGTGCAGATCCGCGGCGCCCAGGGCGAGCCGGTGCAGATGTGGCTCGTCTACCCCCCGGGCTTCGACCCGAAGAAGAAGTACCCGCTGCTGCACAGCATCCACGGCGGCCCGCACGCGGCCGCGGGCGACACCTTCCACTACCGCTGGAACAACCACGTGTTCGCGGCGCAAGGCTACGTGGTCGCCTGCGTCAACTACCACGGCTCCAGCGGCTTCGGCTACGACTTCCTCGACAGCATCACCCACCGCTGGGGCGAGCTCGAACTGCAGGACGTGGAGGCCGCCACCGACTGGCTGCTCAAGAAGCCCTGGGTCGACCGCCAGCGCGTGTTCGCCACCGGCGGCAGCTACGGCGGCTACATGGTCGCGTGGATGAACGGCCACGTGAAGCCCGGCCGCTACCAGGCCTATGTGTGCCACGCGGGCTGCTTCGACTGGACGGCCATGTTCAGCGACGACGCCTTCACCTGGCATGCCAAGGACCTGGGCTGCTGGTACTGGGATGACCTGCCCAAGATCCAGTCCCAGAGCCCGCACGCCTTCGCCAAGCACATGAAGACGCCCACCCTGGTGGTGCACGGCGCGCTCGACTACCGCGTGCCCGACCAGCAGGGCCTGGCCTACTACAACACGCTGAAGGCGCGTGGCGTCGATGCACGGCTGGTGTGGTTCCCGGACGAGAACCACTGGATCCTGAAGCCGCGCAACTCCAAGCTCTGGTACGGCGAGTTCTTCGGCTGGCTGAAGCAGCACGACACCGGTGCGGGGCGCGCCGGCAAGAAGAAGACTAGTTGATCGGCCAGTTGAGCGCCACGCCGAAGCGCTGATCGCCCCAGCCCGCGCCGTCGGGCAGATGGCGCAACGCCATGTCGACCGCAAAGCGGCGCGGCACCAGCCACAGGCGCCCGCCGATGCGCTTGGCCTCGGTGCCGGCCTCGGAGCCGGCCCATTCGGCAAACAAGGTGCCTTCGCGGAAGGGCTGCCACACGCTGGTCACGGTGGCGCGGGTGCGCTCCACCACGGTGCGCTCCATGCCGACGTTCGTCTGCAGCGCCAGGCCATCGAGCACCTGCAGCAGGCCGCCAAAGGCCAGCGCGGTGCGCGCCGTACGCAGGCCGCCATCGGCATCGGCCTCGCGCAGGCCGGCCCAGTCGAACTTGAACGAACCCAGCAGCGACGAAGCCAGGCGCGTCGAGGCCACACTGCTGTACTCGGCCTTGACCAGGCTGGGCCCGGTGTCGGTCGGCTTGACGCGTGGGGTTTCGAGCTTCCAGCGCTCGCCGTCGTAGCCGCACTTGCCGCTCATCTGCATGGCGAGCAGCGCCGGAGGGACGTCGCCGAAGGGGGCGACCGGGCAATCGGGCAAGGGCTTGCCCATCATCAGCAGGTCAGCGGCCCAGGCGTGCGTGCCCAGGAGCGCCGCCCCCGCCACCACCCAACGCGCCACCGATATCGCCATCATTGCCATTGCGGCAGCGATGATGCGAGCACCGGCTTCGGATGTCACCTAAGCCCCAGCGCGATCAGGTGACTTATTTGGCATTCCTCACTATTGATCCATCTCGAAACGATCGCGGCCCAGCGACTTGGCGCGGTACAGCGCGGCGTCAGCGCGCTTGAGCAGCAGCCCGATCTCGTCGCTGGGCCCGCGCCAGGCCGCCACGCCGGTGCTCACGGTCAGCCGCAGCATCTCGCCCTCCCAGGCCCACGGCCGGCGCAGCAGTGCATCGCGCAGCCGCTCGGCCGCGCTCAGCGCCTCGGTGGACGCGGTGCCGGGCAGCAGGACGATGAACTCCTCGCCGCCGAAGCGCCCGACGCGGTCGACGTCGCGCATCTGCGCCTGCAGGATGCGCGCGAGGTGGCGCAAGGCCTCGTCGCCCGCGGCGTGGCCGAAGCGGTCGTTGATGGCCTTGAAGTAGTCGGCATCGACCATCAGCACCGAGAACGGCCGGTTGCTGCGCACCGCGCGGCGCGCCTCGTCGCGCAACAGCTCGTCGATGGCACGGCGGTTGAGCAGCTCGGTCAAGGCGTCGTGGCGCGACAGGCGGCGCAGCTCGGCCATCAGGCTGGCGGCCACCAGGGCCACCAGCGTCAGGTGGAACACCAGGGCCGTGACCATGAAGACCACCGCCGAGCTGATGTTGAGCGAGCTGTTGGCGGTGACCTCGGCCACCACTGTGGCCGGTGACAGCATCGCCCACGCGCTGCGCACCAGGAACACCCCCCCGCCCAGCAGCAGCGGCAGCGCCAGCCACAGGCCCCAGCGCTGGTCGAGCTTGTGGCGGACGTAGACGTACACGTCGCGCGCCGTGGCCCAGCACAGCAGGCCCAGCAGACCGGAGATCGTGGCCACCCGCAGCGGCCCGTGCTGCGCGGCCAGGCCGAACCACGAGATCACCACCACCGCGGCGAGCAGCACCAGGTAAACCCAGGTCGGCGACATGCGGCACACGAATTGCCGAACGCCGCGCTGCATCAGCATCACCCCGGCCGCCACGCACACATTGCCCACGGCACGAACCTCTTCGCTGCGGGTGACCGTGGCCCAGACGAACAGCACCAGCGCGATGCCTGTCAGCAGGGCGTAGCCCGCCCACTGCACCACCGAGCGCCGGTCGAGCTTGAAGGCCACCGCGCCCACCAGCCACCCCAGGGCCAGCACGGCCTGCTGGCAGGCCACCATCAGGAAGGCAATTTGGGTGGCTGACAGAGTGGGCATGCGCGGTCGGAGGGCTGCCAATCCTTATAGCATTGGGCTTTTCCAGCCTGTCGCGTTGGTTTGCGCACATCCGCACGCCATGCCTCAAAATCCGGCCATGCTGATCGACTTCTTCTACACCCTGCGCGCCGCCAAGCTCAAAGTCTCGGTCAAGGAGTACCTGACCCTGCTCGAAGCGATCAAAGAAGGCGTGATCGACGACGAAGCCGGCCCCACCGTCGACAAGTTCTACTACCTCGCGCGCACCGCGCTGGTGAAGGACGAAGCCAACTTCGACAAGTTCGACCGCGCCTTCGCCGCCTACTTCAAGGGCGTGGAGCTGCTCACCGACTTCACGCAGGACATCCCGCTCGACTGGCTGCGCAAGAAGATGGAGCTCGAGCTCAGCCCCGAAGACAAGGCCGCCATC
Source organism: Rhizobacter sp. (assembly GCF_035702065.1). GTDB lineage: Bacteria > Pseudomonadota > Gammaproteobacteria > Burkholderiales > Burkholderiaceae_C > Rhizobacter. Next base: position 5,918 of record NZ_DASSRA010000160.1, read on the forward strand.
GAGAAGATGGGCTGGGACGAGCTGATGGAAACGCTCAAGAAGCGCTTCGAGGAACAGAAGGAACGCCACGAAGGCGGCAACCGCATGATCGGCACCGGCGGCACCTCGCCCTTCGGCGCCTACGGCTACAACCCGCAGGGCATCCGCATCGGGCAGGACAAGAGCCGCAACAAGAGCGCGGTCAAGGTGTGGGACCAGCGCCAGTTCAAGGACTACGACGACAACCTCGAGCTCGGCACGCGCAACATCAAGGTCGCGCTGCGCCGCCTGCGCCGCTTCGCCCGCGAAGGCGCCGCCGAGGAGCTCGACCTCGACGACACCATCCACAGCACGGCCGCCAACGCCGGCATGCTCGACATCAAGATGATCCCCGAGCGGCACAACAAGGTGAAGGTGCTGCTGCTGATGGACGTGGGCGGCACGATGGACGAGCACATCCACCGCGTGGAAGAGCTCTTCAGCGCCACCAAGGCCGAGTTCAAGCACCTGGAGTTCTATTACTTCCACAACTGTGTCTACGACTTCATGTGGAAGAACAACCGCCGCCGCTACAGCGAGAAGTTCCCGACCTGGGACATCCTGCGCAAGTACAACAAGGACTACAAGCTCATCTTCGTCGGCGACGCGACCATGAGCCCCTACGAGATCCTGCAGCCCGGCGGCAGCGTCGAATACAACAACGAAGAACCCGGCGCCGAATGGCTGCAGCGGCTCACCAACGCCTTCCCGAAGTTCGCATGGATCAACCCCGAGCCGCAGGGCGTGTGGAGCTACCGCCAGAGCATCTCCATCATCCAGCAGCTGATGAACCAGCGCATGTTCCCGCTCACCCTCCAGGGCCTCGAAGGGGCCATGCGTCTGCTGAGCAAATGAAGCACCGGGCAGCGGCCTGGCGCCTGCCGGGCCAGACGGCGGTCGCGATCCTGTCCGCCTGCCTGAGCGCATGCGCGGTGCTGCAGCCCGACGAAGCCAGGCCTGATGCGGCCACCCCATCGGCCGCCGCACCGGCACCCGGCACGGCGGCTTCGGCGCCCGAAGCCACTGGCGTCGCCTACCGGCTGAGCATCGAGGCACCCGAGGAGCTGCAGAAGATGCTGCACGACTACCTCGACCTCGCCCGCTTCCAGAACGCCCCGCAGACCGGCGGCATCACCGATGCCGAGCTGGTGCGCCTCACCAACGCGTCGCCCTCGCAGGCCCGCCAGCTGCTGGAGACCGAGGGCTACTTCAACGCCGAAGTCACCGTGATGCGCACCGACCCGGCCGACGACACGCCGCTGATCGAGATGCGGGTCGACACCGGCCCGCAGATCAGCGTGACCGAATGGGATCTGCAGGTCGAGGGCGATCTGCGCAAGCGGGCCGACGCCGGGGAAGCCCCCGCCCTGGCCCTGGTGACCAAGCTGCACGAGGCCTGGGGCCTGCAACGCGGCAAGCACTTCAGCCAATCGGCCTGGCGCAGCGCCAAGAACGCGACGATCGCGCTGCTGCGTGCCGAAGGCTACGCCGTCGCCGGCATGGCCGACTCGTCTGCGCGCATCGACGTGCGCAGCAACGAGGCCGAGCTGGCGGTCAAGGTCGACAGCGGCCCGCTGTTCCACCTGGGTGAGCTGCGCATCGAAGGCATGAACCACTACGGCGAGACCTCGGTGCGCAACCTGGCGCAGTTCATGCCCGGCACGCCCTACAGCGAGAAGCGCATGCTCGACTACCAGGAGCGCCTGAGCAAGATCGGCTTGTACGACAGCGCCTCGGTCGAGATCGACCCCGACCCCGCCAAAGCCGCCGCCACGCCGGTGACGGTGCGCGTGAAGGAGAAGAAACTGCAGGAGGCCGTGGCCGGCGTGGGCTTCAGTGATTCGACGGGGGAGCGCTTCACGCTGGAGCATGTGCACCACCGGCCCTTCGGCTACGACGTGCAGGCGCGCAACAAGCTCAACATCGGCCGCAAGGAACGCTCTTGGGAAGGCGACCTGATGGGCGACCCCAACCCGAACCTGTACCGCAGGCTGCTGGCCGGCGGCATTAGCTGGATCGACACCGACGACAACCAATCCACGTTCTCCTGGCATGCCCGCGCCGGCCGCTCACTCGTCACCGAGCGCATCGACCGCATGATCTACGGCGAATACCTCTACACCACGTTGACCACTGGCGCCATCCCGGCCGTCCCGGCCGTTCCGGCCACCCCGACCACACCGGAGATTCCGGGCAAACCGGCCATACCGGAACGTGTGCAAAACAACCGCGCCGTCTCGGGCAACTACAACTGGACCTGGCGCCAGCTCGACAGCGTGATCCTGCCCACCAAGGGGCTGACCACCATCATCCAGCTGGC
>NZ_DASSRA010000161.1:0-3997 GCF_035702065.1 Rhizobacter sp.
CCCAAGAGAAGGCTCGCCTTCGGCCTCGTGTCCCGGCTCGCTTCGCTTTGCCGCGAAAAGACGGGCCGAGCCGATGCGAAGCGAGGCGAGACGATGCGTAGTGCTGTCGCAGCAGATGTTCGGCCGATCCTGTGGCAAGGCAAGGACAGGCCGAGGAGACTGGAAGCCACGCAGTTCGGCCACGTGAAGAGCGCCTTTGCTTTGGTTACTTTCATTTGGCGCGACAAATGAAAGTGACCCGCCCGCCGGGGCGGACTCCCGGCGCACCCGTTCGAAGTAGGAAGAACACACCACGCGAAGCGGCGAGCAAGGCTCCGATCCGCGTAGCGGACCCTGCCCTGAGGTATCGAAGGGTCAGCCCGAACGGGTAGGGCTGTGCGAACAGCGAAGAGCGCTCAACGCGAACGAGCCGAGGCACCCCTACAACGGCAACGCCGTCGTGTTCTTCACCTCCTCCATCACCGCATACGTGTGCGTCTCCCTCACCCCCGGCAGCGTCCAGATCACCGCCCCCACCAGTTCCCGGTACGCCGCCATGTCCGCCACCCGTGTCTTGATGAGGTAGTCGAAGCCCCCCGCCACCATGTGGCACTCCATGATCTCGGGGCGCACCTGCACCGCCGCCTTGAAGTGCTCGAACACATCCGGCGTGGTGCGGTCCAGAACCACCTGGATGAACACCATCAAGCCGGCGCGCAGCTTGTCGGGGTTGAGCCGCGCCTCGTAGCCGAGGATGAAGCCATCGCGCGTGAGTCGCTTCACGCGCTCCAGCACCGCCGTGGGCGAGAGGTGCACTTCCTCGGCCAGCTTGAGGTTGGAGATGCGGCCGTCGGCCTGCAGCAGGCGAAGAATCTTGGTGTCGGTCTTGTCCAGTGCCAAGGGGCTGGCGGGCTCGGCGGCTTTCATGTCGAATCACTCCTCACGGTGCGTTGAGGCTGGGTTATAAACCGGCGTACCCCTGAACGACCCCATAAAACGGCTGGAGGAATCTCATGCGTCTCACTCGTTGGCTGCTCGGCTTGCTGATCCTGGCGTTGCTGATCGCGGCCTACTTCCTGGTGGTGCTGAACTGGAACTACTCCACCGGCGACCGCGCAGGCTGGGTGCAGAAGCTGTCCAAGAAGGGCTGGCTGTGCAAGACCTGGGAAGGCGAGCTGGCCCTGGTCTCCATGCCTGGCACCACGCCCGAGAAGTTCCTCTTCACCGTGTGGGACGACAAGGTGGCGAACGACATCAACGCGGTGATGGGCAAGCGCGTCTCGCTCACCTACGACGAGAAGGTCGGCCTGCCCACCAGCTGCTTCGGCGAGACGCGCGCCTACGTGACTGCCGTGCGCCTGCAGGACGAGATCTCGCTGCTGCCGGGCGTGAGTGTGCCGGTCGCGGTGCCACCGGCCTCCGCGGCCTCGCGTTGAGGCGGGCAATGCGCGCGTGGCTCGCCGGCTTCGTCTGTGCCCTGGCGGCCACGGCCAGCGCGGGTGCGGCGGCGCAGACCGTGCGCAAGGCCCCCCCGCTGGCGGCCGCTGCGCCGGCGGCCTCGGCCGTCACCGCCTCGGGCGTGCCGCGCCCGCGCATCGGCCTGGTGCTCTCGGGCGGCGGCGCCCGCGGCGGGGCGCACCTGGGCGTGATCAAGGTGATCGAAGAGATGCGCATCCCGATCGACTACGTGGTCGGCACGAGTGCGGGCGCCATCGTCGGGGCCGCCTATTCGAGTGGCATGCCGCTGCCCGAGATCGAAGAGGTGATGCAGACGCTGAGCACCGCCACGCTGTTCCACGACGTGGTGCGCGACGAGGTGCCCTTCCGCCTGAAGGCGGATGACGGCAACAACTACATCGGGCCCGAGATGGGGGTCAGCAGCAAGGGGCTGGCACTGCCCAAGGGCGCGGTGGCCGGCGTAGCACTCGAAGCCGTGTTGCGGCGGCTTACACAGCGCCAGACCACCACCAACTTCGACAAGCTGCCCATCCCCTTCCGCGCCATCGCGACCGACCTCTCCAACGCGCAGATGGTGGTGCTCTCGAATGGCCAACTCTCGCTGGCCGCGCGCGCCAGCATGGCCATCCCCGGCGCCGTCAATCCGATCGAGATCGATGGCCGCCTGCTGGTTGACGGCGGACTCAAGCGCAACCTGGGCGTCGACGTGGCGCGCGCCATGGGCGCCGAGGTGGTGATCGCCATCAACATCGGCACCCCGCTGCTCAAGCGCGACCAGATCGGCTCGCTGCTGTCGGTGGCTGACCAGGTGTTGCGCATCCTCACCGAAGAGAACGTGACGGAGTCGCTCAAGCAGATCACGCCGCGCGATGTGCTGATCACCCCCGACCTGAAAGACATCACCTCCTCCAACTTCGACCGCCTGCCCGAGGCGCGTGACCAGGGCGAGATCGCGGCGCGCGCGGCCATGGACCAGCTGGCCCGCTACAGCCTGAGCGAAGCCGACTACCAGGCCACGCTGGCGGCACGCCGCCAGGCCGCCGACGACACCCAGGTGGTGATCAACGAGGTGCGCGTGGTCGGCGCCAAGGTGGTCAACCCCGAGGTGGTGCTGGCTGCGATGGAGACGAAGGCGGGCCAGACCTTCGACCCCGAGAAGGTCAACCGCGACCTGCGCGCCATCTACAGCCGCGGCGACTTCGAGAGCCTGAGCTACACGCTGACCGACGACGAAGGCGGTGGCGGGCGCGTGCTGGTGACCGAAGTGACAGAGAAGTCCTGGGGCCCCAACTTCCTGCGCTTCGGCCTCTCGCTTTCGTCCGATTTCGAAGGCAACTCCTTCTTCAACCTGCTGGGCAGCCACCGCTGGACCTGGCTCAATGCGCTGGGTGCCGAGTGGCGCAACGACCTGCAGATCGGTGAGACCAACCTCGTGCGCAGCGAGTGGTACCAGCCGCTCACCGAGCGCCAGCGGCTGTTCATCGCGCCGCGCATCGGCTTCCGCGACGAACCCTTCGACATCTACGACCTCGACAGCGACAAGCGCCTGCTGCGCTTCCGGCGGCAGATGAGCGAAGTTGCCCTCGACGTCGGCATGCCGCTGGGCACCGTGGGCGAGGTGCGCCTGGGGATGGTGCGCGGCAGGGTCGAGTTCACCGACGACACCAGCGCGATCCCCGCTGAGTTGCTGGGCGGCACCCGCCAGCTCGCAGCGGTCCAGGCGCGCCTGCGGCTGGACCGGCTGGACAACATCAACTTCCCGCGCTCGGGCTACTTCACCGACCTGCGCCTGTACGTCTCCGACCCGTCGCTGGGCGCGACCGACAGCTACGCCAAGGCCGACGTCTCGCTGCAGGGCGCCACGCACTGGGGCCCGCACGTGTTCCGCGGTGCGTTGCGCGGGGGCGGCAACCTGCGCGATGGTCCCTTGCCGAGCTATGAACTCTTCAAGCTCGGCGGCTTCCTGCAGTTGTCGGGCTACAAGACCGGCCAGCTGCTGGGCACCGACATGCGCTTCGGCCGCGTGGTCTACAACTACCGGCTCTCGGGCCCGGGCTTCCTCGAAGGCATGCAGGCCGGCGGCTCGCTCGAAGTCGGCCGCATCAGCTACCAGCCCGGCGGCGTCGACGAACGCACGCGCCACGGCGGCTCGATCTACTTCGCGCTCGACACGCCCGTCGGCCCGCTCTACCTCGCGCTTGGCCGCGCCGACAGCGGCAACAAGGCGGCGTACTTCTTCCTCGGCCAGCCTTGGTGACGCCCGCCGACGAGCACTACGAGGTCTACGCCATCCGCTACGCCAGCATGCCGCGGCGGCGCAGCCAGAACTTCCTGCCGCCCGACGCGCACGACGGCCCGATGCCGATGGACTTCTTCGTCTGGCTGATCAAGTCGGGCGCGCGCAGCATCCTCGTCGACACCGGCTTCAGCGCCGCCACAGGCCTCGAGCGCGAGCGCAACTTCCTGCGCTGCCCCATCCAGGCGCTGGTGGCCCTGGGCGTGGCCCCCGGGCAGGTGCACGACGTGGTGCTCACCCACTTGCACTACGACCACGCCGGCA
>NZ_DASSRA010000162.1:0-23087 GCF_035702065.1 Rhizobacter sp.
GCCGCGGTACTGCGCGGGCCGCTCGTCCGGGAACGACAGGGGCGCCTTCGCCATCGGAGCGCCCGCGCCTGCGAGCTGCATGCCGCCGTCGGCCGCCGGGCGCGACGGGCTGAAACGGCGCAACAGGAAGCGAACCAGCACAAAGGCGACGAGGCCGAGCAAGACCATCATCACGAGGTTGCCGAACTCGGCGCCGAGACCGAGGTGGCTCATCAGCGCGGCGATGCCGAGGCCGGCGGCGAGGCCGGCGATCGGGCCCATCCACGAGCGCTTGGGCGCGGCCGCCGGGGCGGCGGGCGCGGTGGCGCCGGGAGCGGCCGCGGGCTTGGCAGGCACCGACTGCGCCGGCGGCTGGGCCGGCTGCGGCGCCGGCGTCTGCCGCTTCATGCCCGAGGTGGAGCCGCCGCCCAGGCGCTTGGCCTCGACCTGCGTGGCAACGAAGCCCAGGCTCAAGGTGGCAACGAACAGGCTCAGCAAAATGCGTTTCATGCAGTTCTCGGAAATGGCGGGAACACCCCGCCGTGGACTGTGAGTATGACGCCAACCTGAACGAATTCAAGATGAACTGCCCCAAGGCGAGTGCCCGCTCAGCGGCCAAGCCCGGGCGAATGGCCTGCTATCGTTTGCGCCCATGCCACGTTTTGCCGCCAATTTGAGCCTGATGTACGGGGAACACGCCTTCCTCGACCGTTTTGCCGCCGCGCGGCGCGATGGCTTCGAGGCGGTGGAGTACCTCTTCCCCTACGAGCACGCGCCCCAGGTGCTGGCCGAGGCGCTGCGCTCGCACGGCCTCCAGCAGGTGCTGTTCAACGCGCCGCCGGGCGACTGGGCGGCCGGCGACCGTGGGCTGGCCTGCGTGCCCGGGCGCGAGGCCGAGTTCCGCAGCGCGATCGACCAGGCCCTCGGCTACGCCCAGGCGCTGGCCGTACCGCGCATCCATGTGATGGCGGGCCTGGCGGGCGCGGACCGTGCACTGCAGCAACGCACCTGCCTGCACAACCTGGCCTGGGCTGCGCAGCAGGCGCAGCCGCTGGGCGTGGACCTGCTGATCGAGCCCATCAACCGGCGCGACATGCCCGGCTACTTCCTCAACCGGCAAGACCACGCGCACGACATCGTGGCCGAGATCGGTGCGCCCAACCTCAAGGTGCAGATGGACCTGTACCACTGCCAGATCGTCGAGGGCGACGTGGCGATGAAGCTGCGCCAGTACCTGCCCACGGGGCGCGTCGGCCACATCCAGATCGCCGGCGTGCCCGAGCGCCACGAGCCGGACCTGGGCGAGCTGAACTACCCCTACCTGTTCGATCTGATCGATGCCTTGGGCTACAGCGGCCACGTCGGCGCCGAGTACCGGCCGCGAGCTGGAACATCGGCGGGCCTGGGGTGGTTCGCCCCGTTCAGAGGTTAGTCACACCCGCGGCCACGTGTCCCGAGGGCACGTGCAGCAGCGCGTTCTCGATGTGGCCGGTCTGGTCGTCGAAGAAGAAGTCGGGCTCGAACTCGCGCAGGAAGGCGCCCTTCGGCAGCCCGCCCAGGAACATGGCTTCGTCAATGTCGATGTTCCATTCCATCAGCGTGCGGATGGCGCGCTCGTGCGCCGGTGCGCTGCGCGCCGTGACCAGCGCAGTGCGCAGGCGCATGGTCGGCGACTCCTGCCGCTGCAGCAGCTGCAGCGCGTCGAGCAAGGGCTTGAAAGGGCCGGCGGCCAGCGGCAGCTCGGCGCGGTCGCGCTCGTGGGCCTGAAAGGCATCCAGCCCGGCGCGCTGGAACACGCGCTCGGCTTCGTCGGAGAAGAGCACGGCGTCGCCGTCGAAGGCGATGCGCACTTCGTTCGGGTGCGCGTCGGAGGCGCGCGCCGAGTGCGGGTAGACGCGCGCAGCCGGTACGCCGGCTTCGAGCGCCGAGCGGACGTCGGGCTCGTTGGTCGAGAGGAACAGGTTGGCGTTGAGCGGCTTCAGGTAGCGCCAGGGCGATTCGCCGCGCGTGAACACGCCGCGCTGGATGGGCAGGCCGTAGTGCTTGGCCGAGCGGAATACCCGCATGCCCGAGACCGGGTCGTTGCGCGAGAGGATCACCACCTCGACCGCCGGCGACTTGGCATTGAAGGCCAGCAGCTTGTTCACCAGCGAGAAGGCCACGCCCGGCTTGGCCGGCACGTCCACCCGCTGCAGCTGCAGCTGCATGTAGGCGCGGTCGTCGCCGGCTTCGAACAGGCGGTTCTCTTCTTCGAAGTCGAACAGGGCGCGGGAGGAGATGGCAACGACCAGTTGGCCGGCAAGGGTGACAGGCATGCGGGGATCATAAAAGCCCACTGAAACAAACGAAACATGCGGGGCCGGAACCCGAAACGCCGGTGATACGGCACGGCGCGACAGTGACGGCATCGGCAACACGCAGTCTGCCGAACCGCCACCGGAGCCCGCCATGAGCCAGATCGTCACCGCCACGCTGCAACGCCTCTTTGCCCGCCCCACCGCCCGGGCTGCCCGCATCGACCGCCGCAGCACCGTCCGCTCGCGCGACGTGCGAGCGCACCGCCCTGACTTCGCCGACACCCGCCCGGTGGTGTTTCGCAGCGAAGCCTTCGCCGAAGACCTCGTGGCGACGCACGGTGCTGTCTGAACGCCGTGCGCCCATGAGCGCTTCACTTGTGCAGTCCTCGTCGCGGGAGTGGATCGCTGCCGTGCTCAGCCGGGCCGACCTGGCCCGCAATGCGCCGATGTCAGCCCCCGTGTCCGCACCCAGCGCCGACCGATATGATCCGGCCCTGCCCACACCCCCGCGCGGAGCGCAGGCCATGACACAAGGCGATGCCAGCACAGGCACCACCGTCCTGGTGGTCGACGATGAACCCGAGCTGCGCTCTCTGCTGAGCGAGTATTTCGGCCGCCATGGCTTCGCCGTGCGCGTGGCCGCCGACGCGCAGGCCGCCCGTGACGCCCTGGCCGAATCGCTGCCCGACCTGGCCATCCTCGACGTCAACATGCCCGGCGAAAACGGCCTCTCGCTCGCGCGCTGGCTGCGCGACGCGCACCCGCGCGTCGGCTTGGTGATGCTCACCACGGCCGGCGAATCGGTCGACCGCGTGGTCGGCCTGGAGCTGGGCGCCGACGACTACATCCCCAAGCCCTTCGAGATGCGCGAGCTGCTGGCGCGGGTGCGTGCCGTGCTGCGCCGCCTGAAGCTGTCGCAGCCCGCGGTGCCGCAGCTCGAAGCGAACCGCGTGCAGTTCGGCAGCTGCCAGCTCGACCTGGAAGAGCGCCGCCTGTTCGGTGCCGACCAGAACGAGATCGAGATCAGCGCCGCCGAGTTCGACCTGCTCGCACTCTTTGCGCGCAACCCCAACCGCCCGCTCAACCGCGACCAGATCATGGAGCAGGCCCACAACCGCGGCTGGGACGTGTTCGACCGCTCCATCGACCTGCGCGTGATGCGCCTGCGCCGCAAGATCGAAACCAACCCCGACAAACCCGAGGTGCTCAAGACCGTGCGCAACGTGGGCTACGTGTTCGTGCCCCCGGCTGCCAGGGCGTCATGAAAGGTCTTGAGCGAGAGTTTGTCTGGACCGGCCCCTCGCCCTGGGGCAAAGACAAGTCTCCGCTCCCGTCGCTCGCGCCCGAGCTGATGAGCGCCCTGCTCGACAACATCACCGCCCGCGTGGCGGTGGTCGGGCGAGACCACTGCTTCATCTACGCCAACCGCGAAGCGCTGGAGTTCTACGGCCGCCCCGCCGAGCAGGTGATCGGCCAACACCTCTCCAGCGTGCTGGGTCCCGAGGTGTACGCCGGCTACCTGCCCTGGGCCGAGCGCCTGTTCAATGGCGACACGCTGCGCTGGCAGGGCTGGGTCGAGTACCCCACGCGCGGGCGCCGCTTCCTGCAGGAAACCATGGTGCCCTTCGCGCCGGCGGGTGCCGAGGTGCAGGGCATCGTGGTGTTCGGGCGCGACCACACCGAGCTCAAGCTGCGCGAAGAACAGCTGGCCGAGCAGCAGGGCCAGTTGCAGGCGAGCGAGGCGCTCAAGTCGGCCATCGTCGACCACGCGCTGGCTGCGCTGATCTCCACCGACGGGCACGGCCGCATCGTCGAGTTCAACCCCGCGGCGGAGGCCATGTTCGGGCGCAAGCGCATCGAGGTGGTGGGCCTGCCGGTGAGCCAGGTCATCATGCCGGAGCGCTACCGCGTGGCGCACGAGGCCGGAATCCGCCGGCTGGAGGCAGGGGGCGAAGGCCGCGTGCTGGGCAAACGCATGGAGTTGCACGCGCTGCGCGCTGACGGCAGCGAGTTCCCCATCGAGATGGTGCTGTGGCGCACCAACGTGGGCGGCACCGGCTACTACACCGCCTCGCTGGTCGACGTGACCGAGCGCTTCAACTCCTCGCAGCAGATCGAGCGCCAGCGCGACGCGCTGCGCCAGAGCGAAAAGCTCTCCGCCATGGGCAGCCTGCTGGCCGGCGTGGCGCACGAGCTGAACAACCCGCTGGCCATCGTGATGGGCCGCGCCAGCCTGCTCGAAGAGAAGTGCGACGACCCCGACCTCAAGCTCGACGTGCAGCGTATCCGCGAAGCGGCCGAGCGCTGCGGGCGCATCGTGCGCACCTTCCTCAACATGGCGCGCAGCAAGCCGGCCACGCGCGAGAACGTGTCGCTCAACGACCTGACCCGTGCGGCGGCGGAGATGCTGAACTACAGCTACCGCAGCCACGGCGTGGAGATGAAGCTGCAGCTGCTCGACGACCTGCCCAGCGTGAAGGCCGATGGCGACCAGGTCGGGCAGATCGTGCTCAACCTGCTGGTCAATGCGCAGCAGGCGCTGGCGGGCACGGAAGGCGAGCGCCGCGTGCTCATCGAAAGCGGCGTCGAGGTGCGGCGCGAGAACCGCGAGCCGCGCGTCTGGTTGCGCGTCTCCGATAACGGGCCGGGTGTGCCGCCCGAGTTGCGCGCCAAGCTGTTCGAGCCCTTCTTCACCACCAAGCCCGAAGGCATCGGCACGGGCCTGGGCCTGGCGGTGTCGCGCTCTCTGGCGCGCGACCACGGCGGCGACCTGACGCTCGAACCCACGGCGCATGCGGGCGGCGCGAGCTTCCGGCTCAACCTGCCGATCAGCGGCGAGCCGGTGCAGGAGTCGAGCCCGGTGCCGCTGCAAGACACCGAGGTGGAGCAGTCGCGCGTGCTGGTGGTCGACGACGAGGCCGAGATCGCTGGTCTGATGCGCGACATGCTCGAAGGCGCCGGCTACGAAGTGGCCACCGCCGAATCGGGCGCGGTGGCGATGGCACTGCTGGAGACGGCGCGCTTCGACGCCATCGTCTCCGACCTGCACATGCCCGAGATGGACGGTGCCACGCTGTGGCGCGAGGTGGCGCAGGCGCACCCCACGCTCGCGCGGCGCATGCTCTTCGTCACCGGCGACACCTTGTCGCCGGGGGCGGCTGAGTTCCTGCGCAAGGCGCATTGCCCGGGCCTCGACAAGCCGTTCTCCAAGGCCGACCTGCTGGCGGCCGTGGCGCAACTGCTGGAGTAGGTCATCCCGGCGCGCGCCGGGATGACACGTGAGTCACGCCGCGCGTGCGGTCACGCCGCGCGCCGCATCCATCATGGTCGCGCTGACCACACGGTAAAGCGCCACCCAGGCGGCGTGCACCTCGTCGGTGTACGCAGCACCCAGGCCTTGTTCCAGCGTCTTGAGCAGCGCGCCGCCCACGGTGGCGTAGTGCTCGTCGCGCACGCCGTAGTTCACGTGGCGCGCACCCAGCTTGCGCAGCGTGGGGGTGAGGGTGTCGGGTTCGTCGAGCAGGTCGACGGCGGCACCGATCATGGTCATCAGGCGCGTGCCCTGCTGGGCCATGTTGCCCTGGAACAGGCGGCGCAGGTTCGGGTCGGCGGCGAAGAGGTTGTCGTAGAACAGCTCAGCGGCTTGCGCGGCAATGGGTTCGATCAGCGCGAAGCTGCGGCGCACGTGTCCGATCTGGACGGGGGTCATAAGGGCTCCTCTGAAACAGAAGCCCACAGCATCGCGCTGGCCCGCTTCACCGGTGTTTCACCGGCGGCGGGGCGTTGTTTCGTTGGTTGTGGCGCGTTCGGCTTATTGCACGAAGCCGATGCTCGACTTCTTGAACCCGGCATCCGGCAGATCACAAGGCTCGATGCGGTCGCGGCGCGCCAGCTTGGCGTTGCCGAAGGCCGTCATCCATGCCCGGCGCATGTCGCGCGGTGCCATCTCGCTCATGCGGTCGAGCACATCCGTGTTGGGCTCGGGCGCGAAGCGGTTGCCCCAGTCGTGGTCGGCGCGGATGCTGCGGTACAGCTTGGCCGCGATGTGACGCGCTGCCTCGCGGTCTGGGGCCTGCACCTCGTACACGTTCATGCGGTTGAGGATGGGCTCGGGGATGCTGCGGCCGTCGTTGGCGGTGGCGACCCAGATCACCTGGCTGGCGTCGATGGGCACTTCGGCAAACTCGTCGGTAAAACTGCCCGCCGTGTCGTGTTCCAGCAGGCTGTAGAGCGCGCCCAGCGGGTCGTAGGCGTGCTCGCCGCCGGCCTTGTCGATCTCGTCGATCACCATCACCGGGTTGGCGTACTGGCCATCGACCAGCGTCTCGAACACCTTGCCGGGGCGCGCGCCTTTCCATTGGCTGGAAGCACCCGACAGCAGCCAGCCGGCGGTCATCGAGCTCATCGACATGAAGCCCATGCCGGTGCCGAGCAGCATCGACAGTTCGCGCGCGAAGTGGGTCTTGCCGACACCAGGCGGGCCGAGCAGCAGCAGCGGGGTGATCTCGAGCGCATCGCGGCTGTCTTCGCACAGCGCGATCTGGCGCTTGATGTCGTCGAGTACCTCGGCGAAGTTGGGCAGGTCGTCGTACAGGTGGTCCATGGCCGGCAGGCCGGACGGCTTGACCTGGAAGCGCTCCGGGCCCTTCTCCAGCATGCGCTCGTAGGTGGAGCGCAGGCCCTCGTGCTCCTTGTCGGGCAGCTTGTCGAGCTTGCGCCCGACTTCATCCACCCGATAGAGGCTGCGCATGCGGGCGATGGGAATGCTCCCCCCGCGCGACGATACCGTGACCAAGCCCTTGGATGCGCTCATGTGACCTCCTGAAAACGCAAACCGCGAGTTCATTGAAGCAGACACCGCGGCCCCGCAGCCATTGATAACAACCCGAAAGACACGGTACTTCCTTGCACAACCCGTGCCATCGTCAAGCGAAGCGAGACGATCATCAAGCCACACCCGCGGATCCGGGCTCTGCCGGTCCGCAGGGTGGCGCCCCCTGGGGGCAGGAGCGCCAGCGACTGGGGGGCTCTACTTGACCCAGGTGTTGAGTTGGATGATGGGCAGGAGGACGGCGAGAACGATCAGCATCACCACACCACCCATGGCCACGATGAGCAGCGGTTCGAGGATGGTCGCCATGGCCATGGCGCGGCGCTGCACTTCCATGCCGGTCTGGCGCGCGGCGCGCTCCAGCATCTGCGGCAGCTGGCCGGTCTGCTCGCCCAGGCGGGCAAACATGGACAGCAGGCCGGGGAAGCGCTTCTTGCCGGCCAGCGCCGAAGCCAGCGGTGCGCCTTCACGCACCTGCACCAGCGCATCCATCGCGTCGGCACGCATGGCGGTGTTGGAGAGGGTTTCGGCCGCCGCCTGCAGCGCCTTCAGGATGGGCACGCCCGCGCCCGCCAGCATGGCCAGCGTGCCGGAAAAGCGTGCTGCGTTGTAGCCGCGCGCCAGCTTGCCGAGCAGTGGCAGCGTGAGCAAGGTGGCGTCGAACTGCTCGCGAAAGACCGTGTTGCGCAGCATCAGCTTGAGTCCCACACCGGCGCCGACCAGGCCGAGCAGCAGCAGCCAGCCGTAGTTGCGGACGAAGGCGCTGATGGCCAGCATGGCCACCGTGAGGCCGGGCAGCGCGCGCTTGGAGTTGGTGAACACCGACGCCACCTGCGGCACCACGTAGGTGACGAGAAAGATCACGATCACCACGGCGATCAGGGACACGATGGCCGGGTAGAGCGTGGCGCCGATCAGCTTGGCCTGCAGGGCCTGGCGCTCTTCCAGGTCGTCAGCCAGGCGTTCGAGCACGGTGCCGAGGGCACCGCTTTGCTCGCCGGCGGCGACCACGGCACGGTAGACGTCGTCGAACTCGCGTGGTGCGCTGGCGAGTGCGCGCGCGAAGGGCGAGCCGGCGTTGACCTCGCTGCGCAGGTGCGCCACCAGTTCGCGCTGGCGCTGGTCTTCGGCTTCGTCGCTCAGGGCGGTGAGGGCGCGTTCCAGCGGCAGGCCGGAGCCGACCAGGCCGGCGAGCTGGCGCGTCCACACGGCGAGGCTGGTGGAGTTGAAGACACGGCGCGTGAGGCGCAGGCCACCGCTCGCCTCCGTGCCCGCCGAGGCGACCTGGGTCACGTCCAGCGGCACCAGGGCTTGCGCGCGCAGCTGGGCGCGGGCGGCCTTGATGTTGTCGGCTTCTAGCAGGCCGGTGGATGTCTTGCCCGCGGCGTTGAGGGCTTCGAACTTGTACGCAGGCATCTGCTGCTTACTCGCGGGTGACCCGCATCACCTCTTCGGGCGAGGTGACGCCTTCGGCGACGAGGCGTTCACCGTCATCGCGCATGGAGCGCATCCCGTTGGCCTCGGCGGCCACGAAGATCTGCGATTCGGCGGCGCGTGCGTGGATCAGCCCGCGCACCTTGTCGTCGGCCACCATCAATTCGTACACGCCGGTGCGGCCCTTGTAGCCGCTCTGGCCGCACTCGGGGCAGCCGACAGGGTGCCAGCGGCCGCGTGCGTCCTGCTTTTTGCAGTGCGGGCAGAGCTTGCGCACCAGGCGCTGGGCCAGCACGCCGAGCAGCGAGGAGCTGAGCAGGAAGGGCTCGATGCCCATGTCGGTGAGGCGGGTGACGGCACTTGGCGCGTCGTTCGTGTGCAGCGTGGCCAGCACCAGGTGGCCGGTGAGCGAAGCCTGCACCGCGATCTGCGCGGTCTCGTAGTCGCGGATCTCGCCGATCATGATCACGTCCGGGTCCTGCCGCAGGATGGCGCGCAGGGCCTTGGCGAAGGTGAGGTCGATCTTGGCGTTGACCTGCGTCTGGCCGATGCCGCCCAGCTCGTATTCGACCGGGTCTTCCACCGTCAGCACGTTGGTGGTGCTGGTGTCGATGCGGCCGAGCGAGGCGTACAGCGTGGTCGTTTTGCCCGAGCCGGTGGGGCCGGTCACGAGCACGATGCCGTGCGGCTGCTGCACCAGCTTGTCGAAGTTCTTCAGCGTGTCGCCGCCCATGCCCAGGCCTTCGAGCGTGAACTTCGATTCGCCCTTGTCGAGCAGGCGCAGCACCGCGCGCTCGCCGTGCGATGAGGCGAGGGTGGAGACGCGCACGTCGACCGCTCGGCCGCCGATGCGCAGCGAGATGCGGCCGTCCTGCGGCAGGCGCTTCTCGGAGATGTCGAGCTCGGCCATGATCTTCAGGCGCGAGATCAGCGCGGCGTGCAGCGCCTTGTTGGGCTGCACCACCTCGCGCAGCGTGCCGTCGACGCGGAAGCGCACCGAACTGCTGCGCTCGTAGGGCTCGATGTGGATGTCGCTCGCACCGTCTTTCGCGGCCTGCGTGAGCAGGGCATTGAGCATGCGGATGATGGGCGCGTCGTTCGCCGCTTCGAGCAGGTCTTCGACCGCCGGCAGGTCTTGCATCATGCGGCTCAGGTCGACCTTGCTTTCCACTTCGCCGATGACGGTGGCCGCGCTCGACTCACCGCCGGCATAGGCCGCAGCGATGCGGTTGCCCAGCGAGGTGGCCGACTCGCGCTCCAGCGCGTCGATCTGGTACAGGCGCAGCACCTCGCTCAGCGCGGGCAGCGAAACCGTCTCGGGCGCCCACAGCACCAGGCGCTCGCCGTCGTCTTCGAGCAGCAGGCTGTGCGCCTTGGCGTAGGCGTAGGGGAGGGGGTGGCGTGAACCCATGGCTGTCGGCCGCGCTCAGTTCGACGGCGCGGGGGCCGGGGGGGCGGCGGAGGCCGCGGGCGCGGGGCCGGTCGGCGGCGTGCCAGGCTCGGTCGGGCGCGGCGCAATGACCGGGGCCTCGCGGATGGGCTGCAGGATGTTGCCACCCGGCTGGCCGCGGTTCATTTGCTCGGCGCGGATGACGTCGTAGCGGTCGAGCGTGAGGTTGCTGGCGGATGCCTGGTCGCGGATCACCACCGGGCGCAGGAAGACCATCAGGTTGCTCTTGGTGCGGTTGCGGCTGTCGCTGCGGAACAGGGCGCCGAGCAGCGGGATGTCGCCCAGCCAGGGCACCTTGCTGGCCGAGCCGCCGTATTCGTCCTTCATCAGGCCGCCCAGCACCATGTACTGGCCGTCGTCGACGACGACCGTGGTCTCGATCGAGCTCTTGTCGGTGGTCAGGCCCTGCGGCGACAGCTTGGAGGCAGGGTCGACCGTGGAGTTCTCCTGGTAGATCGTCATGCGCACCGGGCCGCCGTCGCCGATCTGCGGCTTGACGCGCAGGGTCCGGCCCACGTCCTTGCGCTCGATGGTCTGGAAGGGGTTGGTCGCGCCGGACGAGGCACCGGTGTTGGTGAACGAGCCGGTGATGAAGGGCACGTTCTGGCCGACCACGATCTTGGCTTCTTCGTTGTCGAGCGCGATCAGGTTCGGCGTGGACAGCACGTTGCCGTCGGCATAGGTCTCGAGGAAGCGTGCCAGCGCGCCGATGTTGTAGAACTCGCCGATCTTCTTCAGCAGGCCGATGTTGAAGCCTGCGGGGATCGCGGCCGCGGCGGTCACGACGTTGGTGGTGCCGCTGTTGATCGCCGCCGTGGAAGTGATGATGTTGGGCTGGCCGTAGTTGGTGCCGCCGGCGACGATGGTGCTGTCGCCCTTCTGGCCCGAGGCGCCTTGCCACTGGATGCCCACGTCGACGATCTTGTTGGCGTCGACCTTGACGATCAGCGACTCGATGTACACCTGGGCGCGGCGCGAGTCGAGTTGCTCGATCACGGCGCGCAGCTGGCGGTACACCGGCTCGGGCGCGGTGATGATGAGCGAGTTGGTCGACGGGTCGGCCTGGATGAAGCCGCCGGTGGAGGGGCTCGCCGATTGGGCCACTGGCGCGGTGGCCTGGGGCGACGCGCCGCTGCTGCCCTGGGCGCCGCCCATGGTTTGCTGCGAAGCCGCCGACGTGGGCGAGCTGCCGCCTCCACCCAGCGACGAGGTGCCGCCGGAAGAACCCGCGCCCGCACCGGCGCCATAAGCTGCTCGCAGCACGGTGGCCAGCTTGGTGGCGTCGGCGTTCTTCAGGTAGACGACGTAGATGTTGCCCATCGGGTTGTTGCCCTGGGTCGGCTGGTCAAGCTTCTCGACGATGCCCTTGATGCTGGCCATGCGCGCCGGTGTCGAGGCCCGCACGATCAGCGAATTGCTGCGGGGGTCGACCATCACCGACGAGGTGGCACCCACGCCCGGCACGCCTTGCGGCGCCGCACTCGTGCCGCCATCGCTCAGGCGCTGCACCAGCGTGGCCAGGTCGGCTGCCACGGCGTGCTTGAGCGGGATGATCTCCACGTCACCGGCACTGGGGGTGTCCATCGCCGCGATGATCTTGGCGATGCGCGCCAGGTTGTCGGCGTAGTCGGTGATCACCAGCGTGTTGTTGCCGGGGTTGGCATTGATGGTGTTGTTGGGGCTGATCAGCGGGCGCAGCACCGGCACCAGGTTGTTGGCGTTCTCGTGGCTGAGCTTGTAGATCTGCGTGAGCACCTGGTCGCCCTGGCGCGAGACGGCGCCCACCGAGACGGTGCTCGACTGCAGCTTGGCGTCGGCCTCGGGCACCACCTTGAACAGGCCGCCCGACTCCACCACCGTGAAGCCCAGGCCGCGCAGCGCGGCCAGGAAGTTGAGATACGCCTCGCGCGGCGACAGCGGCTCTTCGCTGTAGAGCGTGATGCTTCCCTTGACGCGCGGGTCGACCACGAACTGCTGCTTGAGGATGGCGCCCATGGCGCGTGCCACGCCTTCGATCTCGGCGTTGACGAAGTTCAGCGTGACGGGCTCTCCCTTGAAGCGCGATTCCTTGGGTTGCTGCTGCTGTGCCAGTGCGGTCGAGACGGGTGCGAGCGAGCTGCACAGCATGGCGGCGGCAAGCGCGGCGGTGAGCGGTCGCCGCGGTGCGGACAGGAGAGTCCGTTGTCTCTGGAGAGCGAGCGATTTCATGCTTCTTATCCGATCGAAATGACTGACACGGCGCCGCTGCGCCGCCCGATGATGTTGAGCAGGTTGTTCAGTGCGGACTCATCGGCCTCGGTGGCCGCACGGGCTTCGCCGCGGAACCGCACACCGTTGGCACCAGCGCTGCCCTCGCCCGAGAGCTGCAAGGCCCCTTCGAGCGTGCTCAGGCGCAGCTGCGTGGGGGCGCCGGCGCTGCCCACCAGCGTGAAGCGGTAGCTGCCCAGCGGTTCGAGCGTGGAAACGCGCGACGAGGCCTGCAGCATGTCGACATCCGCCTGCCCATCGACCAGCCAGCGCCCTTGCACCCATTCGAGCTTGATGCCCGGCGACGAGAGCCGCAGCGAGCCGCCGAGCTGCAGCGTGTTCCACGGCGTTCCCATGCCGCCGAGGAAGGCGCCTGGCCACTGCCCGACCCAGCCCGGCTTGGGCGCCAGCGTGGCGGAGAAGCGGCCGAGGCCGGGCTTGAGCAGCAGGCTCACCGTCTCGTTGAAGCAGCAGGCGTGTCTGAGCCGCAGATCAAGCGCCGCGCCCTTGACACCCAGGGACCACTCCAGCCGGCCGGGCAGGGCGCTGGCGTCGCGGCTGCCGGGGCCACCGGTGAGCACGGCTACCGCGCTGCCCGACCAGATCGTGCCGCGTGCATCGGCCAGTTGCACCCGCTGACCCGTGGCGCTGGCCACGGCGCCGGCCAGCCAGCTTGCAGGGGCGAACACCACGAGCCCGACCAGCACCCCGAGCAAGGCACCGACCATGGCCCAGCGTGCGGCCGCATTGCGCGATTGTTCCCAGGCCTTCTCGGCGTACGACGATTCCTGCCACTGGGTGGGCACCGCGCTCGATGCGAAACGCCGCCTCAGGCCACGGCGAGCTGGCTTGCGTGTGGCCATCACTGGCCCCCCCCGATGGTGAGGACGATGGTGCCGGCATAGCCTTGCGGGCCGCGCGTGAGCTGGGCTTCGATCGGGCGGGCACGCGCGCCGCTGCGTGCTTCGCTCAGCCAGGCTCGCAGCGTCTCTCCGGTCACGCCGTTGAGCGTGAGCGTGGCGCGGTCGTTCTGTACCGCGATGCGGCCCTTGTCGCCCAGGCGGTCGGTGGCCGACTTGAGTGCGAGTGCGGCCTGGGTGGCCGGCACTGGCGCCGCGCCGCGCAGCTCACGGGCCTCGGCAGCCATGCGCTGCATGGACTGGAGCTGGATGTCGAGCGCGTCGATCTGCGCCGGTGTTTCGCGCAGTGCACGCAAGGCCGGTGCGACACCGATCCACCAGACCAGCAGGATGCCAACGGCCACGGCAGCCAGGCTCAGGCCGGTCCGCTCGCGCGGCGGCAGAGACGACCAGCGTTGCCGTGCCTCGGTACTCAGCGCCTTGAGGGGCGCTGGCAGCGCGATGCCGCGGCCGCTCACAGCGCGCGCCCCGTGTTGGAGGCCAGACGCGTCACCACCACGTTGCCGTTGATCGCTTCGACCTGCCAGCCGCTGGGACGCAGCTGGTTGCGGAATTGGTCGACCTGGGCCGGCTCCCAGCCGGGGGCCGAGAGCGACAGCTTGCCGGGCTCGTAACGCAGTGCATCGACCGGCGGGCGGTCGCCGGGCCAGGCACTGGCGGCAGCGAGCAGCATCGGCTCGAGATCGGTGTCACCGGGCTTGCCGGCGGCGGCGCGCAGGGTGTCGGTTTCGCGTTGCATCTGAAGCGGTGCATCGAGCACGCCGCGCACTTGCGGGTGGGCCGATTGCAGCAGAGCCACCATCGCCTGGCGCTTGTTTTCGACGGTGCGCCGCTGGTGCCCTGCCCACAGGTTGAGGCCGATGATCTGCACCGCCACCAGGGCGATCAGCCCATAGCGCATGGGCTTCCAGGCGGGGTTGAGGAACTGGCGCCACACGTCGCGCAGGGCGCGTGTGCCGCGGCTCTTGCGTGCCAGCGAGAACTGCCGCAGGTTCCACAGCGAACGCGAGGCCTGCAGGGCACGCTGCGGCCAGTCCATCACCGTGACCGGGGCGCCGAGCCAGCGCTCGGCCGCGGCGGCGGTGGCGGGAGTCGCACTCCAGCGCGCGCCTTCGGGCAAGGGCGTGGGCAGCAGCGCGCGGGCCAGGCTGCCTTGCAGATTGACCTGCACCACGCCTTCGGGGTGGGCCCAGGTCAGCGTGGCGCCCTGCGAAGGGTCGCCCAGCTCGGCAAAGTGGCCGGTGGGCGGCTCGTCGGGCCACGACATCGGCACCACGCGGTCGATGAACACATGCGACTTCTCGAGCAGCGCGAGTTCGCCAGTCAACCAGCTGCGATCTACCACCGCGACCCAGGTGGGTTGACCTGCCGCGGCATGGGGCGCGACGGCAATGTGCACGCCAGCGGCTTCTTCGAGCAGCGCCTCTTCGAGCACGCCCACCAAGGCGGCGGGCATGCGCGCTGCAGGGGCCTTGGGCAGGGTGATGCGGTGCCAGCTCACGTCGGCGTCGCCCAGCACCGCCACGGCCGTGTTGGCCTTGGGCAGCAGCGCAACGGCGCAGCGGCCCTGCGCCGAAAGCGCCAGGCCATCGGGGCTCAGGGCGTAGTTGTATTCGGTGCCTTCAGGGGCCGGCGCGCCGGCATCACGCGCCTGCAGGCGGGGGCGGGAAGGGATTTGAACGACAAGCGTGCTCATACAACGTGCGAGGGTAGCGGAAATGTAAGAGCACGACCGTACAAATCTACCCGAATCAACGGCTTGCGGCGTGTTCTTGTAGTGTTGGTTGCAACGGCCTGTGGTTTGTCCGAGATGTCATTTCAGCGCCCGGTGTCGCTGGAACTGATGCGCTCGGAACTGAGGATTTCGATGTTGCGCTGGTTGCGCCGCACCATGGAGCGCTGTTCGAGAACACGGTCTGAAAGACGCAAGCGGCCACGCACTTCGAAGAAGTCGGACTTGACGTCGACACCCGCCAGCGACTCCGGCGCCGTGCCGGTCAGCTGGGCCTGGATGTCTGCATGCTTCTTGAACGGCGTGCGCAGCCGGTACTGCACCAGGCGTTCGGCGTCGCCCACATTCAAACCGGGGATGGCGGCGGCGATCACTTCGCGGCTGGCGGTGTTGACGTTGACCGTGGTGCGGTCGGGCAGCATCACGATGTAAGGCTCCAGGCGCTGCAGGGCCTGGGCATCGACACCGAGCCAGGTGAGCTGGGAGATGCGCTTGGGCGGCAATGGGCCATCAGCCGAGGCGCCCGGGGCGCCGGCCGGCGTGTTGGCGGCCCTGAGACCATTGACCAGCACGTCGGCCACGGTGGGCGAGACGTTGAGGTTGACGCACAGCTGGCGCAGCACCTCCTTGTCCGGCGCGGACACCTGCCCGGTGGCGGGGTCGACCAGGTTGCGCAGGTTGAAGCGCGATTGCGCGTCGGTCACGTTGCCGGAGAGGAAGGCATCGGGTGCGTCGTCGGTGCTGGCGTCCTTGTCGGTCGCCGCCAGGAAGGTGGACAGCCGCGCTTCGGCCAGGGGCACGGCCCAGGGCTCGCCCAGGTGGTCGTACAAATGCGAGCCTTGCGAGGTGGGGCGCGCATCTTCCTTGAGGATCAGGCCGACCCAGTCGAGCGCGCCGGAGAGCAGCCAGGCCGACTGCGCGCGCGAGCGCTCGGCCGTCTCGACCTGCACGGCGCGCCATTGCTGCCACACCATCGACACGGCCAGCGTCGAGATCAGGGTGACGATGATCATCGCCAGCAGCAGGGCCGCTCCGCGTTGGCGTGCGCGTGGCATCGTCTTCATTGCGGGCCCAGCGCGATCTCGCGCGTCACGGTGCCTGAGAAGCCGCTGTTCTCGGCGAAGCTGAGCACCACACGGACGGCCTTGAGGGGGTCGTTGTTCACCACCTGCGGGCCGCTGGCGCCAGGAGGGGCGGCGGCCACCGTGCCGGCACTCGATTGGCAATTGCTCCACGCGTTGCTGCGGTAGCAGTAAGCCTGCCATTCGCTGAGGCCGGTGAGCGTGGGCAACTGGCCGGCTTCGTTGCCGATGAACTGCTGCGTGCTGCTCCAGTTGTTGAGCAGCGCCTGCCGCGTGGTCACGGACGGCCCGGCCCAGCGCAGCCAGGTGCCTCCGCGCAGCGACCACACCACGAGCTGCAGGCCACTGCCGTCGGCGGCGCGGCGGGTCAGCCGAAGCGAGATGCCATCGAAGGCGGGCAGGTTGGGGATCACGCCGCTCTCTTGCGAGGCTTCGAGATCCTGCTGGAACTGGGCGAGCACGGTGTTCACCCGCAGCAGCTTTTCCAGCCGGTCCTGGCTGACGGTGCGGGTGCGGACGATGCCGTCCACGCCCTGCCAGGCCATCATCGCGAGGATCGCCATGATCATCATGGCTATCAGCACTTCGATCAGCGTGAAGCCGCGAGACGGGACGTGGGGCGGGCGTGTCGTCATGCTCAGCGCCCCAGCACGGTCGACAGCGTCAGGATGGGCTGGCCGTTCTCGTTGGAGACCTGCGCATCGGCGCGCAGGAAGTTCGGGTTGGGCGTGCGGCGTGTGACGAGCTTGCCCTTGTAGCTGAGACCGAACTGGTCGCAGCCGAACTCGATCTCCGTCGGCACCTGGAAGAACTTGGTGAGTCGCAGCTCGGTGAGTTCGTTCTCGGCACACCACTGCGCGGCCGTGACTTCGTTGATGCGCTGCGCGTTGTCGGCCAGCGCCCCCGCCGCCTTGATGCCGGCGCCCAGCGTGACCGCCACGATGGCCAGGGCCACCATGACCTCGATCAGCGTGAAACCGCGGGCGGGCTGCTTCATGGTCATTGCTGCGCCGCAGGTTCGCCATCCTGCACCGTGAAGGGTGCGAGGCCATCGGTGGCGATGGCCAGGCGCTTGTCTTCCAGGCGCAGCACCACGCGCTGCGGCGGGATCATGGGTTCAGGGCCCAGCACCAGGGCCTTGGCGCCGACGATCTCGGCCGAGACGCCGCTGCCCAGCCAACGGTTGGGGAACTCTCCGGCATTGGTGAGGCCGATGAACAGGAAGCCGCCTTCGTCTGCCTTGCCTTCCGAGGCGTGTGGCTCCCAGCGCACCATCATCCCCGAGGCGCGCGATTCGGAACGGGCCGATTCGAGCAGCGCCACCAGGCGGGCGGCTTCGTTCTCGAGCTGGGTGCCGGCCGGGTCGCGCAACGCGAGGCTCATCAGACCCGAGGCGATGGCGATCAGCGTGATCACCACCACCAGCTCGATCAGGGTGAATCCCCCTGAACGATGCCTACTGCCAGGAGCCGATTTCAGCGTCTTTGCCTTCGCCACCAATCTGGCCGTCGGCACCCAAGCTGTACACATCGATCTCGCCTTTCACGCCTGGGTTGGCGTACTGGTAGGGCCGGCCCCACGGGTCGTTCGGCAGCTTGGGCACGTAAGGCTTCCAGTTGGGAGGAATGACACCCACCGTGGGCTTGGCCACCAGGGCCTGCAGGCCTTGCTCGGAGGAGGGGTAGCGCTGGTTGTCGAGCTTGTAGAGCTTGAGCGCCTGCATGAGGTTGTTGACGTCGGTGCGCGCGGCGGTCACGCGGGCATCGTCGGCGCGGTCGAGCACGTTCGGGGCGATCAACGCAGCCAGCACGCCGATGATCACCAGCACCACCATCAGTTCGATCAGGGTGAAGCCGCGGCTTTGGCGTGGCACGTGAAGCGAGGCGAAAGATTTCTTCATGACTTGCACGGATGGCTTGCGGTTGAGGCGTTGAATCATAATCGTCCGATGGTTGCGCGATTGTCAGCTTTCGTGATTTGGGCTTTGGTGGCTGTGGCCACCGTGTTCTGGGGCATGCGCCTGCTGGTGCGGGCAGATCCCGTGCCAGTCAACGCGGTGGTGGTGGGCGATGCCACGCAGGTGCGCGGGGATCTCTCGCGCTTGCTTGGAGCGGAACCTGTGGCCGCTGTCGCTTTGGCACCGCAGGTCAGCAGCCGCTTCAAGCTGCTGGGCGTGATGGCCGCCAAGCCCAGCCCCGAAGGCATGACACCTGGTGTGGCGTTGATCTCGATCGACGGCAAGCCGCCTCGCGCTTTTACTGCAGGCGCGCGCATCGAAGACCAGTTGGTGTTGCAGAACGTGAGCCTGCGCAGCGCCTCCATCGGTTCTGAAAAGGGCGGGTCGGGTTTCGTGCTTGAGATCCCCGCCCTGCCTGCGCCGGCCACCGGAACCTTGCCGAGAGCGGCGATGGATTCTGTGTCGCCCCCTCCACAGTCACCGCAGCAAGCGCCTCAACCGCAAATGCAGCCCCAGGCTGTGCCCGGTGCGGTGCCTGCGCCACCGCCGGGTCCACGCCCCGCGCGGCCGGGCATTGGCGGCAACCCCAACGCGTCGCGCTGAGCTTGGGTGTGCATTACGGGCTGGTCGGAATGTCGGCCGGCTGAGAGGGCCCGGCGTCTTCGCCTTCGGCCACTTCGGTCAACAGCGCGGCTGAACTCAGCACCAGCGGGAAGGCAAGCGTTGCACCGGTCCCGTCTGTGCTTTCCATGCCCAGCTCCAGCAGGGCCAGGGTCTTGAACAGGCCCAGGGTGGCCGTGAGACCCGGGTGGCCGTGGCTGCGGCAGAACACACAGTAGTCGGTGACGGTGGGCGCGATCCGCGCTGCCACCATCAATGCCGCGCAGGCTGGCATGCCGTCGACCATGATGAGTCGTCGCTTGCTGGACGCCACCAGCATCAGGCCGACCATCATGGCGATCTCGAAGCCGCCGTAGGCCGCCAGCACCTCGACCGGGTCGGTCAGGTCGCGATGGCGGGCTTGTGCCGCCTGCAGCACCATCATCAGCCGGGTTTCGTCCTCCGGCGCCATGTCGGGCGTCATCACCAGGTGGTGAACCGCCTCGCCGGACAGCGCCGCCAGCACCAGGGCCGCGCTTTCCTGCGAACCGACGCCGATGCCGGCGCAGGCGACGAGGTTGCCGGGCATCGAGTCGGCGATCTCCATGCCGGCGCGGATCGCGGCATGTGCCTGGTCGAGTGTCATGGCCATGTTGACGCGAGCATTGCGCGTGCCATGCGCAATCTTGCGAGCCATCAGGCGGGGGTGAGGTGCCACCACCTCGGCCACGCCGCAGTCGACGACATTGAGGTCCATGCCCTGGATGCGCGCAAACACCGACACGGGCAGTTGCGAGGTGAGCAGGCTGTGAACCAGGCGCGCGGTGGAGGTCTGCCCCGCTTGGCCGACGCCGTCGACGGCCAGGCCGTGGTCGGAAGCGAAGAGGATGATCTGCGGCGCGCGAAACCGCGGCTTGAGCGAGTTCTGCACCAGACCCAGACGCACGGCCAGCGGTTCCAGTTCACCGAGCTTGCCGGTCGTTTCGCTGCGGCGCTTCAGCTTGTCGCGCAGCGCCCGCTCGAGCAGCGGGTTGGCGGTGGAAGCGATGAGCGATCGGCTGACAGGCATGGGGGCGTCGGGAGATCAGGTCGGATGGGTGCGCAGCTTACCGTGCGTTTGTGGGGACTGGATTTCAGCGCAGGAAGAGCCGGTACGCGGGGTTGTCGGTCTCGTCGACCCAGGGGTAGGCCAGGCCTTCGAGGAAGTCCTTGAAGGCCTTCTTGTCGCCGCGCGGCACCTGAATGCCGACCAGGATGCGGCCGTAGTCGGCGCCCTGGTTGCGGTAGTGGAAGAGGCTGATGTTCCAGCCCGGGTGCATGCTGGAGAGGAACTGCATCAGCGCGCCCGGCCGTTCGGGGAAGACGAAGCGGTAGAGGCGCTCGTCGCGAGCCAGCTCGCTGCGCCCACCGACCATGTGCCGCAGGTGCTGCTTGGCCAGTTCGTCATGGGTGAGGTCGACGGTGGCGAAGCCGTGCTTGGCAAAGCTGCGTGTCAGCTTCTCCGATTCACCGCGGTTGCTGGTGGCCAGGCCAACGAAGACGTGGGCCTGCTTCTCGTCCGAGATGCGGTAGTTGAACTCGGTGACGCTGCGCGGGCCGATCAACTCGCAGAAGCGCTTGAAGCTGCCGCGCGCTTCGGGGATGGTCACGGCGAAGACGGCCTCGCGCTCTTCGCCCACTTCGGCGCGTTCGGCCACGAAGCGCAGGCGGTCGAAGTTCATGTTCGCGCCGCAGGTGATGGCCACCAGCGTCTTGCCTTTGAGCTTGTGCGTTTCAACGTACTGCTTGATGGCGGCGACGCCCAGGGCACCGGCGGGCTCGAGGATGCTGCGCGTGTCCTGGAACACATCCTTGATGGCGGCGCACACCGCGTCGGTGTCGACCACCACGTAGTCGTCGACCAGGGCGCGTGTGAGGCGGAACGTTTCTTCGCCTACGAGCTTCACGGCCGTGCCGTCGGAAAAGAGGCCGACGTCGTTGAGTTGCACGCGCTTGCCGGCCTTGACCGAGCGCACCATGGCGTCGGAGTCGGTGGTCTGCACGCCGATCACCTTGATGTCAGGGCGCACCGACTTGATGTAGGCCGCCACGCCGGAGATCAGCCCGCCGCCGCCGATGGCCACGAACACGGCGTCGATGGGGGCCTGATGCTGGCGCAGGATCTCCACCGCGATGGTGCCTTGGCCCGCGATCACGTCCGGGTCGTCGAAGGGATGGACGAAGGTCAAGCCTTGCTTGCGTTCGAGTTCCAGTGCATGAAGGTATGCGTCGGAGTAGCTTTCGCCGTGCAGCACCACCTCGCCGCCCAGAGCCCGCACCGCATCGACCTTGAGCTTGGGCGTGGTGACGGGCATCACGATCAGCGCCTTGCAGCCCAGGCGGTGTGCACCAAGTGCGACGCCCTGCGCATGGTTGCCGGCCGACGCGCAGATCACGCCACGCTTGAGCTGAGCAGCGTCCAGCCCCGACATCTTGTTGTAGGCCCCGCGCAGCTTGAAGCTGAACACCGGCTGCGTGTCTTCGCGCTTGAGCCAGACCTGGTTCCCCAGGCGTTTGGACAGGTTCTTGGCCAACTCCAACGGTGTCTCGATGGCGACGTCGTAGACCCGGGCCGTGAGGATCTTCTGCAGGTAGCCGGCGAGGCCGAGTTCGTCGTTGCGCGCCTTGCTCTGGCGGGGCTTGGAAAGACGAACGGGGCCAGTCATGGCGTCTCCTGCGGCGTGGTGTTTCGGGGGCGCCGGATGATACGGCAGGGCCTTTCACGGGCCCGTTGCCATCGGGCCAGAAAAAAACCCAAGGCATTGCTGCCTTGGGTTGAATCCACCAATGGAGGAGGTGGAGGAGACAAACGGTAGGCGCCGTGGAAGAAAACACATCGAACGCCAGTGCGCAAATTGTATCGAGATCCATGCTGCGCCGCAATATTTTTTCCGCATATGCATTCACGGAACGCTGCAAATGGCGCGGGCCGCACAATCACCAACTTGGTGATCACTTCAGCAGGTGGAATTCGCAATGGAATGCACGGTCAATTGGGTGGCGGCAAGCGGCATGGCCTTCATGGCCGAAACCGGAAGCGGCCACGTGGTTTTGATGGATGGCGCTCCAGAAGGGGGCGGCCGCAATCTGGCGCCCCGTCCCATGGAAACCGTGCTTGCGGGGACGGGGGGGTGCGCGGCCTACGACGTGGTGTTGATCCTTCAGCGTGGCAGGCACCAGGTACAAGGCTGCCAGGTGAAGCTGAGTTCGGAGCGGGCGCCGACCGACCCCAAGGTCTTCACGCGAATCCACATGCACTTCGTGGTGACGGGAAAGGCCTTGCCTGAAGCTGCCGTGCAGCGCGCAATCGAGATGTCGCACGACAAGTACTGCTCCGCGACGATCATGCTCGGCAAGACGGCCGAGATCACCACCAGCTTTGAAATCGTGAACGCCTGAGTCCCGGCTCAGAGGTGGTGGGCGGTGGTCGTCATCACCTTGGCGGCTGCACGCATCGCCCAGCGCACGGGTGTCGGCAATTCGGCGGCGCCCTCTCGCCGCGCCTGCTCGCCATGCCGGGCTTCGTCTTCCTTCATCTGCTGGACGATGGCGCGTGAAGCCGTGTCGCCCGCAGGCAGTCGATCCAGATGAGAGGCCAGGTGCTGCTCGACCTGTGCCTCTGTTTCAGCCATGAACCCGAGGCTGATCCTGTCGCCGATGCGGCCGGCGACCCAACCGATGCCAAAGGCGCCCACGTACCACAGCGGGTTGAGCAGACTGGGGCGCGAATTCAGTTCCCGCAGGCGCTGCTGCGTCCAAGCAAGATGATCGGTTTCCTCGCGAGCCGATTGCTGAAAACTCGCGCGCAATGCCGGGTTGCGGGTGGCAAGGAGTTGGGCGCTGTAGAGCGCCTGAGCACACACCTCGCCCACGTGGTTGACCCGCATCAACGCGCCTGCAAGCTTCATGTCCTCAGTGCGCATCGGTGGAGGTTCGGTCGCCGGTCGCGGCGCTGGCCGGGCGGCCGTGTTGGCACCGGCAAGGGTGCGCAGGGCGTTATCGACGGTGGCGAGCCAGTCGTCAATGGCGGAGAGGTTGCTGGCCTTGGAGGTACTCATTGCCCCCGAGATTACCCTAGGTGAATCCAACTGATTTGCCTGACTTTTTGAACGCTCGTTCATGGGTGATTTCGACCCTTTTGCACCGCATTTTCCCTCGTTGTTCACCCGCAACAACCAGCGCTCATTTCCCGCGGCGAATCTTTGCAACCCTGGGGGGCTCTGGTGCAATACGTTCCAACTTCCGCTGAGGAGTTTGCGGCCCTGTCACCCCCGGCAGAGGGGACAGACGGGTGCCATTTATCCAACCTAGGAGATAGTCGCAATGAAAAAATCTCTTCTCGCTCTTGCTGTGCTGGGCGCGTTCGCTGGTACTGCATCGGCTCAGTCGTCGGTGACGATTTACGGCATTGTTGATTCCGCAGTGCGTCTGACGACCAACGCTGGCGCCACGGCAGCCAACAAAGACGAATCGATCACGGCGGTCATTCCTGGCGGTATGTCGCAAAGCCGTCTGGGTT